>JBMYQA010000510.1:0-510 GCA_049600855.1 Flammeovirgaceae bacterium | reverse complement strand
GGCCAAGTAGTAAATTTCAATAGAGTTTTTTATAACAAGAAAAGTTTTAATGGTGACATTGGTTACTGGGATATGAGCAGTGCAGTTGTGACATCTGAAATGTTTAAAGGTGCTAGAAAATTTAATCAAGACATTAGTGGCTGGGACATGAGTAAAAATAAATGGTATTGGGGAATGTTCTATAATGCCAAAAAATTCAACCAAGACATAAGTGGTTGGGATACTAGTCGAGCCGTTTCTTTTTCAACAATGTTTTTGGGAGCCGATAAGTTCAATCAAGATATTGGTAATTGGAATACCTCAAGAGTTTTTACAATGTTTCAAATGTTTAGAAATACAAAAAAATTCAATCAAGATATTGGTTCGTGGAACACCTCAAGTGTAACTGATTTTACAGGAATGTTTCAAAATGCATCTGCTTTTAACAATGGTGGGAGTGATAGCATTAACAATTGGAATACTTCTAAAGCTAACAAAATGAAAAATATGTTTTTACGTGCTGTAAATTTT
>JBMYQA010000509.1:0-535 GCA_049600855.1 Flammeovirgaceae bacterium | reverse complement strand
ACTTAGATAGGTATAAACCTAAAATTTAAAGTGACAAAGTAGTATTACTATCGATCAATTAATTGGGACTTATTCATCCCACCTTTAATTGTTGCTTGCTGCGCTTTTGTCAACTTAGTTAAGTTAGATACTTTTCGTTTTTTTGATGCTTTCATAAGAAAATTACTCATAATTTTACCTACTCTATGTTGGCTTTTCGGTAACCGCCTTGAGTTACAAATCTATCAATTAGTTATAGAACACCTAGTTTTTTAGTCCTTTAACTAGTATAGATATGAATCATCTAAGAAACTCGCTCTTATATGCACTTGTAAAAGACTTCTAGTAATACCTCAACGCTATTTGCAGCAATTTTTAGTTTTTTCGCAAGCTCAAAATGACAGATTTTCAATTGTTTTTTCCATAAGAATAACTGCAACACTATTTGCGATTAATTCGCTCTAAGAAAGCTTTAACGCCTGAGTTAAAGCGCTTTACTTGTCCTGAAATACCTTCTGTATTTACATAAATCGTGTTATGCTCTTCAGCCATTTCA
>JBMYQA010000508.1:0-626 GCA_049600855.1 Flammeovirgaceae bacterium | reverse complement strand
ACGCCGGCCGCATTGCGGTTCTTCAGTTCGAACATACTGTCCTTTTTACTTTTTTTGCCCTTTTTCATCAGGATGTCGTTAGGTTTGAAAAAAACATTTTAAATGGCCCGTGCCCGGCCATTTCACTGGAGGGACTCTCTTAAACGGGATTGGACATGCCATCGCCAATAATGAAGCCTTGCATGGCCGGGGCCAAACTTGATCACAGGGTCGGTTGCCACTGGTCAAAAACGCGGCCTTGGCTGCAGGGGCCACCTACTATAACAAGTTTTCTTCCTTTGAAGCAGTTCGCGGACTGTGGGTACTTGATGAAAAAGTACCGCAGCGGCGGACCGTCAAAAAATCAAGACTGTGAAGCCTAGGTTAAATGGGGGCGCCCAGCCTTTGACTGCGGATTGCTGAAAAATTTCGAAGTTACCACCTAGAGCAGACAGCCATCTCTGCCGATGAAAGGCGAAATTTTTTTAACCGCATCCTCCGTCAAAATTCTTAACGCCTATGCTTCAAGGTCACTTCAACTATGATAGCTGCTCGGTTTTTTCAAAACAAATCGACAACCTGCTGTTTATCAATGTGATACTTCAACTATAATCTCGAGTTCACGTTAAGATACAAGACATTAGACA
>JBMYQA010000507.1:0-642 GCA_049600855.1 Flammeovirgaceae bacterium | reverse complement strand
CAAATCCAACACCGTAAGCCCTGCATCATAGTCAAGCTTTTCGCCTGAACTGAGGGCTAATTGTGCCGCCTCTTCCTCATCAGATAATAAACTGATTGATCCTAACCGAACTGCTGGATTGGATAGAACCGATTCGATAATGACATCAAAATAGCTTAAGAATTGCTCTATGCTGGAACGATCAAACAAGCTTGTCGAATAACTCAAGCTGATACTGGCTTGCTTTTTTCCCTCTACCACCATCATCGTCAAATCAAACTTCGAATCAACCTTGGCCGATGCACGATATGGACGAATCAAATCGCCAGCGGCTTCCTTGTTCAACTCCGTTTCAGTTGCATAAGAAAACATCACATCAAACAAGGGATTGCGACTCGTATCTCGCGCTAGCGCGAGCTGATCAATTAAGTCTTCGTATTGATAATGCTGATGCTCGAAGGCCGAAAGCACTAAACTTTTCACCTCTGATAAATACGCTTGGTAAGTTTGAGTACCCAAAGGATGGCTACGAATCGCCAAGGTATTCACAAATACACCAACAATCCCTTCTAAATCCATATGGCTGCGCCCGGAAATGGGGGTACCCACCACCAAATCTTCTTGGTTACTCAATTTGCTCAATAGCAGCTTAAACAGCGATAA
>JBMYQA010000506.1:0-645 GCA_049600855.1 Flammeovirgaceae bacterium | reverse complement strand
CAATGTGATGGAAACCTACCGGACCTATCACGATGCAGCAGAACAGAAGGATTACATCGAGCGGGAATATGCCATTTATGGTTCAAGCAGAGTAGGGATGTACCGCACCAAAGAAGTGATTGGAGGGGAAAGCATCAAAGGCATCCAAGAAGGGCATTTGACCTTAGGTAGCCGAAGCTATGAGTTAAGCAACCACTTAGGCAATGTCCTCACTGTAATCACCGACAACAAGCAAATGGCCCTAGCAGCTGACAGCACGGTACTCAAAGGCCAAGATGGACTAGTAGCCTACTTCCAAGCAAAAATAGTGACGGCCAATGACTACTATCCTTTTGGATTGTCGATGGAAGAACGTAAATTTGAAGATGAAAGTTACCGTTATGGATTCAATGGGATGGCAAGAGATGAAGATGCTGCGAAGAACCATTATGATTTTGGAGCTAGACTTTACAACCCGATTTTAGGTAAGTGGTTGGCTGTCGATCCAAGTACTACAAAATACCCTTATTTAAGTCCATATGCTTCATTTGAAGATAATCCTATTATTTTCATTGATCCAGATGGAAAAGATACATGGATTTTTTCAGTAAGGGGAGAGTTTATAGGCTATATTAAAGATAAATTACCCAATGCAGCTGTTGTTGT
>JBMYQA010000505.1:0-687 GCA_049600855.1 Flammeovirgaceae bacterium | reverse complement strand
TGATTTCAGTGGAACCTTTAGCGCGGATGCCACAGGAGTTACGGCCAATACAACTTATGCGACTCCGGGCACTTACACGGTAGCGCTTCGGGTGACTACAGATAATGGCTGTATCGACACCGTTCAGCAGGTGATTGAAATCTTCCCGAATCCAGCGGCAGCCTTCACCTTTAGTGATGTTTGTGCGGATAGTACAGTGGCCTTTGATGCAAACACGAGTAGTATTGCCAGTGGCTCGATTGTAAGCTACGAATGGGATTTTGATTTCAGTGGAACGTTTAGCGCTGATGCAACAGGCATAACGACTAACCATATTTATCCAGCAGCAGGAACCTATACCGCAGCCTTGCGAATAACCTCAGATAATGGTTGTGTGGATACAGTTCAGCAGGTGATTGAAATCTTCCCGAATCCAACGGCGAGCTTCACCTTTAGTGATGTGTGTGCCGATAGCACGGTGAATTTAGATGCGAGTGCGAGCAGTGTGGCCACAGGCAGCATTGCCAGCTACGAATGGGATTTCGATTTCACAGGGACGTTTAGTGCGGATGCCACAGGAGTTACGGCGAATACCACTTATGCGACTCCGGGCACTTACACGGTAGCGCTTCGCATCACGACTGATAATGGTTGTGTGGATACGGTTCAGCAGGTGATTGAAATCTTCCCGAATCCAACGGCGAGCTT
>JBMYQA010000504.1:0-726 GCA_049600855.1 Flammeovirgaceae bacterium | reverse complement strand
TGTGTTTCATGAACTCACCTAATGATTTTATTAGGAGGAAAGAGAAAAATTAACAATCTAATATGATGCCAAAACGAGGAAAATCTCATGAAAAAACAATTATTTCAGTAACGACTACTTCAAAATCGTAATACCTATCATATTATTAGATCGCCCTTTATGACATACTCGATTAGAAAATGAATAATCGGAAAATATGGTGTTTTTTTTTAGATCAATGAATTTACCATTGATGGCTATTACAAAATTAATACTTCCAACCTTGTAAGATGGCCGCCATGGAATGGAGGAATGTAGAAAGATGGCAGACAGCGACATCCACGAAGTGATAAAGTTTCCAACCTTGTAAAATGGAGGAATGTAGAAAGTAGAGGAAAATCTTGATGCATTTCAAGCAGCACGTTTCCAACCTTGTAAAATGGAGGAATGCAGAAAGAATACCATTGACACTAGCGTTGCAGATAAAACGTTTCCAACCTTGTAAAATGGAGGAACGCAGAAAGAAAAGGAATGATTGATACGCTTACGTATACTTGTTTCCAACCTTGTAAAATGGAGGAACGCAGAAAGGATGAATTAACAGATCTTAACTATGATATAGAAGTTTCCAACCTTGTAAAATGGAGGAATGCAGAAAGTTTGGAAAGGCTTACTTGAAAAAGCATTGTCACGTTTCCAACCTTGTAAAATGGAGGAATGCAGAAAGTAGAAAGATGAAGACGAAAG
>JBMYQA010000503.1:0-827 GCA_049600855.1 Flammeovirgaceae bacterium | reverse complement strand
GCGCCCCCAGCTTACGTTGACATGACAAAAAAGGCCTTTTTTGCAGAATAGCAAGCCTTTTTACAAAGTGAGCATTACTGGTTTGATACACTTGTGGTATACACTCAGCTTAATAAATTTTCTTTATCCAATCGTTTAAACATGAAAAAGCAGTTATTCCTTTTAATTTTGGTATTGATCATGGGCTTTCACCAAATCAAGGCACAACAAACTCGAGAAGAAGCCATGGAAGCGATCTCGCAGCTCATTGGAGGAAAATGGGTAGCCGAAGGGAAATGGTTGGACGGAAAGCAGTTCAAGCAAGAAATTATATACGAGTGGGGCTTAGATCATAATATCATTAAAGTGAAAACGTACGGTTACACCGACCAAGGTCAAAGGGAATTTGGACTTCGAAATGAAGGCATTAGGGCATGGGACGATAAAGATAATGCCATGAAGTTTTGGGAATTTGACATTTTTGGAGGAATTACTACAGGCAGTTGTTTAGTAGATCAAAATCAGGTGCATTACCAATACGAGTATAAGATTGATGAAAGTTATGCGCTATTTCGAGATACTTGGACAAAAATAGATGATGACACTTACCGCTATCGCGTAGGAATCGTAGAAGATGGCAAATGGGAATCTGTATTGTTGGATACAACCTTCAAAAGAGTGATTGAAGAATAAGCTTTTTGGCTTCTCTACCCGATGGTTTTGCAAGATTCTGATAATCAAATACATCAATTATGCTAGTCAACGTTTTGAAACGTTGATTCAATGGTGGCACGTTTCCTAACTTGCTTAAAACTCGAAAGTTAGGAAACTTTCGAGCATGGATTCAA
>JBMYQA010000502.1:0-838 GCA_049600855.1 Flammeovirgaceae bacterium | reverse complement strand
GCAGGAGATTTTATGGACATTGATCAATTGTATTGCAGTACCCAAGTGGAAGAATACCATTATGATGCCAATGGCAGTTTGGTGGAAGATAAAAACAAAGGGCTTTCAGGTATGGAGTACAACCACCTGAATCTTCCCACAAAAGTGATGACTGAGGAAGGAGAAGTGCGTTATGGTTATGATGCAGCAGGCATCAAACTTTGGAAAGAAGTATGGGAAGATGGAGTGATGAGCAGCAGAACAGACTATTTAGGAGAATTCAGCTACCAAAACGGCCAACTAGCGTTTATTCATCACGAAGAAGGGCGATTCCTTCCCAAAGTAGACAGTGTGGGCAATTTATCCCAATTCAAGTCAGAGTACCACTACAAAGATCATTTGGGCAATTTGCGCTTGAGCTTTAGAGAAGAAAGTGCGGAATATGAAGTTACGATGGAAACGGCGAATGCCACAGCAGAAGAGGAGCGTTTTGAGCATGTATCCGAAACCCGATTGATTGGTGCAGGGGCACATACAGGCACAGCCGTTGCCCAACTAAATGGCGGCAATGCCAGTCGCACTATGGGACCAGCAACGGTGATGAGTGTAAATAAAGGAGACAAGATTGAACTAAGCGTTTATTCCAAATTCAATTCCTCCGATTTGAATGTGACCTTGCATCCAAATCCAGAGTTTGGCACGATAGGCCATGGCGGGTTTGAAGGAGGTTCAGGCATCTTTTCCAGTGGTGGAATGGGAATCGTACTCACCCCCATCATCAACCAAGTCACGAGCGGCCAACCCCAAGCCTATGCCCGAATCGTGATAGTAGATGAGGATGGAAATGAACTCCAAGAGC
>JBMYQA010000501.1:0-975 GCA_049600855.1 Flammeovirgaceae bacterium | reverse complement strand
AGACGTTCTTTTGGAAAAAGAACAAAGAGTAATAATCTACTCCGAGAGCGTCTTCCACTGTAAAAGGGATTAAGACAAACGATGTATTCGCCCGCTTCTGCCATTTCATTAGTCTCCGAGAGCGTCTTCCACTGTAAAAGGGATTAAGACAAGGCTAGCTGAAACCTCTGGATATACTTCACTATCACTCCGAGAGCGTCTTCCACTGTAAAAGGGATTAAGACCATTTCTCTTTGTCTCCAAATTTACTGAAATCATCTCCGAGAGCGTCTTCCACTGTAAAAGGGATTAAGACTACTTTTGACCAAAGGCTCATAAATACAGTATTTGAATCTCCGAGAGCGTCTTCCACTGTAAAAGGGATTAAGACATTAATCTTTGCCTTAATTTCAATTGATGGTTTCATTCTCCGAGAGCGTCTTCCACTGTAAAAGGGATTAAGACTGTGTTATCTTCAGATAATGATTCTAGTTTTTTCAACCTCCGAGAGCGTCTCCATTCCATGTCGGCCACTGTAAAAGGGGATTAAGACCTTGGAAATAAGAAGTCAAAAGCTATATCATGATTTCTCCGAGAGCGTCTTCAGCTCCACTGCGGCCACTATAAAAGGGATTAAGACTAAGTAAGCTTATAATTCAAGTTAAGCTCATTAATGAACTCCGAGAGGGTCTTCCACTGCAAAAGGGATTAAGACATGAATCATATGCTGGTGTTTATTTGGTGAATGATCTCCGAGAGGGTCTCCATTCCATGTCGGCCACTATAAAAGGGATTAAGACTTGTAACAAATGTAAGAAAATGTAACGGTTTATACTCCGAGAGGGTCTTCCACTATAAAAGGGATTAAGACGTCTTCACTGACTTTTTCGATTCCAGCCACGATAAAACTCCGAGAGCGTCTTCCACTGTAAAAGGGATTAAGACGAGAATTTTTTGTTGGTTTGGAGCTTGTAGAAGAATTCTCCGAGAGCATCT
>JBMYQA010000500.1:0-1121 GCA_049600855.1 Flammeovirgaceae bacterium | reverse complement strand
ACGATGTGCATCAATGCTTTCATCTACTTTCTCTAACCAGAAATACCACATTTCATCAAATAATTGGAATGTTTTCCGCACAAAACGCAAGGTTTCTGTGGGCGCTAAATCGTATTTCTTACTTAAGTTTCGCTCAAGTTCTGCATATTTTGACGCAGGTAAATGATGCCAAGGAATGTGTGTATGCCCCATTTCATCTTCCGCGTGTTGATCGCCAAAATAGCCCAATCTATCGTGATAGCCAAAATGCTTAGCCACTTTGGGAAAATGTGCCAAAAACACATGGTAAGTGGCTTCCATGCAATCAATGTACAACATCTTCTGATACGGATTTCGCAGGTTTTTGCAGATGAACAGCATCTCAGCGGCAAGCTCTCTCCCTACGGCACATTCCTCTCCCCATAATTCCATGCGAGAGAGCATCTTAACCGCTCCTTCTATTTCTAACAAATTGATATCTTGAATATACCACACCCAATGTTCTGAATCTTCTTCCGCATGATGATTTACCGCTTTTTGCAAGGCATCATCCGAATCTTTCACACTCATTTCCATGAGCATATCTTTAAACGTGTAAACAAAGTGCTCCATATAGGGAATAAAAGCAAAGGCTTCTTGAACAGTACCCGAAACTACTAATGAATCTAATCTTCCAAAAAAAGGATGGTTATGCAGGCGCTTTTGCCACTCAAGGAATTCAGTGCGAATCATGCTCATAGTGCAAAGAGTTTAAAAGTTAGTGAATGGTAGTTAGTTAGAATTTGCATTTACATTTGTTATCATTTACATTCATTAACGGAGGCTTTTGGGCTTTGTTCCAAATAAATTCAAAGGTAGTAGTGCAGTGCATGTAAGAAATTCACTTTTCTCCCCCTCCAAGATCGACTTTCCTGAACACAAATATTCATTAGAATAATACAATTAAACTATTCTATAAGCTATTCTATACATTGTTATTAAAGATTAGCGCTGACTATTCATTAATGTAGCAAGGCTCACTTTGTCAGTTCGAAGGTATGTGAGAAATCTACTTGCCCATTAAAATATGAAATCATGTACCAAAATCAGCCAAATGAGTTCGTTTAGCCACGTGACACTTAGATGTCTGTCGTGTGCGACCC
>JBMYQA010000499.1:0-1187 GCA_049600855.1 Flammeovirgaceae bacterium | reverse complement strand
CAATTGCACTCGAAAGTGCTTGCACATGGCTAATTTCTCCAGAAGCGCTTCCCTGATCAGATCGCAGTAAACGAATGGCATGTGGTAGGTAGACAAAGGGTAAAAACCGAGAATAAAGTGTTAAAAAAATCCCTCCCCCAACGAGTATAATTAGTAAGGGTGGCCCCCAAGCCAAGCTGCTAAATGCTTTACAAAAAGCTTCAAATTCCTGCATGTGATAAGATAAAAAATATTCTCTAAGAAATTAATAAAGGGGATGTCAAATTAAGGGTTTTCTTGTAAAAACTAAAGCCCTCATTCCGTTTCTTAATGCTGGGTTTGCAAACCGAATGAAGCTTACATGAGTATTACTTAGGGTTCAATCACTAAATAAGAAAAAGCCATACCCGCCTGGGTCTCTAATAATGATGTTATCTACAATTCCTTCCTGATTAAAGTGTGTAATTTCTTCGGTAATTGGGATATTCAAGTCTCTTATTTTTTCAATGATTGCCACATTTTCTTTTCCATTAAAATAGGTCATGGAAGGATTAAAAAATAAATGAGGACATACATTGGGTTTCATGAAACTCACAGCAAACCCATCAGCATTAGCCATCGCTAACCATCCCTGTTCTACTCCTCCCATGGTTTGTTGAAGGCCCAAGGTTTCCCAAAACTCCTGAGCCTTTTTCATGTCAATCACTTCTAGGCTAATACCCGCAAAGTTTCCTGTTACTGCGGGTTTTACATCACTCAAATTAAAGGAGGGAATGTCATCCGTTTCCATTAAATAAATCCAAGTACTGCTGGAATCACTTAACAAATAACCTTTTTCAATTTCAACAATAGACGTAATCGCAGCTAACTGGGCTACCACCTCTTTCCAAGAAGAAGCATACAATTTCACACCTGCACGAGCAAAGCGATCAGGATTGATTTCAATCACCGCTTTTCCATCAGAGACTAACACAGGGTTATTTTCTGACAACACCGTATACCCAAGGGTTTGATAAAAGTTGAGGCTCTTTTGTAAATCACCTGTAGGAGTTTGAATAATGGATTTCATAGGGAAATGGATTAGGTTTATGCATTTTACTACGCTACCCGATGATTTAACAGTTAACTCAGCTAGTCAAAGTTCCAAAGCGTTGCAGCAATTCTCACTTTGTCATCTTGAATGATTGCCGTAGTGGAACTATGAAAGA
>JBMYQA010000498.1:0-1260 GCA_049600855.1 Flammeovirgaceae bacterium | reverse complement strand
ATTTATTGTTGCTAACCAATAATCTACAACCTAAGTAGCTACATGCTTATGAAACTAATTAATCAATTATTAAGGTGGATCATCGGAGGGCTTTTTATCTTTTCAGGAATGATTAAGGTAAATGACCCTATTGGAACTGCTATCAAGTTAGAAGAATATTTCGATGTTTTTAGTGAAAGCTTTTCTTCCATTTTTCAAATTTTCATTCCTTATGCATTGCCCATTGCTGTAGTGCTTGTGGTAGCTGAAGTGGTGCTTGGAGTTGCGCTTATCGTAAAGTTTAAAACGCGTACAGTGCTTTGGGCACTTTGGGGAATGATTCTATTTTTCACCTTTCTTACCTTTTACTCTGCTTATTTCAATAAAGTCACCGATTGTGGCTGTTTTGGAGATGCTATCAAATTAACGCCTTGGGAATCATTCACCAAAGACGTTGTCCTGTTGGTTCTGATTGGCATTTTACTGCTACAGCGTAAAAGGTTCCACAATAAGGCGTTAAAAATACCGAAGTTTACCGTAATCGCTGCCACTTTATTCAGCATCTTCATTGCCATTAGCGCCATTCGTCACCTACCTTTCATTGATTTCCGACCTTACAAAATTGGGGATAACATCCAAAAAAATATGGAAGTGCAAGGTGAACCCGACTTTTACTACAGGTATTTAAAAGATGGAGAAGAAATCGTTGCTAAGGAGTACATTACTGATGAGGGCTATGAGTTATTGGGTGGCTTTGATAAAAATGCCGAAAAGAATCAACCCAAAATCACAGATTATAATATTAGTGATGATGAAGGGAACGATATTACCTTAACTACTTTTGAGGGCAACAAACTGATCATTATTATTGAAAAAACAGGTAAAACCAATTTGGAGAGTTATCCCACAATCAATAATTTATTGAATTCCTTAGAAGGCAAAGTTGAGCAATTAATTTTCACAGCTGATATGAGTAATTTTGAGGAGTTCAGGCATGAAGTGCAATTAGCCACCCCCTACTACTCTGCGGATGCCACGGTGTTGAAGGCAATGATTCGATCTAACCCCGGAATTATACTACTTCAAGATGGAACGGTGAAAGGCAAATGGCACTACAATGACCTGCCAACTGCGGATGAAGTAATGGAGAAATTAAATTAAGCAAATGAGCAAAAAGAATCTGGCATTTGCCAATAGAAGATTCTTTCTGATTAACTGCTTAAAAGGCAGCAATTCTCACTTTGTAAAAAATACTTGTTATTCTGCAAAAAAAGGACTTTT
>JBMYQA010000497.1:0-1431 GCA_049600855.1 Flammeovirgaceae bacterium | reverse complement strand
TGATACAGCTCTTTTCCTTTCAATAAGGTAGCTAAATTGTTTAAGGTAATGGCATAATCGGGATGTGCCTTTCCCAAGTTTTTTTTGTAAATCCCCAGTGTTTTTTGGTATAACCGTTCTGCTTGATCCGTTTTACCCATCTTCTCATACAAAATGGCTAAATTGTTTAAAATCGCTGTGTAGTGTTCATCCCCGTCTCCATAGCGTTTTTGATAAATGGCCAGCGCCTCTTGGTAAAGCTCTTCTGCGTTGGAGTATTTCCCTGTTTCAATAAATAAACCCGCTTTATTATTTAACACTTCTGCATACTTGGGATGACTAGTTCCAAACCTTAAACGAAATACCTGAAGGGCTTCATCATAGAGTGGCTCGGCCTGTTCGTATTTACCCAATTCTTCGTGCAAAGCAGCCAAATTAATGAGCGATGCTGCATATGTGGTATCCTTACTTCCTAGTTGCGCCTTAAAGATTCGGCTGCTCTCTTCATACAAGGGTTCAGCCTTAGCATATTTTCCTTGGTTTTCATAAACAGCCGCTAGTTTAGATAATGCATAGGCATAACGCTCATTTTGCACCCCTACAGTCACTTTTTCCATTGCAATGCCTTCTGTGAGGTAAGTTTCCGCCTCTAACAAACTATCTAGTTGCGCATATACTAAACCTAGATTGACACACTCCTGAGCATAAAGCTGATTTTGCGTTCCATTAATTACCTTTTGTTTCGCAATCAATTCCTTATAAAATGGCAATGCTTCTGAATACTGGCCTTGCTTTTTATAAATGCCTGCAACGCTTGCTAAGGTAGTTAAATAGTTAGGGTGTTGTTCTCCGAGTACGTTCTTACGAATGTCTAATACCTGCTTATAGAGTGGTAATGCTTCCGCAAATTGCTGCTGATTTTCATACAAAACTGCTAGGTTATTTAACAAAGTACCATAATCGGGATTGTTTTCACCCAATTGTGTACGAAATATTTCAGCAGCTTCTTTAAACAGCGGAATTGCTTCTTGGTATTGTTGATTGTTCTGATAGATGGTAGCTAAATTGTTTAGGGTAGCTGCATGATCAAGATCAGCTTTTCCAAACTCTTTTACTTCAAGTGCTAGGGCTTTTTTTGCCCATAAAATTGCTTGTTCTACATTCCCGTTGCGGTAAAAAGCTTGGTACTTCTCATAAGCTTCCACCAATTCATTGGATTGCCCATAAGTACTATAAACGAACAGTAAGAATAAAATTGTAACTGTATGCTTCATTATTTGGTATTGTCGCAATGCTTTATCTCTTAATCAACAGCACAAAACCTATTCCAAAGGCTAATGCTCCGTGTTTCAGGCTCTTGTGCTACCAAAAGTAGAAGATTTTTCTGACAGCATGGCCAGCAATTCTCACTTTGTCATTTCGACCAGCGGGAGAAATCTACGTGCCCATTAA
>JBMYQA010000496.1:0-1495 GCA_049600855.1 Flammeovirgaceae bacterium | reverse complement strand
TCTATCTTTTTCAGAAAATCCTTTGATTCTGGCCTCTCAGACGCTAAACACATACGGCGAATGAACGAGCAGAATTCCACACTTATGCGTTCACGGCTAAGCCTTCAATGGCTTCCACTAATGGAATCAAGTTTTCCATGGTGACGTGCTCCATAATCACAATTTTATACCATTTTGGATTATCGTGTACATCAGGTACTAAACCAAAACGCTCCGCTAATTCTGGAGTAAGGTGTTTACTCTTAATGGTGATGATGTTCGAATGTGGATGTCGGTAATAACCAATGCCTTTGTCTGCGAGCATTTTACAGGTCCAATTTGTGCGATTCAAGAGAATCAAGATTTTCTCCTTCCACCCAAATGGACCGTAAGTGGATAAGATCATCCAGACGGCTACTGCATTTGCGCCAGACCGACTTCCAATAATGGTATAATCTTCTCCTTTTACGTAGCTGGCTTCCTTGGTAATGGCATATTGCATATATCCTTTTCGAATCAGAAAGATTCCTGTTCCATAAGGCGCTTGCACCATTTTGTGCGCATCTAGGGTAACAGAGTTAATCTTCGGATTCTTGAAGCTCAGTTCATTATCTGGGGCCGAAAATGGGTAGAAAAAGCCTCCATAAGCACCATCTACATGAATTTTATACTCACAATTGTGCTTATCTAACGCGTTAGCATAAGCCGAAACAGCATCTACTGAGCCAAACATGGTCGTCATCATATTGGCGATCACGATGAAGTATTTCTTCCCGTTTTTGGTAGCTTCAGCTAGACGTTGATCTAATTCCCTTTCATCAATTTGGCGGCTATCTTCTTCAACAGGAACAGAGAGTAGACTCAAATTCAACACATTGGCCGACTTCACCATGGAATAATGTGCATCGCTTGAGCACAGGATGGCAATTTCATCCAGTTGAGCCTGAAACTCTTGTACAAAGTAGTTTCGGTAAATCCAAATGGCTTGCATGTTGGCCTCGGTACCTCCCGATGCTACATAACCATCTTGTTGCCCGACTTCCCCTTGCAAGATGTCTTCAGCACATATGGCAATCAATTCACGCTCAATGTGTTGGGTGCCTTCAAAAAAGCTTTCGGAATCACCTAAGGTATGACAACCAATATGATTTGGGTTATGAATTAACGTAGACAAAAAGGGCGCATCTTTCAAAAAAGGGGCCTCTTGATAAAATACACGATTATCTAAATGGGATGCAGGAATCCCTAGCACATTTGTTTTGTAATAATTTACGTTTGCCTTTAAGGCATCAAATATAGTTTGCCGAATTTCTTCCGGACTTCTTCTTATCCAAGTTTTCATGTCACGTGTAGTTTAAGTAAAAGATTAGAAATAAATGGCTCCATTAAGACGTAGTTATTTTTATTATCAAGATTGCGTAAAAAATCGGAATGCCAAACCATCAGCATAATGGAGATTACGGTTAATTTTTTAGGTGATTTTGATGATGAAAAGAACAAGTCAATTGGGGCTAGT
>JBMYQA010000495.1:0-1623 GCA_049600855.1 Flammeovirgaceae bacterium | reverse complement strand
TAAAGGATTCTGCACTTTTTGATGATTCAACAACCGAAAAAATCTAGTGATTTTTTCTATAACAAACCATGCGTGATAAACACTATTGATCATCACTGGCGTTTTACCTAAAAAACTTTTACTTTATGCTTTCTCCGCTTAAAAAGAAATTAAAAGCACTTACCAATACTAACGAAATTGCTGCTGAAACAGTAAAACATGCTCAAGCATTATTTATTAGCGGTCAGTGCCAACTCTTGAGCCAATCTAAAGAGCAGTTTGACTTTTGGGTATCCGATGAATTTACTGATGCGGAAATTTCCATTAGCATTAAAGAGAAAACATCAGAAACAGACCAAGAAAGTTCGAAGAAGGCGAAATACGATTTCAGTGCATCTAAAAATGGAAAAGCCATTGATTGGGATAAATATGCCATTGCCTGTTTAATGCAATTGAGTGAAGAACTGAGTAAATTTGAATCGGAGCGCTTGTCTGAGGGGAAAAAATATACGCGGGATGGAATGATTAAGCGCGTGATGAAAGAACGCCAAGAGAAAGCAAATGCAGCAGACTACCGAATTGAGTTTGCCGACAATATTTATGGAGAGCATATTTTAACCAATGAGCGAGGCGTAAAGTATCGCATTACGCTCAGAGACTTTGAGAATGAAACGGGTTATGTCGATAATATGGATTTACGTACCAACAAGCTCGGTACAACTAAACATATTATGTACGCCTTTCAAGCCATCAAATCTGATAAAAAACGGTATCGCAAACTCAAAAAAACTTATCCCTTTGTAGAGATTTACCTCGATCCATTAAACGATTATCAGATTAGCTGGTTTTATCCTCATGAATTAGATTATGAAATTAAGGCGTTGATTGATGATTATTTTGGAGATAAACGCTTTATTCCGCATAACAACACCACGCGTTTTTTAAGCTTTTTAAATAGAGCACATATTCATAAGGAAATACTCATTCGTCCTGAAGTTCGTCAAAAAGTGGAAAAAGCCTTTGAGGATGAGCTGTTGGAATCGCTTAAAGAGCGTCATACCATTGATTTCTCGTTGGTAGATGCCACATTATTTGAGTATCAAAAAGAAGGTATTGAATTTTTAACCTTCAAAAAAGGGGCAATTTTAGCCGATGAAATGGGCTTGGGAAAAACCATGCAAGCCATTGGAACGGCATTGCAAAAGAAACAAATATTCGCATTTAGACGAACATTGATCATCTGTCCTGCTTCGCTCAAGCACCAATGGAAAAGTGAAATTGAGAAATTTTCAGCAGAAAAGGCTACGGTAATTGAAGGAAATCCGCAACAGCGCATAGCCACTTATCGCGATTGCCAAGATTATTTTTTAATTGCAAATTACGAAACCATTCTGCGCGATCAGCATGAATTAAATAAATTCCCCGCCGATTTAATCATTTTAGATGAAGCACAACGCATTAAAAACTACCATACCCGAACTTCCAATGCCATTAAGTCATTGAAGCGTAAACATGCATTAGTGCTCACAGGAACGCCTATAGAAAACAAGCTGATTGATTTATACTCCATTGTAGCCTTCATAGATCCGTACTTTTTAGCCCCATTGTGGGAGTTCTCTTACCAACATTGCTATTTTGATCATA
>JBMYQA010000494.1:0-1795 GCA_049600855.1 Flammeovirgaceae bacterium | reverse complement strand
TCTAATAATTAATTGTTTTATTTTTAGTTCATTGATGTAATTGCTTTATTATCAATTAGTTATAAATCAACTCTCTGAGAGCGTCTTCCACTATAAAAGGGATTAAGACTTAAAAATAAAAATATGAGGAGGAGTCAAAAATTGCTCTGAGAGCGTCTTCCACTATAAAAGGGATTAAGACAGTTAATGGCTGCCATTTGATTAATTATTAGCTAACGATCTCTGAGAGCGTCTTCCACTATAAAAGGGATTAAGACCTTTTAGTAATGGTTTCTTTAAATCAGAAAATAAACTCTGAGAGCGTCTTCCACTATAAAAGGGATTAAGACAACGAAAGCAAAAAATTCGCTTCGCTGGAAATAAATTTCCTCTGAGAGCGTCTTCCACTATAAAAGGGATTAAGACTTAACTCTTAACTCCCTCGTCATAAGGTGAGAATCCTCTCTGAGAGCGTCTTCCACTATAAAAGGGATTAAGACAAAATTAACTCTGATGAGACCTAGACGAAACTAAATAACTCTGAGAGCGTCTTCCACTATAAAAGGGATTAAGACTGTGTATTATATTGCACAAATCCGCCAGAAAGTTCTCTGAGAGCGTCTTCCACTATAAAAGGGATTAAGACTACAAATGATCTTACATGTATAATCCCTTAAATTCTCTGAGAGCGTCTTCCACTATAAAAGGGATTAAGACAGTGTCCTCTGCGATCTCGTTTTCACCAATGGCAAACTCTGAGAGCGTCTTCCACTATAAAAGGGATTAAGACTCATAATGATTGGGTTAACTGATAAATTAAAAAAGGACTCTGAGAGCGTCTTCCACTATAAAAGGGATTAAGACTATTATACCAAACTTCTGAAGCAGAAACAGCTAGTTCTCTGAGAGCGTCTTCCACTATAAAAGGGATTAAGACACGGATGATGATAGGCTTAGTAGCAGTAGCATCCTCCTTCTCTGAGAGCGTCTTCCACTATAAAAGGGATTAAGACAGGTTGCCAACCCTCTTTAAGTTTTTGGTTTACTAACTCTGAGAGCGTCTTCCACTATAAAAGGGATTAAGACTAAAAACAATAACACTCGACCAGCTCCCCTGAATATCTCTGAGAGCGTCTTCCACTATAAAAGGGATTAAGACTCAACCTTAGGTTTGTTCAAAAACTCACGCTGCCATGCTCTGAGAGCGTCTTCCACTATAAAAGGGATTAAGACTTACCTCCTTTTTTTATAGATTATTACTCTTTTTTAACTCTGAGAGCGTCTTCCACTATAAAAGGGATTAAGACGTGTTTGCAGGCGATGCAGGGTTTTCAAGTAATGAGCTCTGAGAGCGTCTTCCACTATAAAAGGGATTAAGACCTTAAAGGTTCGGGTGTTGGATTACTATAAGGACAATCTCTGAGAGCGTCTTCCACTATAAAAGGGATTAAGACCTTATTAACTTTCTGTAGTAAATGTATTTTGATTTACTCTGAGAGCGTCTTCCACTATAAAAGGGATTAAGACATTTTTTCTCTTACAAAAGATAACGGTTTGTCTTCTCTGAGAGCGTCTTCCACTATAAAAGGGATTAAGACTTTTTGTTGATTTCGATTTCTAAGTCTTTCATGAACTCTCCGAGAGCGTCTTCCACTATAAAAGGGATTAAGACGGCTTAATGACATTCCCCGCTTTAATTGCTTTTGTCTCCGAGAGCGTCTCCATTCCATGGCGGCCACTATAAAAGGGATTAAGACATCTGCTGTAAGGTCAGCCAAAATTTCTACTCTGATTCTCCGAGAGCGTCTCCATTCCA
>JBMYQA010000493.1:0-1852 GCA_049600855.1 Flammeovirgaceae bacterium | reverse complement strand
CAAAAGCCAGTGCGCCTTCTCGTTTTTTGTAAACAGCACTAATTAAAATTTTGCTGAAATTAATGATCGTCATCAATAACATGAGGTGAAAACCATAATAAGTATAGGTAAAAACCTTCGGGGGAGTGAACAAAATAATGACGCTAAAAAGCGCAGCGAGTCCCACAATTCCCTTAGTGAGTATTGGATAGGATTCTTTATCAAATAAACGATCGAAAAATAGCATTAAAAATGCCCCTAAAGTCATCATAGACAAGTATTCGACCCGAACGATCACAAACCACGAGTCGGAAATGAAATGGCCAAATTGGTATTCGCCAGTTGCCAATATTCGGAAAAATAGCGCTAAACAAGCCAAACCGAAATAAAGGGTAGAGCTGTCTTTTCTACGGAGGTAGTAAAAGCCAAAATGATAAATGGACATGATGAGCATACAGCCTGCTAAAAAAGCTTCAACCAATAAAGACCTTCGTCTTGCTTTTCGTACTTGAGGTTCTAATCCTAATTTAAATGGGTTCCACAAGCCTGCTCTGCGGTGGTAATAATTGGCTTGTTGTACCACAATTTCGAGGGTATCTGAAGCAAAAGGAATATCTGCAATGCCAGGGCGGTAACTCGGAATGGTTTGATCAGGGTCGGCACTAACGGTTCCGAGTTGATAAATGAGTTGATTGTTGCAATAGAGTAGGGTAGAGGTGGATGTGGTTGGAATACGGAAAGATAAGTTTTTCCCTACGGCTGATGCAGGTAAAAGGATTTGTAATCGTAATGTGGCATAACCGTATTTTCCAATAATGGAATCACCAATGACCATTTCATTCCAAAAACTAGGTACATCATAGTAAGTAGGCGCAGTGACTACTCCTTGATCAAAATCCTCAGGTTCATACAGTTGTTTCCAATAAAACTCATATTCCCCAAAAATGGGAATCGTACCTTGTGCGTTAAAATCCCAACTGCGCAAGTCAAGCCAACCTTGTTGTGCTGTAATGGAAGGCTCTTGAGCAAACAAACCAAAATAAATGAGTTGTAACCCGAATATGAGTATCAGTCTTCTAAACACAATAACAGTAACTTTTAAATCTACGAATTTCCATGTTAAATCAGCTAACACATGCATGGGAAAAAATAAGCTTAGCACTTTATCATTTATAAAAAAAGGAGCATAAAGTGAGGGTTGAACTCCAATTTCCCTAAAAAAACTGCGATTATGACATCTTATGACAATCACTTACCGCATGTGACATACTTGTGACAGCTATCAACACAATAACCCCTAACTATGCAATGTAAACAAGAACAAAGTGTCAAATTAATTAAACAAATAAAATCATGAAAGTTTCCGTAAAAACATTCGCACTAGTTTTAGTATTATTAGCAAGTATCACAGTAGGCGTGCAGGCCGAAGGAAATGGAAAGGGAGGAAAAAAGGCAAAGGCAAAAAAAGAATCAGCTTACAGCTATCAGGCTGCGATCAACCTTCATCAAGATAATACAGTTGCCGTACACTTTATGAAGCCTACCGATCAAAAAGTGACCATTAGCATCAAAGATCAAAATGGCAAAATCGTTCATTATGAGGCCGTTAAAAAGCACGATTTGGTAGTGAAAAAATACGAAATGAGCACGTTCCCGAAAGGCGCTTACCGAGTAATAGTGAAAAACGGGGATGAAGTGCTAGAAAAATCCATTCAGATTAAATAAAAAACAGAGATTATAGTTTCCAATGTGTACCAAAAGGGCTTGCTGTATTGGCAAGTCTTTTTGATGGTTAGCGTATTCGATACTCTACCCGACGGTTTTGCAAGATTCTGATAATCAAATACATAAATTATGCTAGTCAACGTTTCAA
>JBMYQA010000492.1:0-1900 GCA_049600855.1 Flammeovirgaceae bacterium | reverse complement strand
CAACCGAAAAAATCTAATGATTTTCCCTATAACAAACCATTCGTGATAAACACTATTCTTCATCTGCTTATTTTAATTTTCGCCCTTTCCAGGCATAGCCTCCCAATTGCCCCAAAGCTCCTATCAATAAAATATAAAAAGAATGTAACAGTTGAGTCAATGGGATCCATTTAGCGAGTTTGCCTTTGCCAAAAAAAGCTAAAATCTGATGTAGGTAAATGAATTCTATCATCACTTTTATAAGGAAAATACCGAAAATATACCATCGGTAAGTTGTTGATAGTGAGATGAGTAAAATGCTGATGATATTGGCTAAATGAAATGAGTAGATAAAAACTGCCAATGCCAAAGCGCGCCAATTTGTATAATGATTCCATTTACTTGCCCATCTTTTGCGTTGATTGATGAATGCTTTTAAACTAGGTTGCGCTTGAGTGTGTACCAAGGCGTGTCGCGTTTTTAGAAAATAAATGCGATTGGGGAAGTGTTCAACTATTTTATGCATCAAAAATTCGTCATCACCAGAGGCAAGGTGTTCGCTTCCTGCAAAGCCATTAACGGCATAATAGGCTTCCTTTTCATAAATTAAATTAGCACCATTACACATATTAGGCGATTTAAAATAGATGGAAATCGCACCCGCACCAATTAGGCTCATAAACTCAATGGTTTGTATTTTTTCAAACCAATTCTTTTCGTTTTGAAAGGTTACTCCCGCACTGATGAGGACTGGTTGGTGTTTTTTATAGCAGTGGTGAATGGACTTCAACCAGTTTTTACCCACATTACAGTCCCCATCTGTGGTGATGATGACACTACCCGTACTAATCTCAATGGCTTGCTGGATAGCCGCTTTTTTGGGAGAGCTACTCGAACGCTTAGTTACATGAATAAGTTGAAGTGGAAAACTTGCCTCATAATTTTCAACTAAGCTTACAGTATCATCTTCTGAATGGTCATTGACAATAATCACCTCAAAGTTTCGGTAAGCTTGTACGTTTATAACTGCTAATAAAGACAAAATATTTTCCGCCTCATTTCTAACTGGAATAATAATGGAATACTTGACATCTGAAGGGTAATCTTCTGCTAACTCAAATGTGGGCATTTTTTTCCAACCCCAAATGAGTACAACGGTCATAAGGATGTAGAGACAGAAAAGGCTTAATACGCCATAGCATATGATGGAAATAATCATGCCTATAAATAAAGTTTTTTTGCTTTAATGTATGCTTCTACATCTTCGTGGACTAAGTAACGAACAGAAGCATTTTCCTGAATGGCTTTCCGAATGAATGTGGCAGAAATATCTACTTGAGGAGCATCAATGAGTTGAACGTTTTTATGCGTGTCCCATTCGGTCGGTGTAGAGTTTGGGCGAGGGTAAACGAGTAGGCCGTATTGATCAACTAATTCTTGGTAATTTTTCCATTTATGGAAATTCTTAAGATTATCTTGACCCATAATCACCTTGAAGTGATGTCGTTTGTATTTATCGTGAAGGTAAGTTAATGTATCAATGGTATAACTTGGCTTGGGCATGTTAAACTCAATATCAGTCGCATTGAGTTTGTGATTATCGGCAATGGCTAAGCGCACCATGTGTATGCGATCAAATTCATGAAGGAGTCCTGACCGTTTTTTAAATGGATTTTGTGGAGAAACCACATACCAGACTTGATCAATATCTGCTCGTTCGGCCATGGTATGACCGATAATTACATGACCAATATGGATGGGATTGAATGAACCAAAAAAAAGACCGATTTTCATGGGTGAGCTACTTGGTATAAAACAAAGGTAATGATTGCGAAGCAAAAAAAAACCGCCAACGATGAATTGGCGGTTCTAAAGTAATTTGATCCATTTTAGAAGACCTTTGTAAAGTTATACGTGTTTC
>JBMYQA010000491.1:0-2087 GCA_049600855.1 Flammeovirgaceae bacterium | reverse complement strand
AACAGCTTGCCGAAGCAACTGCGTATCTTAAAAAAGAACTGGAAAAAATCGCTGATTTAAAGGAAGTGAAAGACGACAACAGCATTGGACGCAGGGAACTTCAAATGGAGCTTAAGCCGCAGGCTTATTTCTTAGGCTTCTCTCAAGGAGAAATTGCCAAACAAGTACGTCAAGGATTTTTTGGAGAAGAGGTACAACGATTCCAAAAAGGGAAAGACGAATTGCGGATTTGGGTACGCTACCCGAAAAGTGGGCGATTATCTTTTGGGCAGTTGGAAAATATGAAAATCAAACAAAGTGGTAAAGAGTTCTATTTCAAAGATTTAGTAGATTATAACATAGAACGCGGAATTGCTGATATCAAACACTTCCAAGCAAACCGTACGGTTACTGTAGACGCAGAACTCACGAACCCTTATGCCGAGTTACCTCCAATTTTGAAAAAGGTAAATGAAGAGATTGTCCCTCAAGTACTTTCCAACTTTCCTTCTGTAAAAGTAGAAAGTGGCGGACAAGCTCGCCAAAGTAATAAGGCACTCAATGAATTGTTGTTATTCTTTGGAGGTGCTTTCCTGATTATCATCATCTTAATCATGGTTACCTTCCGCTCATTCTACCAAGGCATTTTGGTCATCAGTATGATTCCGTTGGGCTGGATTGGTTCTTGTTGGGGACATGGTATAGAGTCGTTCAGAAGTCATCTATTTGACGCGCAACATCCTGGCTTTCCAGTATCACTACTGAGTGCTTGGGGAATGATTGCACTCTCAGGTGTGATTATTAACGATGCGGTGGTATTCTTAGACAAATACAATCGCAACCTCAAAACAGGCATGCGCGTTTACGATGCGGCCTATGATGCGGGAGTGAGCAGATTCCGCCCCATCATGTTGACCTCCATTACCACCGTAGTAGGATTGTATCCGTTAATTCTTGAGAAAAGTTTCCAAGCGCAATTTTTAATTCCAATGGCGATTTCTGTGGCTTATGGGGTATTAATTGGTACATTTATCATCTTGTTATTCTTCCCGGTACTCATTGTGATATTCAATGATATTCGGGTATGGGCAAAATGGTTATGGGCAGGGCAACGTCCTGAGCGTGAAGAGGTTGAACGTGTGATTATTGACCGTTCGAAAGATACCCTGCTAGAACTGCCTAGTGGAAATGGCTTGAATGGAAATGGTCAGCATCACGAAAAAGAAGATATCGTTTTAACAAAATCATAAATTACTAATGGAGGTGAGAAAATATACTCACCTCCATT
Source organism: Flammeovirgaceae bacterium (assembly GCA_049600855.1). Taxonomy (GTDB): domain Bacteria; phylum Bacteroidota; class Bacteroidia; order Cytophagales; family Flammeovirgaceae; genus JBMYQA01. The sequence continues at coordinate 820 of JBMYQA010000491.1, read as the reverse complement.
GATTTTTAGCAATGCAAAAGAGACATTGCAAAAGTTCAGCGTATCCATTGAGTTGAACTCAATGTTTAAAAGATACATTTCTTTCATTAAGAGACACTTAAAGTATTTAAGATTAAAAAATGACAAGCCTAAACTACTTAGTTAGGATATTGATCCTATTGTGCTTAACGACAGGAATAACCCAAGCACAAGATTTTAATAAAACCATAGGCAAACTCGACCTCAACAACCGAGAACAAAAAGAGTTCAGCCTATTTAAACGCACATTTCCTGATTCTGCGACCAAAAAGCTTCAGTATGGCATCCAGATCGGAGCCAATGTTTCCGATTTATTAGGAGATACTGAAGGTACTTCTACCCAAGTGGGCTATGTAATTGGCGGTTTTGCCCGATATGACATTAACCGCAAATGGTCCGTACAAGCAGAGATTAGCTATTCTCGTGAAGGTGCTCAGCAAGATGGCGATTCGTTAGGCACAGGCTTAGCCCTAGACTCAGGCTTAGCAGCCGCTTCAAAATACAATTACGTATCCGTTCCCCTCAGCGTACGCTTTTACCCTTTAGAAGACTATGGTTTTTACCTCACAGGAGGGCCACACTTCTCCTACCTCGTTCATGCAGAGCTTCAAGGCACAGGAGGTGAGTTTTCACTTACGAGTGATGACCGTATCGATATTGCTGATCGTTTGAATAAAGTTGATTTGGGTGCCCATTTAGGAGTAGGTTTTACGTGGGCTAAAATGCTAGATGTTACCGTAAGGTATAAATACAGTTTTACCAATACCGTAGACAATAACCACAGTCGAACCATCAGTGATGG
>JBMYQA010000490.1:0-2092 GCA_049600855.1 Flammeovirgaceae bacterium | reverse complement strand
AATTGAGGGCTTCTTAACTCTTTTTCACTCGAAAAAACTAATGTTAGACAAGTTCTATGAAAAAAGCTCAAATTAGTAACTTGAAAACAAGTTTATTTATCGAGCTTGCCTAACATACGTTCTTTCGCACGAAATGAATTTGTGCGGTTAAACAAGCTCTATTACTATTTCAAACTAAAAAAATGATCGAAACAGATAATATTGACTTCGCATTTTTGAGTATAGATGATTACCAAGAACTCAAAGATGCCATGATTGCTTCTTATACCAGTATGCCTGACTCTTATTGGAAAGTTCACCACATTGAAACACTCATTCAACGCTTTCCTGAGGGCCAAGTGGTGATTAAAGTAAACGATCAAATTGCAGGCTGTGCCTTGTCTATTATTATTGACTACCACCAATTTGACGACCACCATACCTATAAAGACATTACAGGCAACTATTCTTTTAATACCCACACACCAGATGGCGATGTTTTGTATGGTATTGATGTATTCATTAAACCCGACTTTAGAGGCTTACGCTTAGGAAGGCGACTTTATGATTTTAGAAAAGAGCTGTGCGAACGCTTAAACCTAAAAGGAATTGCCTTTGGAGGACGGATGCCCAACTATCACAAGTATGCAGACAAACTTTCTCCTAAAGAATACATTGAGAAGGTGAGACGGAAGGAAATCCATGATCCTGTATTCAATTTCCAAATTTCTAATGATTTTCACCCTTCTAAAATATTAAAAGGCTATTTAGAAGGCGACACCGCATCTAATGAATTTGCGGTGCTAATGGAGTGGGATAATATCTATTATCAAAAACCACTAAAAAAGGTAATTCCTACCAAAACAACGGTACGCTTAGGGCTGATACAATGGCAAATGAGACCTTATAATAACTTAGATGAACTGATGCAACAAGCGGAATATTTTATTGATGCCGTGTCGGGGTATCGCTCAGATTTTGCCCTTTTTCCTGAGTTTTTTAATGCGCCACTCATGGCTGAAAACAATCATTTGTCGGAGCCGGAAGCCATTCGTGAATTAGCTCAACATACTACTGCAATTGTAGAGCGGTTTTCTACCTTAGCCATCACGTATAACATCAATATCATTTCGGGAAGTATGCCTGAAATGAAAGACAACAAGCTTTACAACGTAGGTTATTTGTGCAAACGCGATGGCACTACTGAGCGCTATGAAAAGTTGCATGTCACTCCTGATGAGGCAAAAGTATGGGGCATGCAAGGAGGCCATGAAATCAAGACTTTTGATACCGATTGTGGGAAAATTGGAATTCTCATTTGTTATGATTCTGAGTTCCCTGAATTAAGTAGATTGTTGGCCGATGAAGGCATGGATATTCTGTTTATTCCTTTTTTAACAGACACCCAAAACGGCTATTCACGTGTAAGGCATTGTGCTCAAGCAAGAGCCATAGAAAACGAATGTTATGTGGCTATTGCTGGTAGTGTGGGCAACCTTCCTAAAGTGCATAACATGGACATTCAGTTTGCCCAATCTGTTGTATTTACTCCCTGTGACTTTTCCTTCCCAATTAACGGCATTAAGGCCGAAGCTACTCCCAATACGGAAATGATTCTGATTGCCGATGTAGATCTTGGACTTTTACGAGAGCTTAACAAATTTGGGAGCGTACAAAACCTAAACGATAGAAGATTAGACGTTTTTGAATTGACAAAAAAAAACACAAAAAAGCAGTGACCATTTCCCAAACTTCCGTCTAATCAGTGATAGTTTGATTAAATAAACATTAACTGAATTAAAATGAAAAAATCTATCGCATTCTTAGCAAGTTTAGCATTAGTTATGATGTTGAGTTTTGGTGCTACCGCAGCCATGGCCATCAATGCCGAGCAATTAGTAGAGCAACTAGATGAAAACCCTAAGAAGAAAAAAGCAAAAAAGGCTAAGGCTAAGAAAGCAAAAGTAAAAAAGGAAAAAGTAAAAAAAGCGAAAGATAAAGTAGCATCAGTTCCAAGGGTGCCAGATACGATTAAGTTAGCTCCACAGGTGTCAACTAAATCACAAACAACACCAGTCGCTACCTCAACTTTATTGACGCACAGTAAGCAATT
>JBMYQA010000489.1:0-2102 GCA_049600855.1 Flammeovirgaceae bacterium | reverse complement strand
AGTTGGAAGTTGGGTAAAAGTTATAATTTATCTCCTCTCAGCAAACGCGCCCTCTTTCTTGCTTCGGCCACATAAATACTACCAGGATAATCTTTCAAAATCTTTAAATAGAATAATTTAGCCTTATCTTTATTTTTGAGCGTTTCTTCATAAATTTTTCCTGCCAAAAAAGTAGCATCATCAGCTAAAATATCCTGGTCATACTTCTCTAAAATCCCTTCTAAGCATTTTACGGCTTCTTCTGCCTTGCCCAATTTTACAAAAATATTGGCTTTTCTCCATAAAATCTCATCGGTAAGCGTATGGCCTTTAAAATCAGTCAACATCTTATCGTACTTTACTAATGCCTGATCGTATTGATTTTGGAAAACCAGTAAATCAATCTGAGCAAAATCCTGCATGGGTACTTCGGAAGTATCTAATTCTAAATTATCTTGAATCAATAGCGATAAATCCATAGCATCGTTGGCAATTTCACGGGAAGTAGCCAGTTTTAACACATCTAAATGTCCTTTTGCCAATTGAAAATCGCCTTTATAATAAGACAGTTTTGCATTTTTCAATTTCGCTAAATGCCCCAAGTTCTTTTCCCGTTGGGTTTTCTCTACTTGAGAATAAATGAGGGTAGCTTCCCAAGGTTCGCCTTTTAGCAAATAAATGTCTCCTAAATCCAATTTGCTTTGGTCTATTTTAATTTGTGGAATGCGTTGTCTCGATTGAATCATGGAGGTTAAAATAGTAATTGCAGTATCTCGATCGTTCAAATAAAATGCATACAGTTTAGCCATATTTCGTACCGCATCTGCTGTATTAGAACGAATACCAAACTCTTTAATGGTTTCCTGATAATCACTTACTAGCGATCGAATTTGTTCTAAATCAACTGGGTAAGCTCTTTTTACCACCTCTTCCTTCGATTGGACAAGCATGTTTTTAGCCACACCATAAATCGGTTTATTGCTGTATTTCTTCACTAGAAAATCGTAGATTTTAACTGCGGTTTTAAACTCTTCATTATTGTAGGCCAGTTTTGCAATATCCATGATTTTCATTCCTCCTGCCTGCAAACGCCGATCTATCGCTTTGGCCTGCATAAATGCTTTATAGAATGATTTTTTCTGAAGGTAAAACCACACCAACATTTCATTGTAAACTAGCTTGCCAGCATAGCGTTGCACATAACTAAACAAAACGGGTTCTAATGCATCGAACTCCTCCCCTTCAGCTAGTTTTTCTTGCAAGTGAGCCTGTACAGCAGCAATTTCTCCTCGATCTATGCGCACATCTACTTGAAGCAATAAATCCAGAAAAGACTGCATCATGAGTTCTTTTTTACCCCAAAGGAAATACAGCTCTCCTAATTCATACGAATAGTTTTCATTGCTATACTTTTTCCCATAGTTATAAGCTTTTTCAGCATATTCATAAAACTTAGCATCTATAAAATAGATTGCCGCATTTTTTAAACGCGCCCCATCACTTTTAATCGATTCAAGAAAATTGTTGTAATGCTTTGCCATGCCTTCCATATCTCCCTTCTCCTGCAGTAACAGTCCATAGTCGATGTTGAACATCGGATGAAAGGTATAAGTCCGTAATTGCCGCTTTAAATACTTCTCAGCTGTCTTTAATTCCCCTAAGCGCACCAATGATCGAAAATAATTTCGATGCACTTTTTCAATTCTTTTGGGATCTTTTACAATCTTTTCGTATAAAGAAATGGCTTTTTCCCACTCTCCTTGTGAATAGTATTCATTTGCTAATGCGATTTCCTGATCATTATCGCGTGCACTCATATTGTGTTGGGCAAGTCCTTTGGTACTGAATAACATGATCAAGATGCACCAGATTCCTATCAAACTACGATTCATAACTTTGGGGTTTATTTGTTTTTCCGCTGTATTTCGCTTCATTCTTTGCGTGTTATTCAAAATCAAATTCAACTAAATTATAACTTTTTGACTATCAGGAGTTTACATGTATATTTTTATCTCATAGTAACATAAAATATTGATAATCAATTATTTATTAGTTAATTCAACATAAAAGCAGCAATTCTCACTTTGTCATTTCGAACGTATGTGAGAAATCTACATGCCCAT
>JBMYQA010000488.1:0-2146 GCA_049600855.1 Flammeovirgaceae bacterium | reverse complement strand
GCGGCCAACCGCCCAAAAAATCTCGGAAAATCCGAACTCGCTCACGCTCAGACAGCGGATTTTCCAACTTAGCTCAACACTGTTACTTTTTTCAAATATCCTAATTTTTACTGAGCGAAAGGTCAGTTAATTAGTCAATACTAATGTTTATCATGCATGGTTTGCTACAGGAAAAAGGTGTGACATTTTTGCATAATAAACCATGCGTGATAAACACTAGAAAATAAGAGGAAAGTTAAAGTTTCTTCTGCTATTTTCGAAGGGAATGGAATAACTAACGATTGAAAACATGAATCATCCCAAATTAATCATTCAGCATAATCTATCTAATTTCAACACAAAAAAAGCACAAACACCTGACAATCAAGAAATACCCTTCGTGCTTTTGGCTTGACCAACAATTATTCTCACTTTATACTTTTTGGTTCCTCCTGACTGGACTCGCATTCGACTGGACTCGCATTCGAGCTTGACCGATAAAAAACGTGCAATTTTTAGTTTTTTCGCAAGCTCAAAATGACAGATTTTCAATTGTTTTTATCCAAAGTGAGAGCTGTCCCAGGCTTGTTTCTATAAGTGGTCATTCTTCAACTTTTCAAAGGCGATAATTCCACTTAGCACGGTACCAGGAATACCTTGTCCTGGATAAGTGGTATCTCCGCAAATGTATGCACGTTTTCCATCTAAACGCGCATCGAGCATTTGCCAAGGTTTAATGTGCATAAACTGAGGATAGCCCCCAACAAATCCCCACTCGCGTAGCGTCCACTTTTGCCAACTTTTAGGCGTAGAGGAATGGCGATACACAATATCTTCTTCTAAGAAGAACCCCAGCTTTACCAACTCTGCAATAATCTTGGATTCAATTTCAGTTTTATCTTCGATAAAGGTGTACGCAGGATTTGGTACGTGCGTGCTAATGGAAGCCACCATCGAACCTGCCTCATCTGCTCTTGAACGATCATCAGGATGGCTGAGACTCAAAAAAATACTATCAGAACCGATTTCAGGCAGTGGTTCTTTTAAATGAATCTGATGATGAATGCAATCAAACGAGATATTCCTAGAATTTCGAAAGCCAATGCCCATCTGAAAGGCACTGTTTAACTGAGTCGATTCTAATAAATGATTGGTATATTTTTCTTGAATTTCCCCATTAAACAGTTGAACCGTATTATTGATTGGAATACCCGAAATCAAATATTTACTGTAAAACTTTCCTTGTTTACGGGTATAAATACCATACAAATCGCCTTCCTGCTCTACACGCTCCACTAAGGTTCGAGTGTGCAAAATCGACTGATTTGCTTCTAAATAGTTTAGTAACGGATTTACGAGATTAATTAATCCGCCATTCATGTAGTAATTCCCATAATTGGTATAGCAAAGTGCCGTAGCTCCAAACAACACATTCACTTCTTCAATCTTATTTTGTGCGGTAATCATCAATTGCTCATTCACAAAATCAACAAAGCGCTGATTTTCTAGCAAATTGTATTGACGCAACAGGCTTTCCATAGATTTGAGCGCATAACGAGCCATTTTCACTTGTTTAATTGAACTGCGTTGCACGGCTAACCATAAATCTGAAAAATTAGTGGGGGGAAAAGCCGTTTGCTTGAGCGAAGTTTCCCAAACAAAATCGCTTACCTTTTTACAAAACTCCCAAAACTTGCGTTGATTTGGCTCACCAAATATGCGTTCAGCTTCCCGAATCCAAGCATCCATTTCTTGATATTTATGAATGAAGCTTCCATCTGCTAACCACACTTTCATGGGCAACTTCAATTGTACCGCATCCAACTGAATGTCGAGTTCATCCAATAAATACCGCAAGGGCATGTGTTCGTCTAAGCCTACCAATGTGGTTGCTCCGCTCTCAAACACAAATCCCTTGCGCCAATACGAACTGGTACAACCGCCTGGAAGGTAGTTTTGCTCTAAAACGGCTACTTTTAATCCTTGTTTTGCCAATAGACAAGCAGTCGTTAAGCCTGCCATTCCACTGCCAATTACACATGCATCATAGGTGTTATTCATGCTTTAAAATCACGTTGAGTAAGCGTATATTTTATGAATGTTACGATTTTAAGTAAGTGCTTAGACACAAATAAACTTGATTTAATTTTGAGTGAATTTTTTGTTT
>JBMYQA010000487.1:0-2152 GCA_049600855.1 Flammeovirgaceae bacterium | reverse complement strand
GAACATATCCGTAAACTGATTATGGAAGATGTTTCCATGACTTGGAAGTGCACGTTAGATGATGGTACAATTGTATGGGGCGACTATGAGCGTCCCGGAGTACCTGAAAGCCCTTGGCTTAGATTGCAGAGATACTGTGAAGAAAATGGTAGATGTGTAGCTAAGGCGCAAGTAATTGTGATGGGCGCGCCAGAAGAAGTTGTTTTTGAAAACGAAGATGGCCTTGATGGTTTTTTCATTGCTAGAGGCTTTTCAAAAGATATTGATATGGTGACTGGAGATGGCCCGTCCTACCAGCACATGACATTTGGTTTATTAAATGATGATCTTCAAAATTTATCGGTCTTAAATTCCAACCATGTGTTGTATGGCGCAAAAGAGGGTTTTTTGCTCTATACCAAATCATTGGATAATGTGCGTGAGGTGCCTTACCAAGCGTTAATCCGAAAAGTTTCCATCACCGCTTCGGCCAAGGACAGCATCATTACTAAAGGTTTTCCTGCCAAGCAAGTTCCTATCTTTGATTATGGACACAATTCGATTCGATTAGAATATAGCGCACCGTTTTTTCATGGAAGCGACCAAACTACTTATCAGTATTTGCTTGAAGGAAGTGATGAAACATGGAGTGAGTGGACGGAAAAAACCGATAAAGAATATACGAATTTGCGAGAAGGGACTTATGTCTTTAAAGTACGAGCGAAGAATATCTACGATGAATTGAGCGAAGTGGCGATCTTTTCTTTTCAGGTGTTGCCTCCATGGTATCGCTCAACTTGGGCATATATCGCTTATGTGATGATGGGGGTATTTATTTTAGGTTTGTTGTTTAATTTAATTGAAACGCGGCATAAGCGGGAAAAGCGCTTGATGGCAATTAAGCAAAAGAAGGAAATCTATCGAATGGATAATGAATTAAAATCGTCAGAAGCACAAATTCAACAACTGATGAATGAGAAATTACAGAGTGAAGTAGATCGGAAAAATAAGGAATTGGGGCTTTCTACGATGCATCTATTGAATAAAAATAGTTTCATTAACAGTGTCAAACTTTCTATTGGAACCATCATTAAGCGTAGCAAAAATCAGGAAGTAAAGAAAGAGTTGACGAAACTGATGAGTAGTATTGATAAAAATATAGCAGGCGATAACGATTGGGAGCAATTTGCCATTCACTTTGATGAAGTTCACGGCGATTTTACCAGACGTTTGAAAGAAGACTTCCCCAAACTCACGCCACAAGAAATGAAACTCAGTGCTTACCTCCGAATGAATTTATCAACTAAAGAAATTGCACACTTACTCAATATTTCCGTCAGAGGTGTTGAGATTGCACGTTATCGTTTAAGAAAGAAACTCAGTTTAGAGCGTTCCACCAACTTACAAGAATTTATTTTGCGGTACTAGGCTGGTTACACACGTAAAAAGTATTTCCGCCGATACAAGAAATACAAACAGCCCCATTGTACCACAAGACTCGCCATAATTAAGACCACACTGCTGTAAGGGGCACCTACGAGTTGCCCCAACCAAGCAAAAAGCTTGTTGGCTGTAAATCCCCAATCAATAAATACCACTGACATGTAAATGAAGATGGAGTTCATCCCTATCACTTTAAAGAAGAAAGCCCATTTGCGATGGCCGCGTACATCAATGAGGTAGTAAAATAAGGCCATAAGCAATAAGCTCAACCCTCCACAATACAACGTAAAAGAACTTGTCCAAAGGTTTTTATTAATTGGAAAAACGAGGTTCCAAATTTGGGCAATACTAAGAAAGAGGATTCCTAAAACGCAGAGTATTACTGCCGTTTTGGTGCGCTCTTCCAAACGGGTGTTCTTCAACAGATTTCCCGTAAAAATGCCTAGTAAGGCGGTAGAAATTGCAGGAATGGTGGAAACTAATCCTTCAGGGTCGTGAATGCCAAGGTACAGTTTGCCAGGCATCAGTAGGGTATCGAGGTAGGAAACGATGTTGCCTTCCATCGTTAAATCTCCCATTTGGTGGTTAGGGCGCGCACCAAAAAGTAACAGGAACCAGTAGCCTATAAGAATACCGACAAACCAAATGAGTTGCGTTTTAGGTTTAGCATACAAATAGATGAGGTTGGCAAATAAATAGGCTAAGCCAATTCGACCCAGTACGCTGCCAA
>JBMYQA010000486.1:0-2203 GCA_049600855.1 Flammeovirgaceae bacterium | reverse complement strand
ACTTGTTATTCAACTCAATAGGAATTATCCAAGCGCTTTCTACATTCCTCCATTTTACAAGGTTGGAAACCATTTCGTTCCCAAGTCAAGATTGTGTACGAATCTTTCTGCATTCCTCCATTTTACAAGGTTGGAAACTTGAAGCATTCATGGTGCTTATAATTTTTAAAACTTTCTACATTCCTCCATTTTACAAGGTTGGAAATATCTCTAGCCCTTCTCCTAAATACAGTTTGCCCTTTCTGCATTCCTCCATTCCATGGCGGCCATCTTACATGGTTAGTGGCTATTTCCATGACTGAAGTGGAATTTGTTGTGCAACCAAGTCGGGGCTAAGCTTGTAATACTCGCTAATTTGATGTACGATGATTTGATTTAAGACTTGCCAATCTAATTGATCGCATTTATAGGGTTGCAACCAGCGGTGTAACGCTTTTTTGAGAGGTTCCCAATTTTTATGCTTACCAGCTTTTGCCTGTTTAGCAAGCGAAGCTTCCCACTTATTAAACGCTTTGGTATTCGGGAGTAATTGTGGGAACCATTGCCGTTTTATTCCCCAATAACGACTTTGTTTAATCAAGTTAAGTTCAAACCCTAAGTAATTCAGTGCTTGTTTTCGTAAATCAAATTTGGCAGTTTTTGCTGACTGAAGCTTAAGGTTGATTTGTTTTAATTCGCTTTTTGCTAGTTTGAGCGGTAATTTGCTTGAGGAAGGAGCCAAAAAAAGTAAATCATCTGCAAAGCGTAAATAATGAAATCCTTTTTTACCTCCAGCTTGTGTAACGACCTGATCGAATGGATGAAGGTAAATATTGGCTAGTAGCGGAGATAATGGACTACCTTGGGGTACACCAAGATTTCCGCATTGTTTCACCCACAACGAAATTAGCTGGAGTACAATTGGATCTCTAATTCGTTGTTGGATAGTAGTCATGAGCTGCTCGTGATTGATTCCATCAAAGTATTGGGCGATGTCGAGTTGTAAGAGGGCAGTATGTCCTTGTTTTACCAATTCCAATACCTTGGCTATGGCATGTTTGGGAGAAAGCATAGGGCGAAAGCCAAATGAACAAGGCAAGAAATCTGCTTCAAAAATAGGTTCCATCAAACATTTGAGTGCAAATTGTAAAAACTTATCTGCTTCATGAATGATGGATATGGTTCTTGTTTTGCCATGATCTTTCGGAATGTCTACATACCGAACTTCTTGAGGTCGATACTGTTGCTTCAGCACTTGCTTGGTCACCGAAATCGCTTTTTTTCTTGATATGCCAATGTGCTTAGCGGCAGCCTCGATTAAAGTGGTTTTTTGAAAGTACTCATGCAATTGCTCAAAATGACTTTCCCGCCTTTGTGCTTGTAAGTGAATCTGATATTGGATGGTTTGCAATGACTTTTTCATGGTTTTGTCTGTTTTTTTTCGCTCATATCGTAGTAGTGGACGATACTCGTGTTAAACCAAATTTAAAATGACGAGTACTCTAAAGATATACTTACCCAATCGCTGCGTTAGCAAAATAATTTGTACCTGCGGTATGTCGATGTGTCGAACCATCAATTTTGCTGTATTGACATTGATCAAGTACGATCATGCATTATTCCTCATTTTAATATTGAGCTAACACAAGCAATAATCGGATGTAATCGGTCACTTTTTTTACTTGACTTTGTCGATTTCTCATTATATCTTGTGGATATACAAAATTGAATGTTTTTTTGCGTTAGAACGTATTATGTATACACGAACTTGTTATTTGACATCATGCATATACCCTTTAAAATTGCTTTGTTAGCAGTTTTGTATTTGTAATAAATTGATTTACAGATTGTTATGAACTAACTTAATAAATGTTAATAAAAACTTTATAACCCTTTCTTTTTCAGGAGATTAACAAGGGAGCCTCTTTCTACATTCCTCCATTTTACAAGGTTGGAAACCATTCATTTACATGACATCTTGGTGGAAAACATCTTTCTACATTCCTCCATTTTACAAGGTTGGAAACTTGAACGCTTCAACTCTTGCTTAATCATGCACTCTTTCTACATTCCTCCATTTTACAAGGTTGGAAACTATTCAGTGTAAATTTTCCAATCAGTTTCCCAACTTTCTACATTCCTCCATTTTACAAGGTTGGAAACTTTTATTCTATCTATACCCAACATCTGCCTGAGCTTTCTACATTCCTCCATTTTACAAGGT
>JBMYQA010000485.1:0-2358 GCA_049600855.1 Flammeovirgaceae bacterium | reverse complement strand
AAATTGCGAGTGCATTTGCAAGTAGAGGATGGTGAGTTAATTATTCAGAATGAATTAGATCATCCAATTAGAAGTGATGTCACTTGTTTGGAAATTATTTTAATTAATTTGCTAGAAAATGCCCTATTATACGGCCGAAAAATACCTGATAAAATGGAGGTGAAAATTAGTGTTTCAGAATTTGACGGAGGTGTTGAATTATCGGTTTGCGATTACGGAATGGGAATAGAAGCTGATGTACAACCCTATATTCTTGAGCCTTTCTTTAAAGGAACTGACCGTTCGAGGGGGAATGGATTGGGATTATTTTTAGTTCAAAAAGCGACCGAAAAGCTCGAAGGACAATTGAGTTTCAAAAGTGTACCAAATGAATACACCTTGTTTAGCGTAAAACTTCCGCATCTAGTTGATTAGTGTGTACTAAAGAATATTGACTTCTGGCTGTAATGCGATACCGAATTGCTCTTTTACAGATTGTTGAATATCCATTGCCAACGCTTTGGCTTCTAAGCCAGTTGCATTACCTAAATTCACCAATACTAAAGCTTGTTTGTGATACGTACCTACATTTCCTACTTGCTTTCCTTTCCAACCACATTGTTCGATTAACCAACCCGCAGGAACTTTTATTTTACCTGGATTAGCCGTAGGGTAGGAGGGAATCGAAGGGTACTTGGCTTCAATTTCTCCAAAGTGCTTGGCATCAATTACAGGGTTTTTAAAGAAACTGCCACAATTGCCAATTTCTTCTGGGTCAGGCAATTTGCTACTGCGGATTTCGATCACGGCATCACTAATGACTTTAGGGCTCAACTCAACGATGCCGGCTGCTTCTAAAGTTTTGGAAATTGCTCCATATGAAATATTGTATTGATGCGTGTTTTTAGTGAGCAAGAAAGTGACAGAAGTAATGACGAATGCTCCTTTAAGCTCTTGTTTAAAAATGCTATTGCGATAGTCAAATTGGCATTCTTGTTTCGTGAATTTTTTCAGTTCCCCCGTATGAATATCGATGGCTTCTAATTCAACAAATACATCTTTCAGTTCTACACCGTAAGCACCAATATTTTGAATAGGAGCAGCGCCCACTGTTCCCGGAATAAGCGAAAGGTTTTCTATTCCTCCCCAACCTTGCTCAATGCTGTAAAGTACGAAATCGTGCCACACCTCTCCTCCGCCAACCTTCACTTTTACCCAAGAGTCGTTTTCTTCAATGATTTCTTTACCCGTAATTTCATTTTTAATTACTAAGCCCTGAAAGTCTTGGGTAAATAAGATATTGCTTCCGCCTCCTAATACCAATACCGCTACCTCTTCTCTAACGTAATTGCTTAAGAGTTCTTGCAAATACGCTACATCTCTAATCAATACGAAATTACTGGCATAGGCTTTCACTCCAAAAGTGTTTAAACTCTTTAAAGGAAAGTGGCACCTGACTTTTGAAGGAGTAATATTCATCATTGTTTTAGCAATTCTTAGTCGTGTAGCGTTCGATTTCTAAAAAGTATGCAAGTTTAACTTGCGATGATTGAATTCGCAATTAAATTACATTAGGATGCGGGGGCTATTTTTGCCCCGATTACTAGGATATCATCAATTTGAGGATAAGCTTGCTGCCCATTTAATTTCATCCAATTGGTAATGCTGTGGAGTAATTGCTCTTTTTGTTGATCACTCGGCAACTGATGAATTTCAGTGAGTAGTTTTTTTAGGTTAGCAAACATAAATTTTTTGTCTTCTGTTCCGCCAAATTGATCTTGATACCCATCTGAAAATAAGTAGAATGTGGTCGGAATGGAAACATCAATAGTATGCTGTTTAAAGGATTTGTCTTGAGATTTTTGCACTTTTCCACCAATACTCATTTTATCTCCTTTAACCATGGTCATTTCACCTTTTTGGAATAAGATTAAAGGATTCTTAGCACCTGCATAACACAAGGTTTGGTCTGTTGGGTTGTAAGTACATATGGACAAATCCATGCCATCTCGATTGTTATTTTCATCTTGCTGCAACGTATTGCGGATGGCTAAATCGAGTTGTTGTAAGATTTCCTTAGGTTCAAAAACCTGATGAATATTTACAATTTGATTGAGGTGTCCGTCTCCCACTAAAGACATAAAAGCGCCTGGCACCCCATGGCCTGTACAATCTACAGCAGCAATCACCACTTTGCCCGTTGATTTTTCGGGTAACGACATCCAATAAAAGTCACCAGAAACGACATCTTTAGGCATAAAAAGTACAAATGCATCGTCAAAATGTTGCTTAAATTTATTGATATTGGGCAACATGGCATCTTGTATGCGTTTTGCGTATTGAATACTCGCCTGAATTTTAGTATGTTGCTTATTGATT
>JBMYQA010000484.1:0-2364 GCA_049600855.1 Flammeovirgaceae bacterium | reverse complement strand
CAATTCCACACAAAATTAGAATCTTCTTGGTTAGTAACTATGTTTCCTACCAAAAAATTGACCTATCAAGTGACTTTTTTGGATAATTTCATCATTACTTAAAAAACAATGTGTAGAAACACTCGCCTTGGCAACAATAACTTAATACAAGATTTGCATGTTAAAAGGTGTATTTTTTTAGGTAACGATTAAAGCTATTCATCACCCACAAATGTAAAATCGCTTGTGTACTGAGGTAGATAAACCAAGGAAGTGTTGGAATAAATTCATGAATAGCTGCCATCACGTATTTATTTTGTAATACATTGCGAAACTCCAACCAACCTTTCCCCTCTTTATTTGCTAAAACACCTCCATTAATCATAAATAGCTGCCGATCTTCCCCACTCCGCTCTTTCACAAAGGTAAGTTTTAATAAAGCCCACTTAAAATGTAACAAATGGAAAGAAACATTATCGTGTTGATCCACTTTTGCGCGGATAAAATAGCTCATAAAACTGGGAAGCCATTGCGTATATCTGCGCGCAACCCATAAAGCCCCTTTTTGCATCGGATTTGCTAACCGTTGTACCGATCTTACTGTGTTTTTCTCCTTTCGTATACGCTGGGCATTTACTTTTTCGCTGGAAGGAATGCTAGGTATGGCTGCTTTATTCGCTAATGCATCTCGAACAGCATCTTCAAAAGAAAGGTAGTTGATGGCTAATTGTTCTAAAATCGGGTGAGGTGTTGCAATCAATTCATGCTTCAAACTTTCGACCAGTGGAGATACAAAAGTTAAACTAGAGTCAGAAAATAGGCCTACCCAAGCTTTAGAAAGTCCAATTGAAAAGATTGGTAACGGAAAAATCCAGCGTTTTTTACCCATTAAACGAGCCGTAATTTGCAACATCTCTTTGTAGTTCAAGATATCGTTACCACCCATATCTATGGTTTGATGATACGCTGCTTCATTTCCGATACAAAAGTCTAGTATTGTTAATACATCTTGCAAAGCAATCGGCTGACTTTTCGATAGGGTCCAACTGGGGCAACCCATAATGGGCAAGCGCCTGACCAATTTTTCTACGATGGTAAAAGAAGAACCGCCTGGGCCAACAATAAGTCCTGCTCTTAATGAAGTTAAGGGCGTTTTTCGTGCGCCTAAGGTCAATTCCACTTCATAACGGCTACGCAAATGAGGTGACAAGGTGAGGTCGTTTGGTAAAATTCCCCCAATGAAAATAATTTGTTCGAGTTGTTGCTTTTCTGCAGCTCTGGCAAAGTTATCTGCTAAAATTAAATCGGTATCTTCAAAACTTCCCTGATTTAACCGAGTAGAAGGCATCATGGAATGCACTAGGTAAATTCCAAAATCGGCACCTGCAATGGCCTTTTCGGTACTTGTGAGCGAATACAAATCTGCCTGCCGCCATTCTACGTGAGCATCTTCCTGTTGCACAACTTTGCGTCGGCTAATGGCAATGAATTTATACTTATGTTTATAACGATCAATAAACCAGCGCCCAATAAAGCCGCTAGCACCTGCAATTGCGATTGTTTTCATAAGAAGCGAGTTAGAAAAAGAAGGGAACATCAATAAAACGATCCCTAAGCACTATTGTTTCTGAAAAGTTTCCTTCAAAAGCTGTTTACTTTTTCCATGGCCAATCATTATAAAACAGAACAAGAATTCAATCTATTCTGATATGAAACACATCACACTCATTATTTACCTCCTATTTACAACCATATTCATCAGCCATGCACAAACTGACAAACCTGCTACTTGGGGCGAAGTTTCTTTAGAAGAATTATCAGATGGCTATCTCCAAGATAAATATCCTGAAGCTGAAGCGGTGATTTTATCGAGTTATGGCGAATACACGGTAAATCATATTACTACAGCACTCAAAAAACAGATCAGAATCAAAGTTTTATCAAAAGAGGGACTCGATTATGGAAATGTGCAAATTGATTTTCTCCGTTTGGGCAGAAATCAAAAATGCATAGCCGTTGAAGCGGCATCCTACAATTTAGTTGAAGGAAAAATTGTTAAAGCTGAATTAAAACCCACTAACCTGTTCCTTGAATCCACTAAAACAGAATCCTCGCTCAGCTTTGCCATCCCAAAGGTGAAGGTAGGCAGCATCATTGAGTACACTTATACCATTGAATCCATCAACAACGTAATTCCCCCCATCTGGTATTTTCAATCTACCATCCCAACGCTGCGCAGTGAATTTCGAATCAAAAAGTTTGCTACACCTTATGCGGGGTATTCCATTATGTTGGAAGGCGCTCAACTCAACAAAAAATATAGTGCGCCCAATAAGAAAATTAAAAACTGGGTATTGCATGATATTCCAGCATTACCCGAAGTGC
>JBMYQA010000483.1:0-2370 GCA_049600855.1 Flammeovirgaceae bacterium | reverse complement strand
GCAAGAGTTTTAGCACATTTTTTTGTGTACGGTAGTGAATTACTGCAAGTGTTTTGACAGATTTATTTGTGTACGATAGTAAATTCCTTTTTAACAAATCTATGCTAGCGCTGCTTTTTTTGTTTTATTGATTTGTTGAACTTTAGGATTCATCACTGCAAACCAAAGCGGAGGAATTGTTGAAAGAAGCATCATACCAGGATAGCCTGTAGGCATTTGAGGCGATTCATCCATATGTCTCAATACCTGGTATTTACGGCTTGAGATGAAATGATGATCTGAATGCCTGGATAGCTCAAAAAGATTTAGTCTACCCAAGAGGTGATCTGAATTCCAAGAGTGAGTTGGCATGACGCGTTCATAGCGATCCCCATACTTTTGGCGCAATAATCCATAATGTTCAATGTAGTTAACGGTTTCTAGGATTAAATGCCCGAGAAGTGCCGCCATTAAAAAGTAGCTCATAATAGTTAAACCGAAGAAAACACCAATTCCCACGATTAAACTAAGTTCGATCAGGTGGTCAGTGATCATGCGATTGCTAAATGAAAAGAATGCAATGCCTTTCCGCTTTAGTCGTTGACGTTCCAATTTCCACGCCCATTTATACACACCCACAATTGACCTGAACCAAAAAAAGTACAAGGGTTCTCCATAGCGAGCTGTTGCAGGATCTTCGGGAGTACTCACCATTTTATGATGGTGTAAATTATGCTCATACATGAAATGCATATTGAGTGAGGTCATCAGGTTGATCTTCGCCATCCACTTTTCATACCACTTGGTTCTGTGCCCAAGCTCATGACCAATATTGATGCCCAAAACCCCACAACAAAGTCCCATAGAAGTAATCCTTCCTGCTTTCTCCACCCAAGTTAAACCGACTTCTTGCATGGAGAAAAGGAAATAGGCGAGGGTAAAAAGTTGTACTGGAACGATCATGTAAATCTGCAAATCATACAAGAGATTATCCAAGCGACTGGCTTCTTCCGCTTTACTAAAGTTACTCGAATCAGGGGATATCAACAGCTCTATGAGGGGAATTGCCAAGAATACATAAATAAATGGCAAAAAAGTTTCCCAGCCAGTGGAATTAAAACTGTACCAAGTCAACAATGGCAGGATGAACCCAACCGAATATTTTAATGCTTTTAATTTATTCATATGTAGCGTTGTTGGTAAAATGAGAATTAAAATCGAACTATAAATACAAATATAGTTCGATTTTTAGCTACTTCAAAATTGACCTTTGCTTTGCTGCGTGATAAACACATTGACTACTTAAAAACACATACCGCTCAAGAAGGCTTGACTTTAAACAAATTGATGCGTACCTTGTAAACAGTTCCTTGAAATCTGAATTCCATGCTAGTGCTTGACCAATATTAAAATGACGGGTTAGGCATTAGGCAAATTGTATGTTTAAAAGTCCGTTTAGTATATTCGCTTAAGCAAATAACTGCGTTAGAACGGCAGACCCTATACGAACTTTCAAAAAAAGCAAGTGCGTGTAGACCTGTCAACTTTCTTGAATCGCACTTTTTAGTGAATTTCAAATTGAAACAACTTGATTATCAATAGTTTATAAAAGTGAGTTAACTAACTTAATAAATGTTAATGAAAAGCTTGTAAGCTATTCTTTTTCAAGTAGTTAAGAAGGGAGCCTCTTTCGGAAGTCCTCCATTTTAAAAGGTTGGAAACGCTTTAATCCACAGTTCTATTTAATTCGAGGCACTTTCGGAAGTCCTCCATTTTAAAAGGTTGGAAACAGCTATATCTATCTTTACTTGCCCACTATCAACTTTCGGAAGTCCTCCATTTTAAAAGGTTGGAAACATTTTGATGACTTAGACATGTCTGATCCTGCATCTTTCGGAAGTCCTCCATTTTAAAAGGTTGGAAACATTTCACCTCTGCTCTGGGTAAAATGGTCCAATCTTTCGGAAGTCCTCCATTTTAAAAGGTTGGAAACCTTATATAGCCCCCATCGCATTCCATCACCTCCTTTCGGAAGTCCTCCATTCCATGGCGGCCAGTTTAAAAGGTTGGAAACTTATATGTGCCACTCAAATCTACATTTCTTGCTCTTTCGGAAGTCCCCTTCCAGGTCGGTCCATTTTATAAGGTTGGAAACATTCCATAATGCTTTCTGTTGGTAAAATTCCAACTTTCGGAAGTCCTCCATTTTAAAAGGTTGGAAACTGTTAAAGGCGTATAGCCCATTACTGCATCAAACTTTCGGAAGTCCCCTTCCAGGTCGGTCCATTTTACAAGGTTGGAAACTCGAAACCTGTCCCTTGAGTGCCTGCGGGACCCTTTCGGAAGTCCTCCATTTTAAAAGGTTGGAAACTGTTAAAGGCGTATAGCCCA
>JBMYQA010000482.1:0-2503 GCA_049600855.1 Flammeovirgaceae bacterium | reverse complement strand
AATTAAGCTCGGGCAAGCTCCAGCAATCACGGGCAAGCTATGGCAAGCTATGGAGAGGCTCAGGCAAAATCTTGAAAGCTCCCAGAAGCATTGGCAAGCCATTGAAGTATTTAGAAGGCTCTCAAAAACCGAAAATGGTATGGAAATTTACCTCAACTCCATCTATTTTCATGCGCGCTCGTTGTATAAGGTAAATAAAAAGCAAGAAGCACGGCAATTGCTTTTTTTACTTGCAGATAAGTACAGCTCATGGGGTAGCATAGATGAAGTCTATTACCTCATGGCGATGATCGATTTTGATTGGAAATCTCCTGTAGATGCGTTAGATCACTTGTCAAAAATTAAAAATGAGTCCATAAAAAAGGATGCGCACAACTTGAAGAAAGCGAAATTAAGTGAAGACACGATTGAGCGGTTAAAATACTTGTATGCTAAATATCCTGAAGACAAAGCCATTGGAAAAGTGCTCCTTACGAAATTGTACGAAGTAGGAGGTGGACCGAATATGGCTTTGTTAGAAGAACTGCAAGACAAGTACAACGCTGAGAAAACAGAAAAGATTGATACCAACAATCCGGTATTAAAACGAGATAGTTATAACGTAGCAGTATTGTTGCCTTTTAAAGCCAAAAGTATATCTGCTGTACCGCAGTCGAACTTTGTACTTGAATTGTATGAGGGCATTCAATTGGGGTTGGAAAATTTGGAAAAGCAAGGAATCAAACTGAATTTATATACCTATGACACTAAGCGTGATAGTGCTACTACCGCAAAGTTACTTGTCAATACCGATATGCTCAATATGGATTTAATTATTGGGCCGCTTTATGGAAATACCTTGCCTTTAGTACAGAAATTTTCGTTAGAAAATCAAATTCCATTCGTAAATCCGATTTCTGATAATTCGTTGATCATTAAAGATCATCCTTATGGTTTTTTACTCTCTTCGGGCTATGAAACCATTGCCAAAAGTGTCGCATCGTATGCTTCAGAACAGCTCAAAGGTAAGGAAGCTGTGGTTATTCATGGCAGTGCTGTAAAGGATACATTAACGGCGGAGGCATTTCAAAAGCATGTGGAGCTAAATGGTGGGAAAGTGCTTAAAAAAGTGACGTTTACAGGAGCTGATTATGCCTATAATAATTTAGTGAATGATTTATCAGCACTGAGGCGAGATACAGGCAAATATTACGTATACATTGCTTCCAATGATGTTGTGTTGGGTCGTACATCATTGAGTGCTCTTCAAAACTTGTTATTTGAAGGAGCCGTTTTTGCCCCCTATCGCTGGCTAGAAGTAGATCAAATCTCTTACACCAGAATGGAAAGCTCTAAAGTGAAATTTGTAAGCCCCATGTGTTTTGACGAAAATAAAGATGCGTTTAAACAATTTAGAAGCGATTATTTAAAAAAGGTAAAAATGCTTCCCTCAAAGTTTGCCATCATGGGCTATGAAACAATTTCTTATTTCGGGATGATGCTGAATAATTTTGGTGTGCGATTCACAGATTCCATCCATGATGAAAACAATCCGATAACCAGCACGCTATTTGATCAATTGCACTATATGGGAGGAAATGATAATCAGCACGTGAATATTTTACAATTTGAGAATGGCGTATTGCGTGTAGTGAATCAAAAAGAGGGCATGGTAGATAAGGAGAAATAAAATTATTAGACTTTAATCTGCATAAAAAACGCATTGAAATAACGGTATTCAATGCGTTTTTTTATTAAAGAAGCACGCTAAATATATGTGCTAATCTCCAACAGATTCCGCAGATTTTTTATAGGTAAATCGAATACCCTCAGTAGCATTATCGATGGTTTCATCTACGTGATCGATATGAATGATTGCATATTCGCCAGACTCACGAATTTTAGCTATAATCCAATCACCAGTTTCAACGGCAAGTGTGCTGACGGGGGTGCCGATGTTATACAATGCAATAAGATCCTCCATGATCAAATCATCTAAGGCGATACTCGGAGCTCCACTAAGTTTAACAAAGCGTGTCAGTGTGTTAGAGGTCCAGCCTGTAACCCAACCGTCAGTAGCATTGGAAGTGTTTACAATATCCATTTTATTCGTAGTGGTACTTCCTCCATTAGCGGCCAAATCCCATGCAAAATTACCAGCGCCATTCGCATTTGTAATTTGGGCATTTTGGAAAGTAAACGTTAATGGTGTTTCCTTCACCTCAACCGTAATGGATTTAGCAGAGCCTACCCCTTCATCGTCAATAACGACAAAAGTTAGCGTATGAATTTGTCCAGCATCTGCTTTAATGCCCTGAAAAATGTATTGATGCCTGAGATTAAAGGAGTGTTCTAAGTTAATATTTTGAAATAAACTTCCATTTTTATAGACCTCCATCGATTCCATAATTGTCTCAGATTCAATGCGAATGTGGATAATTAAGTCTTCTCCTACTTGGATGCTAAAGTTATCCCCTTCTTCTATGGAGATCATCGGAAATGATGTTGGAAAAGGTAAGGTTGA
>JBMYQA010000481.1:0-2512 GCA_049600855.1 Flammeovirgaceae bacterium | reverse complement strand
ATGAAATAGATGAAATTGAATTTAAAAAGAAGCATCAATGGATTAATGAGCTGAAAGAGATTCGGGATCTGTATGTGCAGAGCTTAACAGATTTGCGGAAACTCAACCATTCGAATGAAATTATTGCCCAAAACCCCATTCTGGCAGAAGGTTTCGATAAAATCGGGGCCATATTTCAAGCGCTTGGCGATTTGCACGATCGCACGCATACCATTACCTCGGATTTTGATGCGTTCATCCTTGCCGTACAAAAGAAAAAGATTGACTTAGCAAATGACATTTATGAAAACCTGAAAGAACAACTGATTCGCGATATCAAGCCTTTTGTAGAGCAAACCTTCCAGATGAAAAATCTACTGAATCAGTCCATTACTGATCTTAAATTGAGTGATATCATTCATTTGGATAAGGTGAGTCTGAACGATAAGCTATTACAGGAGTTAGATGGAAAGTTAGCGATTGAAGAAGGTTTGGAGCAGAGTAGTTGGAACGTTGAGCGTGTGGCTACTTCAGACGATGAGGAAGCCTTGCAGTTTACTTATTCCGAAGATCCATCGGTGTTAAACTTTAACCCAAGAGGCTATTTATTGCTCGACTTGGAATTTAAAGGAGCTTTGCAGGGAAAAAGCCAAAGTATGAATGTGGAATTGCGTTACCCAAATACTACTTTTTTTAGGCAAGAGGTCGAAGAGCAAGTCACGGAGAAATTTAGTAAGACCATTTTAAATTTAATTCATTACGGCTCATCAGGTTTACCTGCACCCATAAAGTTGAGTGTGGTTGAAGGACAGCAAATTTTGGGGAATGGAGCTTATCAGAATGAAATAAAGCTTGTATTAACGAATATTGGTCGGGAAAGCATTGGCTTTGGAGAAAATGCAGAAATGCAATTGAGTTTTGAAGTACAAAGAGAAGGAAAAGTCCGTGCGGCAGCTTTGGTAGAAAAAAGTAATGTAAGTACGGTTAGGATTCGATTAATGCATGAACAGAATCTCTTTTCCACGAAAGAGCAAACGATTCATCAAGTATATCGTTTTGGCCTACAACGCCAAAAGCCACTGTTGCCAAACACAGCCATTACAATCATTATTTCTGGTGTAAAAACCGCAATTGCGCCAGGTTTTGCCATCATTGATGTGAATTTGGTGAACTTAGAAGAATATCGAGATACCGAGCAAAGTGTGATGGTACAACGCGTGGCTCATTTACAACATAGAGGACAGGGGATTTTCACGGTAGGGGCAAAAGATGATAACCTCAGAATTAGTCATCAACATACAAAAATTGATGGAGGGGCATATTCCATTGAGTTAGATGATAAACAGGGCTTTCAACTGAAAAAAGGAAAGAAAGCATTACTCCATATCACCGATAAAACACCAGCTGTAGCCCAATTGCCCATCGGGTCAATTATTCTGTGGCATGGCGATGCCAACCATGTACCCGATGGTTGGCAAATCTGTGATGGAAGCACTTATCGGATTGGTGATATGGCTTTTAGCACGCCTAATTTGCAAGGGAGATTTGTGGTGGGAGTAGGGCCTTATCAGGAAAATCGAGGGAATACCGGATTGGCAAAAATCTACAAGCTAGACGAACAAGGAGGAAGCTCAGAAGAAGTGCTATCTAGTAGCCATTTGCCAAAGCACACGCATAAGGTAGAAGGACATACAGGCAATGATGGGGATCATGAACACTATTGGCGAGGACACCATATTGCAACAAAAGCATGGACCGGGCAAGAGCGGCAACTTACGGCAAAAGGCTATAATTCGGGGCAAGATCCACATAAAGTGGCGTATAAAGGTGGAAAACACAAGCACAAAATTGACCTCACCACCTCTTCAGTTGGTCGCAGTGCGCCGCATAATAACCTACCTCCTTATTATGCTTTACATTACATCATAAGAATTAAGTAATTGAACTTGTTAAACATTAGTTTACCCATAAACATTTTTATTAACCTAAAAAATTGAAGTACCATGGATTTTAAATTTGAAGCTAATATTGAAGTGTTTGAAACGCTTGTTGAGTTACGGCCAATGGAAGGCGATGAGATTGGCTACAGAGCAAAGGAAGACGAAGCAGGTATAGTAGTAGATCATGCCAAGTTAATAACCGCAGGCTTTTTTAAGGCAGGTGATCCCGTTACGGAATACATCCCAAATCCAACCACGATTAAAACCATTGTATTTAATCGTAAAACCAAAAAGTTTGAATTTGCTGTTGAAGGAAAGTTTGATGAGAACTTTATTCTAAATAAATATCCTACTGTATTTAAGTTAAAGTCCATAGCCGTTTACATTGCTACTGAACCTAAGGAAGATGCCTAATTAGGTTGGAACGATACAGAAAATGATGACTCGAACATGACCAGCTGATTTATGGGGACAAACTTGAAGTTTGAAATAGAAATGACACTTTGGGGAAAGCAGGTGAATTTCATTTTCTCCAACTTTGGGAATGATGGTTTTATAGGAACCATTACATTTCCAGATAAACTTTCTATTGG
>JBMYQA010000480.1:0-2533 GCA_049600855.1 Flammeovirgaceae bacterium | reverse complement strand
TTTACTTTAGTTTCTTTTTATTCATATTGTAAAAATTTGTTAAAAAAGGGGCGTTCATTTTGTACTTCAATTCCTAATTAATTTCCTATTTTTCCCTGCTCAAAAATGGTGAAATGAAAGTCTGTATTGCCGAAAAACCCAGCGTTGCCAAAGAAATTGCACAAGTCATTGGAGCAAATTCCCGAAAAGATGGATACTTTGAAGGAAATGGCTATCAAGTCACGTGGACCTTCGGCCACTTTTGCACCTTATTGCCCCCACAAGGTTACCAAGATCATTGGAAAAGGTGGGATTTAGATAGCCTGCCCATGCTTCCGAAACGATTCGAAACGAAAGTGATGGAAGATAAAGGCGTACAAAAGCAATTCAATATCATCAAGAAATTACTTAAAACAGCCAAAGTCGTAATTAATTGTGGGGATGCAGGACAAGAAGGAGAACTAATTCAACGTTGGGTGATTAAGCATACCGATTACCAAGGTCAAGTACAGCGGCTTTGGATTTCTTCCCTCACCAAAGAAGCCATTCAAGCAGGTTTTGAGCACTTAAAACCCGCTGAAGATTTTGATAACCTGTATTATGCAGGAAGCTCACGTGCCATTGGTGACTGGCTCTTGGGCATGAACGCTACTCGCCTATATACGTTAAAATATGGCGGTTACAAACAAGTTCTTTCGATCGGTCGTGTGCAAACCCCTACGTTAGCCATGTTAGTCACTCGCCATCAGGAAATTGCCAACTTTGAACCCAAACCTTATTGGGAACTACAAACGGTTTATCGAGAAACCACTTTCAACAATACCACTGGTAAGTTTTTCAAGAAGGAAGACGGTGAAAAATTGCTCAATCAGGTCATTGGTAAAGACCTGTACATCACTGGTGTTGAAAAGAAAGATGGCAAGGAGTACGCCCCAAAGCTTTTTGACTTAACCAGTTTGCAAGTCTATTGTAACAATAAGTTTAACCTTACCGCAGACGATACCTTAAAAATTGCCCAAAAGCTCTATGAAATGAAGGTGATTACTTATCCAAGGGTAGATACCACATTCCTACCCAACGATATGTATCCTAAGATTCCGAACATTTTAAAGCGGTTAACCAATTATGCTGAATTCACCGAGCCGCTTCATGGCAAAAAACTCAGAAAGTCCAGCAAAGTATTCAATGATAACAAAGTGACCGATCACCATGCCATTGTACCTACGGGCGAACAACGCAATTTGGGCACTGTAGAGCAAAAGGTATACGACATCATCACTCGGCGTTTTATTGCCGTTTTTTATCCTGATTGTAAGGTAGCTAAAACACAAGTCAATGCTGAAGTAGATACGGTAAAGTTCGTTGCAAAGGGGAAGGAAATTATAGCAGAAGGTTGGCGCGTATTATTTCCAAAGGATAAAAAAGCTAAGGAGGAGAAGCAAGAAAAAGATCAAGAAGAGGAAAAGCTATTGCCCACTTTTGTAAAGGGCGAAAATGGCCCTCATGAGCCTTCTTTTGTGGAGAAAACCACCAAACCTCCTAAAAACTATACGGAAGCCTCCTTACTTCGCGCCATGGAAACTGCTGGCAAACAAGTGGAGGATGAAACACTGCGCGATTTAATGAAAGCCAATGGGATTGGCAGACCATCTACCCGTGCCAACATTATTGAAACCCTCTTTAAACGAAAATATGCCCAACGTAGAAAAAAACAGGTGGTTCCTACCGAAATGGGCATTCAACTCATTGAAACCATCCAAAATCAACTCCTAAAATCAGCGGAATTAACAGGGCAGTGGGAAAAACAGTTGAAAGAAATTGAGCATGGCGAATACAGCGCTGCTAAGTTTATCTTCGATATGAAGAAAATGGTGGATCAGCTCGTTTATGAAGTGCGCATGGAACGCGGAAAGCCACGCCTAGCGTCCATAAATCATCAAGAAACGAAAACACAACAAAAAACAAAAGCAAGTAAAAACGCTTCTGTTCCCCAAAAACTCGTTGGAGCCACCTGCCCTAAATGTAAGCAAGGAAAAATCTTGAAAGGTAAAAGTAGCTATGGCTGTAGTCATTGGAAATCGGGTTGTGACCTCAGACTGCCCTTTCTAGTCATGGAGAAAAAGTTAACTGAAAAACAATGGTTACGCTTAGTCACCAAAAAAGCTACCACCAAATTAAAAGGCTTTATAGAAAATGGTGAGAAAGTGGAAGGTATCCTAAAGTTTGACGATCATTTTCAGGTGATTTTTGAAAACAGTGCTTCCACCCCCAAACCTAAAGTCAATACCAAGCCCAAAGCAGAAAACCAAGCAATGCCGCCTTGCCCGAAATGTGGTGAGGGCAACTTAATTAAGGGACAAACCGCCTATGGTTGTACCCGTTGGAAAGAAGGCTGTGATTTCAGATATTCCTTTGCAGCTATTCGCCAAAAGGCAAATGGCAGAAAATTAACGAAAGACTTGGTATTGGAAATTATGAGCCAATGAGCTAGTCGAATACGTACTCTACCCGATGGTTTAACACTTAAATCTGCTATTCAAGGCTTCTGAGCCTT
>JBMYQA010000479.1:0-2539 GCA_049600855.1 Flammeovirgaceae bacterium | reverse complement strand
GACTGGTGACCCGAATTTGGCACATGGAGAAGTCAATGAAAACAGCTTTCAGAGTTATGGCGTTTTAGTGCAGCACAATCAGGAGCTGGGCGATAAATTGACCCTAAGAGGAGGCGCAAGCATAGATGTAAGCCCTGCAAGTTATTGGGCAAACTACATTCGCATCGACCGATCAGATGATGGTGTTTATACAGGCTACGAAGAGTTTCCTGATTCTGTGCTCACCCAATATGATGTCGGCTTAACAAATGTAGCGGCCTATGCACAAGCAGAGTTTTTACCCATTGAATCCTTAAAGTTAGTAGCGGCGCTGCGTTTCGATCGTTTCAATTACGATTACGATAATTTTTTGCCTGAAACCGCGTTTTCTGGAGCTCCAGATGAGAAAAACAGTTTTGAAGCACTTACCCCAAAACTGGGCTTAACCTATGACTTGGGAAAGGACAAAGGCGTATATGCCAATTACAGTGTTGGTTTTGTGCCTCCGCAAGTGGGTGAACTGTATCGCGGAGTAAAAGTTCCTGTATTGAAACCTGCCACCTATTACAATTACGAAGTGGGTGGATGGATTGCCTTGCCTAACCAAAAAGGCTTTTTCGAACTCAGTGCGTATCGGATGGATGGAACCAATGAAATCATTTCTGTTCAGCTGGATGACGGCTCTCGGGAGAATCGAAATGCAGGAGAAACGCGGCATCAGGGCATTGAATATACCTTGAAATATGAATTAGTAGAAGGGTTAAAAGCGCGGATCAGCGGAACAAATGCGCGTCACGAATTTATTGATTATGTGGATAATGGGAATGACTACAGTAATAATCAGATGAATAGAGCGCCTCAATTTATCGGAAATGCAGAATTGTCGTATTATCCAACATTTATTAAAGGGTTTAGAATTGCATTAGAGTGGCAGCACATGGGGAACTATTACATGGATGAAGCGAATACAAAAGAATATGGCGGTTTTGATGTATTCAATTTGCGTTTGGGTTACCGCGTGAAACAAGTGGAAGCTTGGCTCAATATCATGAATTTGGAAGATGAAGTGTATGCGGTAAATGCCAGCAAATCCAGATGGGGAACGAGTTACAGCCCAGGTTTACCGCGTACGTTCCAGTTCGGAATCGCCTATCAATTCTCAGGAAAACAAAAATAAAACAGTGATGTGGAAACGGAAGCTATATGCATGGCATAGGAAATTGGCTATTATCGCCTTAATTCCTGTGTTAATGTGGACGATCAGTGGGATCATGCATCCCATGATGTCAAATTTTAAACCCGACTTAGCAAAGAAGTTTATTCGCCCACAGGAAATTCCTGTGGAGCGATTAACAGTCGATTTGGATAGTGCCTTACAATTGAATGGGATTCAGGAAATGACAAACTTTCGAGTGGTTTCTTTTGACGGAAATACCTTCTTTCAGGTGAAGCTGCCCAATCAAGATGAATTGGTTTACCTAAACTGCCAGAATGGACACGTGTTGGCAAATGGCGATGAGCAATATGCAGTTTATTTAGCCCGAGAATTTGCTGGAGATCAAAACTCAGCAGTTGCAGGAATTACAGTTCAGCACGATTTTTCGATCGAATATGCACGGATTTTTCGTTTAAAGCCTGCTTATCGCGTTGCTTTTAAACGCGATGATGGACTACGGGTTTTCGTGGAAACCCGTTCGTCTCGGTTAGGAACAGCAGTGAATGATAGTCGAGCAGCGTTTAGCTGGATTTTTGCCCAGTTACACAATTGGCATTTTCTAAACTTCAATGAATATGTGCGCATCTCGGTGATACTTGTTTTTGTATTGATCTGCTTTGCAGCAGCTTCAAGCGGCATCATCGTTTATGGGTTATTGGGGAAGAAAAAGGGAAATGGACTTCGTAAATACCACCGTTCCATTGGGATAGTGGTTTCATTTGCCTTATTGCTATTTGGAGTCAGTGCGGCCTTCCACATTGTACCCAAATACCAGCCCGATGAGCGCGATCAGTTCCACAACGATCAACGTTATTCATTGGCAAACTTAAATTTAGAGTTAGTGGAGGTGATGCAGCGTGCTCGTGCATTGGGTAAAATTACCAATTTATCATTAGCCAGAATGGATGGAACAGATTATTTGCAAGTTGCCATCGTAGTAAATCGAGCCAAACAACTGCATTATTTTGATTTAGCAAAGCAAACATGGCTGAAAAATGGAGATGAACAGTATGCCGCTTACTTGGCGAATAAATTTAGTGGCTATGAGGCGAATCAGCTTGAATCAATTACACCGATTACAAAGTTTGGAGGAGAATATGGCTTTGTCAATAAGCGTTTACCTGTGTTTAAAGTTCAATATCAAGTGGCAAATCATGAACGGCTGTATGTGGAAACGGCTACAGGAAAATTAGGGGCCAAAGTTACGGATAGCCAAGCCTTTGCTGGATTTATGTTTGGTTATTTTCACAAATACCACTTTTTAGATTTTGCAGGGAAAATTTTTAGAGATGTAGTGATGGTGTTATTTGCCTTGGGGAATTTTATTACTGCACTGTTAGGATT
>JBMYQA010000478.1:0-2547 GCA_049600855.1 Flammeovirgaceae bacterium | reverse complement strand
CTTGTCCTCCAAAATGATAGCATATTGTATTAGAACTCTGGATTAAGCTCTAGGTATTTCAAAAACTCATTTTTAGTCTGAGCGTCCTTAAATTTTCCACTGAAGTGTGAAGTCACCGTTGAACTCGTAATATCTTCAACCCCTCGCATAGAGACACACATGTGCTTGGCATCAATAATTACCGCAATGTCATCGGTTTCAAGGGCTTGCTTAAGTTCTTCGGCAATTTGAACCGTTAAACGCTCTTGCACTTGTGGGCGCTTAGCATAGTAGCGCACAATGCGATTGAGTTTAGAAAGCCCGACTACCTTGCCGCTTGAAATGTAGGCAATATGTGCCTTTCCTGTAATGGGCACAAAGTGATGTTCGCAATTCGAAAAGAAGCTGATATCCTTTTCTACCAACATTTCTTGGTACTTATACTTATTTTCAAATAGCTTGAACTGGGGTTTATTAGCAGGGTTTAATCCACTAAAAACTTCTTTGATGTACATTTTTGCCACGCGGTGTGGCGTGCCGCTCAAACTATCGTCGGTTAAGTCTAACCCCATAATATCCATGATTTCCCGAAAATGACCTGCAATTTTTTCAATTTTTGTGTCATCATCTAAATCGAAAGCGTCTGCACGCATAGGAGTATCGTGGGCACTAGCTATATGCTCATCTCCCATCTCTTCAATAGTAGCCAGGTCTATACCATTTGTATAACCATTATTATGATGACCATTGCTGCCATTATGATGCTGGGAATTCAACAAAATTTCGTTCTGTTTCATAAAGCTTCACTTTTAAATCAAATTTTTTGTCAAGTTTTTCGCGTAAAATTTGCCATATCACTACGACAATATTTTCTGCGGTTGGGTTGAGGTTTTTGAATTCCTCTACCTCAACGTTTAAGTTTTTGTGATCGAATCGCTCCAATACATGCGCTTTGATGATATCTCGCAATATCTTCATATCGATCACATAGCCAGTTTTTGGATCAATTTCTCCTGTTACCTGCACAATTAAATTGTAATTATGACCGTGGTAATACGGATTATTGCATTTCCCAAAAATCTTTTTATTCATCTCATCTGACCAATCTGGATTATGAAGGCGATGAGCAGCGTTAAAATGTTCTTTTCTAAAAACTGATATCTTCATAAGATTATCCATTCAAAAGCACAACCATATTGGAAAAGACGTACTTTTCCCGCTCTATTGTTGAAATCAAAAAACAATTATGCTGTTCTTTGAAATATGTTACTGATTAATTTTTTAGGCTATGCCTTTACCTGTTTGTTTGAATATAGGGCTTGTGCTGAACGGAGCTTAGGTCGCACACAATCCCGAGGTTCTTTCAATTAGTGAAACGCCATTGACTGCAAATTGATTCAATTTTCGTCAAAAATTCAAATTTTATATTTATACCTGTTTTCGAAGTTTACCTATTTTCTAGTGTTTAGCTTAATATGTGGCTCCATTAATCGCAAATTACTTAATAATTTACAACTAGTATTTGCATAAAGAATGATCCTTATTTTACTCATTATCAGTAGTTAATGAATAATTAAAATCAACTCTACATCAAATTCAATAGATAAACAGTAGGAGTATGAAAATTGTTTGAACCTGTGATAAAAAAATACTTGTAAACAATCAATTAATTTTTGAATCACTTGTAAATGGATAAAAGTATGTAGGCACTTAACATGAAAATCACCAAGACAATAATTAGGTATAACACTGTTGCCAGTAAGTAGGCGGCCAAGCCTCTCAGCCAAGGCCGTTGATAAAATTGTTGGGTAGCCCATACAATATAAATGACGGAAAAAAGAGCACCAACTTGGATGATCATGGGCTCAACATAAGCACCAAGTACAAAAAAGGGTAAAGCGATGAGGTTAGATTGTGCGGTAGCGTATAATAGAAAAATTACATGCTCAGCATAGTTTAATTTTGCCCTTCTGAACATCCATTGAAATAGTAAGGCATAAATGGGAATAGAAGAGATAATGAAGATGCGAATATCTTTTATCCAAAAAGATATTTGCGCGATATAGTGCTTGACATGGGAAGGAATTTCCTTACCATCGCCATATCCATAGTTGAAGCCTTGCTCAAAACTAGTGACATTTTGCTGATAGAGATCGGAAAATCCAAGCGCAATAAAGACTAAGGCTGTGGTTAAAAAGAAAAACTGGACGGGTTTAGTATAATTGATTTGTGCGCCATGAAGGTAATCTCGAACTACTTTTCCAGGTCGCACCATTAATTCTTTGGTGGTAAACCATAGTCCCGTCTCTACATCAAAAATCTTTTTGAGAAATGCATTCAGCAGGAGCTTCACAGAAAAACGCTCTGTCATTTGTTTTTGCCCACATTGATGACAAAACTTTCCATGTAACTGTGCACAACAATTGGCGCAATTTGATGTCGATGGTGATGTATTCATAGTGAATTTGAGATAGCTCCTAATTTTAAAACTTTCTTTCCTACACTTTGTTTTAAAGTACCACACAGAAAATAAGCAGATTAAAATACATGGTTATTTTTTGAGGGGTA
>JBMYQA010000477.1:0-2659 GCA_049600855.1 Flammeovirgaceae bacterium | reverse complement strand
GCGCCTTCTTTGTAATGGATTTCCCAAGGAAACCGATCTAGGTGAGAAAGGGGCTGTGGAGATGCAAGATTTTGCGTCTCTACGGCAGGGGAACTACTGAATGTCGATTCCTCCATGCCATCCCAAAATAAATCCCGCATATTGGCCGTGCCCTTGGTGATTTTTACCTCGTCTATGGCTTCTTGCCACGAGCGATCAATGGCTTTGCCCGCAGCCATCCCCTTGTAAAATCGGATAGCCAATTGGGTGGCTACATCATCATTAATCGACTGGGAGGTTCCAATGACTGCGGCTACACCTGCCCCAATTAAATCGAGTGCTTGCTGTTGAGAAGAACAGCCATTCAGAAAAATGAGTTGGAGTCCCTGCTGTTTCGAAAAAAAAGATACAAGCCCATCTGCATGCGCCGAAGCATGTGAACCATCCAAGTTTTCTAGTAAAAGTTGATAACCATTAGCATGCCCACCATAATGAAAAATGGCAATGCGATCTTTATAATATTCGTCTTGAAAGACATCTAGGATATGTTGGATGGTTGCATTGCTGCGTTCGACTACTTCGCAAAGTCCTGCTTTTACGGCCTTTTGTAAGGCAGATCGTATGCCATCCAGTTCAATGGGTAGGTTTCGCAAGTACGCGGTATGATCCACACGATCATTTGCAAAAGCTAGAAAAATGACAGGTTTTTGAGGCATGTAGCATACGAATAGTTCTTTTTTAAATTAGTAAAGAATTGGGAATTCTAACAACAAATAATTCAATTCTATAGAAAGCCTTGGTTGATTTTCTAATATTAGGCAACTTTATTGTGTTCAAATTAATCGTTCAGTACTTGAGATAACCTCGTAGTCAAATTAATTAGTTATGAAAAAGAAGATCATCATCTGTTGCAGTTTATTCGTGTGGGCTGTAACACTAAAGGCGCAACAAACGGAGAAATTGTTAAAAACAGTTACCAGCAACTTCGATAAAGAAGCGGCCTTTCAAACAACTGCTTATGTTGAAAAGTTTTGGCGTGTAGAGGGAAATGCAGGTTTTGATTCAAGCATTTATTATGTTGCTCAGCTCTTGGAAAAAGCAGGTTATGTAAAAGAAGATCAAGCCGTTAAAGCAGATCGCTTAACGTATCGCATTGAGAAGTATCCCATGAGAAATCCCGCATGGGAACCCGTAAGTGCTCGTCTTAACATTGATGGAGAAACCGCTGATTTGCTAAATTTTGAGACAAACCGAAATATGTTAGCCATCAATTCTCATGGTACCCATGGGAAAACCATTGAGGCAGAAGTAGTGCATTACAGTGCTGCTGATATTAAGGGGAAAGTGATTTATGGTGAGATGCATGTGCGTAGTTTGCATCGAATAGCCGTAGCAGGTGGGGCAATTGGCGTGTTGGCTTACCAAATGCCCCATTATACCAAACCCCAAATTCATCAAACTTCCATTCAATTTGGGAGTATTCCCTACAGCAAAAAGCCGATTTGGGGCATTTGCCTTTCTTACGATGCGAACATGCGTATTAAAAAAGCACTGTTAACAGGTAAGTTTCGGATGGCGATCACTATTGAAACCAAGTTTTATAAGTCAGAGGAATTAACACTCGTAGCAGAGGTAAAGGGCAGTAAAAAAGCGGAACAACGGTTTGTCTACAGTGCCCATGTACAAGAACCAGGAGCGAATGATAATGCCTCAGGAGTCGCTGCTTTGGCAGAAATGGCTTGTGTGACGGCTAAATTGTTAACGTCAAAGCAGGTAGATCCTGCACGCTCACTTACTTTTATTTGGGGCAACGAAATTGAATCGACACACCGTTACATTTCACAAGATAAAGAACGTGCCAAAACGATTATGTGGGGCTTAAGCTTAGATATGGTGGGCGAAAACACAGCGAAAACAGGTGGTTCATTTTTGATTGAAAAAATGCCTGATCCTTCTGCCATTTGGACGAGGGGAGCAGATAAGCATACAGAATGGGGAGCAGGTTCTGTCAGCCAGAGTGATTTTATGGCACATTACTTTACCGATTTAGCTACACACATTTGTAAAACGAGGGGGCAAGAGGCAAATTGGCGTGTAGAAACGAACCCTTTTGAAGGTGGAAGTGATCATACGCCATTTTTAAATGCAAACATTCCAGGCTTGCTTTTTTGGCATTTTACCGATGTATTTTATCATACAGATAATGATCGCATAGATAAAGTATCTAAAGAAACCTTGAAAAATGTAGGAAGTAGTGCGCTCGTATTGGGATTATTCTTGACTAATGGTCAGGAAGGTGCAGGCAAAGAGAGTTTAGAACGAGTAGAAACGGCTGCGCTAAAACGCTTAAATGCAGAATATAAACTCTCAAAAGGAGTGTTGGAAATGGGTGGTGATCTCAACAAGGAACGCAAAATTATAAAGTCATGGATGAATTGGTACCTTAAAGCTCTGGAGACTACAGCAGAGATTCCTGTAGATGGAGCGGCTGCTGAATTTCAAAGAGCCATTAAGCAATCGGTGGGCAAAGTAACGGAAGTAGGGGAGCGTTTATTAAAGCAATTGAGGTGATTTTTAGGTTTGCGTCACGATGATTAGTAAACCCGCAATTATGCTACTCTACCTGATGGTTTAACACTTAAATCTGCTATTCAAGGCTTCTGAGCCTTGAATCCATGAT
>JBMYQA010000476.1:0-2744 GCA_049600855.1 Flammeovirgaceae bacterium | reverse complement strand
TGTATTTTCGCAAGCTATCTCGTATTTCAATACATGACCATTGAATAAAAATGCGTTAATTTAAGATGCTTTTTCAATGAGCCATGCATTACAAAGTGGTATATCTTACTCTTTATTGTATTGAATAAATATGAGTTTTATTGATTGTTGCAGTCTTAACTTATTGATAGTGAGTCTGCTTCATCTTGTTTAATTTTTATTTTATACCCTGAATCATTACAACAATGAAAAGATTTGAAGAATTAAAAAGTGCGGTTGATGCATTAGAATCTGATTTTGACAAGTTCTACGAAAAAAACAACAAAGCGGCTGGTACTCGTGTTAGAACAGCTATGCAAGACCTTAAAAAACTTGCTCAAGAGATTCGCTTGGAAGTTCAAGAAATCAAAAACGCTGATAAATAAGCTATATTTATTTGCAAAAACGGCATATGAGTTTTTCATATGCCGTTTTTTTATGTATAGCGTGAAACCCTAAGAGGCTATTTGAATTTTTTGGTTAGTTTTAGCCGAAAGACAAAGTTCCAACAGTTTCTAAGACCTAATAGTCAAATAGTTGTTTGATTTTCTTTCGCAGCCTGTCTTTGGGTAGAAAACCTTTTTCGAGGGTTGGAGCGAAAGGTACAGGAGTATCTAAACTTCCTACTCGCATCACAGGAGCATCTAATTCTTCAAAACATTCCTCAGAAATCCACGAAGCAATATCGCCCGCAATTCCACCAGTGAGGCAATCTTCTTGGCATACCAATACTTTATTGGTTTTACTCACCGTTGCGCGTACCGCCTCTTTATCCCAAGGAAGCAGAGTACGCAAATCCAAGATATCAGCAGAAAAGGACATTTCATCCATAATTTCTTTTGCCCAATGTACGCCCATTCCATAGGTAATGATGGACAAATCATTGCCTTCTGCAACTAAATTGGCTTTACCAATGGGCAAGGTGTAGTAATCGTCAGGAACTTCTTCGGTTACTGCTCTATACAGTGCTTTATGCTCGAAAAAGATGACGGGATTTGGATCTTCAATGGAAGCAGCTAACAGGCCCTTTGCGTCATAAGGAGAGGCTGGAAACACCACTTTTAAGCCAGGCGTATGATAAAACCATGCCTCATTAGACTGAGAGTGGAAAGGGCCGGCAGCTACCCCTGCACCTGTGGGCATGCGTACTACAACATCGGCATGTTGCCCCCAACGGTAGTGGATTTTAGCAAGGTTATTTACGATTTGATTGAATCCACACGTTACAAAATCGGCAAATTGCATTTCTACAATGGCTTTCTTTTGTTTGATGGAAAGCCCAAGGCCAATGCCTAAAATAGCCGACTCGCACAAAGGCGTATTTCGAACGCGCCCTTTGCCAAACTGTTCCACAAACCCTTGTGTTACTTTAAATACGCCACCATACTCTGCTACATCTTGTCCCATCACCACCGTTTCAGGAAATTGTTCCATACTCTGTCGAAGTCCATCGGAAATGGCATCAACGAGTCGCTTAGGGCTTTTTGCTGTTGTTTTAGGATAAGTCACTTTTGCTTCAAAAGGAGCATAAACATCATTCAATTCATGTTGTAGATTGAATTCAGGAACCTCTTCTGCGTAAGCAATGCGCAAGCCTTCTTCAATTTCTTGTTTAATTTCAGCTCGAATTTCTTGTTCTTGTTCATCCGATAAAATGCCTTCTAATTTCAGAAATTGTTCATAATTAGTAACGGGGTCTTTTTTCCCCCATTCATCAAACAACTCTTGAGGCACGTATTTAGTACCAGAAGCCTCTTCGTGGCCACGCATCCTAAAGGTCATGGCTTCCACCAAGACTGGACGTGGTTTCTTAATGATGTCTTGACGAAGTTTTTTTATCGTTTCGTATACTTCTAATACATTGTTACCATCAATTTTTATGGCTTCCATACCGTAGCCAATGCCTTTATCCATGAGCTGCTTACATACAAACTGCTCATTATTAGGCGTAGAAAGCCCATAACCGTTGTGTTCAATGATAAAAATGATGGGTAAATTCCATACTGCTGCTACATTCATGGCTTCATGAAATTCCCCTTCAGAAGTTGCACCATCTCCTGTAAAGGCAAGTGTTACCCGATTGGTATGATCTAATAAATCGGCTAGAGCCACTCCACTTCCTACGGAAAGTTGTGGTCCAAGGTGTGAAATCATGCCTACGATGTGGTGTTCCTGACTACCAAAGTGAAAAGAACGATCACGACCTTTGGTAAAACCAATGTGCTTGCCTTGAAATTGCCCAAAAAGTCGGTGTAATGGAACTCCTCTTGTGGTAAATAATCCCAAGTTGCGGTGCATCGGAAAAAGGTATTCCTCTTGATCCATGGCCAAGGTAGCCCCAACAGAGATGGCTTCTTGGCCGATACCAGAAAACCATTTACTAATTTTACCTTGTCGTAGTAAAATCAGCATTTTCTCTTCAATCATTCTGGGCTTGAGTAAGTGCTTATAAGTATCCAATAGAAAAGCCTTGGATAAGCGTTTTTTCTTAAAAGCTATTGGAAGTGCTTGCTGTGTTGTTGTCATTATTGATTAAGCGTTTGCATGTTGGTAATCTCCGCATTCGAAAATGCTACACTAGATGTTATATCATCACCTAGCCTACAAATTAAAGCGTTTTGATTGGGAATGTACGAGTAAATAGGGGATTAAAATCGAGCTTTAGTCAACTTTAGTAAAAGATGAGAAATAAAGGGGATTAAATTAGAGTTTTGGTTTAGCTTAGT
>JBMYQA010000475.1:0-2757 GCA_049600855.1 Flammeovirgaceae bacterium | reverse complement strand
AGCAATTCGGGTAAAATTAAAGTGAGTATGAAAGATGGTACCACAATCACCTTTGATGGGTCAGAAGTTTTCCTCTCGCCAGCAGACAGTAAATATGCCAAATCGAAAGCGCGATTCGATATCTTTACTTGGCAGTACTTTTTTGCCTTACCTTACAAATTGAGTGATCCAGGGACAAACTGGAAGGTGCTTGGTACTAAAAAGATGGGCGCACAACACTATCAAGCAGGGCGATTGACCTTTGGGAAAGACATTGGTGATGCTCCAGATGACTGGTATGTCGTTTATGCCGATCCTGAAAATCATCTGATTCAAGCAGCCGCTTATATTGTTACTTTTTCTCAATCGGCAACAGAAGCTAGTAAAGATCCACATGCCATTATCTACAAAGATTATCAAACGATTCAGGGTGTGCCCGTTGCTACTACTTGGGAATTTACGGGTTGGAATGAAGAAACAGGAATTAAGGGTAAATTAGGAAATGCGACGTTAAGTAATATCAAATTCATCAGTGCAGCAGAAGCCAATTTTGAAGTGCCTGAAAATAGTGTAAAAGTAGATCGAGAAGGATAAAAAAATAAAGGTGAGCTCAAAAAAAGCTCACCTCCTTGTTAACTGATTTGTTGATCTAAGCATTTGCTTGTACATCAGCATCTTTTAATTTTCTTCGCAAGATTTTACCCACATTAGATTTAGGAAGATCCGCTCTAAACTCAATGTGCTTAGGTACCTTATATCCAGTTAGGTTTTGCTTACAATACGCCTTTACCTCATCCGCTGTTAAGGAATCATCTTTCTTGACTACAAAAATTTTCACGGCTTCGGTAGATTTAGGATCAGGAACTCCAATGGCAGCCACTTCCAGTACCTTATCGTGCCCAGCCACAACATCTTCTACTTCGTTTGGATACACATTAAATCCAGAAACCAAAATCATGTCTTTTTTACGGTCTACAATCTTGAAGAAGCCTGACTCTTCCATGATACCAATATCGCCTGTTCTAAACCATTCGCCATGGAACACTTTGGCAGTTTCCTCATCCCGATTCCAATAGCCTTGCATCACTTGTGGCCCTTTCGCACAGATTTCACCAGGTTCACCTTGAGCCACTTCATTGCCATCGTCATCTAAAATCTTAACCTCTGTATTCGGAACGGGAATGCCAATTGTTCCCAATTGTTCTGTACCATCAATCGGGTTACAAGTGAGTACTGGAGCCGTTTCACTCAAGCCATACCCTTCAGCAATGGGTCGACCAGTTAATTTTTTCCACTTTTCTGCTACAGGAGTTTGCACAGCCATTCCCCCACCCACAACAACTTTCAGATGGTCAAAATTCACTTGTTGGAATTCAGGTGTATTCATCAATCCATTAAATAAGGTATTCACTGCGGTGAACACAGAAAAAGGATATTTATTCAGCTCTTTCACAAACGCTTGCATGTCTCTCGGGTTCACAATTAACACATTATGAGCTCCCTTTCTAAGCATGGTTAGGCAATTCACGCTGAGGGCAAAAATGTGGTAAAGTGGAAGTGCTGTAATGACGGTTTCTTTACCTTCATCTAATTCGCTACCCATCCATTCCGAAACTTGCAAGATGTTGGCAACGATGTTTTTATTCAATAAGGTAGCACCTTTAGAAACTCCTGTTGTACCGCCCGTGTATTGCAATAAGGCAATATCGTCAGCCGAAATGCTTGGTTTGGTGTAATTTGCCTTCGCTCCTGTACTTAACGCTTTTTTCAGTGTAGTTGCATTTGGTAAGTCATAAGCTGGCACCATTTTTTTCACATGTTTTACTACAAAATTGGTGATGAAACCTTTTAGACCGCCAAATAGATCACCAATCTCCGTAACAATGACATGTTTAATATTGGTTTTCGGCAATGCTTCTTGAGCTTTAGAAGCAAAGTTTGCCAAAACCACTAATGCATCAGCGCCCGCATCATTAAATTGATGGGTCATTTCTCTTACCGTGTACAGCGGGTTGGTATTCACCACGACAAGACCTGCCCGAATCGCTCCAAATAACACAATTGGATATTGCAGGACATTAGGCATTTGAATGGCAATGCGATCGCCTTTCTTCATTCCGATACTTTGTAAATAAGCGGCAAAGTCCTTTGATAACGCATCTACTTGACGAAAACTCAAACTTTTATCCATACAAGTAAAAGCTGGAGCATCTCCATATTTTGATAACGATTCATCAATAATTTCCATCAATGAATTGTACGCAGCTGTGTCAATTTCCTTTCTTACAAAAGAGGGGTACTGTTCGAACCAAGGGTAATTTTCCATATTCATATTTGTAAATGCAAGACGAAAGGCTAGGGTAATTCACTATTGCAATAAACGCAATATTCAAGTTTAATTGATTACAAAATAAAACGATAAAGATTAATAAGAAAAATACATAAATATATGAGATTTTTACTAAATCCACACGTTTTTTCAAGCATTTAAACAGCTTATACGAGTAGTGTGTAGGAGAAATTTGATGATTCAGCGGCTTGCATCAAATCCTCATCCACAAAGCTTTGCCCATTTTTTATGGACTACTTACGAAGGCAACTCATATTTTTCTACTGCTCCATCTACATAAGTGGCAATCAACACGGTTCCTGCATCATTAAACATTAATGAATCAATGCCAGAATCATGGCTCCCTTGAACATTTGCATATTCACTTCTTGTAAAAACTTTAAAAACACTGCCTGTTTTTTTGTTGACCACTAAATACTCTGTTCTAC
>JBMYQA010000474.1:0-2842 GCA_049600855.1 Flammeovirgaceae bacterium | reverse complement strand
CCAATGAGTTGCCCACTAGAGGCGATGGACTCGAGGCATTATGGGATCGTTTCTTAATTCGGTATTTAATTGAAGAGATTAAAGAGAAGGGAAATTTCCTAAATATGATTACCAATACTAATGATGTATATACCGATCATGTTGCTGAAGAGTTAAAAATCACTGATACGGAGTTAGATCAATGGGCAAATCAAATTAATCAGATTGAACTGCCAAAGGAAGTTTTAAATACCATTCAGGTGGTTAAACATAAAATAGAAGCGTATGATTCTCGCTCCGATACGCCATTTAAAATTTATGATCGTAGGTGGAAGAAAGTCGTGCATTTACTCCGCACTTCCGCATTTTTAAACGGCAGAACGGAAGTGGATTTAATGGATTGCTTTCTGATGGTTCATTGCCTGTGGAGCACACCTTTACACCAAGATGCATTGAAAGAGATTGTGGCGGAAACGATACGTAAATACGGCTATTCCATCGCAATGAATTTGAGTAACTTGAGAAAAGAAATTGAAGCGTTCGAAGAAGAAGTTCAACAAGAAACCCAAATTCCAAATACCATTACCAGAGAAGAAGCTTATTTGATTGAGCGCAAGTATTACGAAGTACTGTACATTGGTAATATTATGGATGGAAAGTACATTAAGGCCAGTGATTTTGAGCGTTTGCAACTAGAGGAAGAAACGACGATTGGACTCTACGATGAAAATTATAAACTCACTTATAAAATTCGAACACATAAATCAAAAGAGGAAAATGAGGTATTAATTACCCACAACGCCCAACAACTCACTTTTCAACTAAAAACGCAAAAGCGAGAAATTACGGAATACCTGACCAAGAAACCGCATCCCATTATCATCAAATTTTGGAATGAGCGCTTTGACACACTCTTTAATTACATTCAACAACTGCAACAAAAAACAGAAGAAGAACGCCCCAAGCAATTGGCAAATCTTCAAACGAATCGTTTTGTCCCTCCTACGTTGGCCAAGATTGTAGAAGCGAATTTGATCGAATCACTCAATACATTAAATGGATTGGCTTTGCGGGTAGAAAAGATTAGGCATAACTATATGGCTATTATTTAAGTAAGCACATGAGAATAGCTTAACCAAAAGGGCAGTCTTGTTTGGCTGCCCTAAATTTTATCGCATCGTCAGAAACGCTATCCCAATACCACTACCAAATCATCTTGCTCCACCAGCGTACCCGCTTCTAACAACACATGTTCAATACTTCCCGCTGAAGGTGCTGAAATTGTCGTTTCCATCTTCATCGCCTCAATGACAAATAAAGGTTGATTCTCTTCCACAGTATCTCCTTTTTTCACCAAAACTTTAGACAAACGCCCTTGCAAAGGCGCACCAATTTCACCTGCTATCGCACTATCAGCCTTACGGTGACTTTGCTTCTCTACCTTGAAAGATTTATCTCTTACCTTCACCTCACGAACTTTACCATTCAGTTCGAAAGACGCTCGGCAAATTCCTTCATCATTTGGTTTAGAAACAAATAACAACTTGATAATCAAACGCTTGCCTTTATCTAACTCTACCAACACTTCTTCTCCTGATTTCATTCCGTAGAAAAAGGACGTTGTAGGAATGATGGAGATATCACCATACAATTGGCAGAACTCGTAGTATTCTTCGAATACTTTAGGATAGAGTTTATAGGATAGGAAATCGGTAAATGTCTGATG
Source organism: Flammeovirgaceae bacterium (assembly GCA_049600855.1). Lineage (GTDB taxonomy): Bacteria > Bacteroidota > Bacteroidia > Cytophagales > Flammeovirgaceae > JBMYQA01. Next base: position 1,137 of record JBMYQA010000474.1, on the reverse strand, counting down.
CGTATCAAACTTTTTCTTAAATTCAGCAAATTCGGTATCAAAGTCGATTGGCTCTAAGTGAGCATTTGGCCGATCAGTATAAGGTGTTTCCCCTTTCAAGACCATGCGTTGCAATTCTTTCGGAAATCCTCCTTGCGGTTGTCCCAAATCACCTCGGAAAAGGTCCTTCACTGATTCGGGGAAGGCTAAAGCATCTCCTTTCTTCATCACATCCTGATCATCCAAGTCATTGGCTGTCATAAACATCGCCATATCCCCAACGACTTTAGAACTAGGCGTTACTTTTACGATATCGCCAAATAGCTTATTTGCTAACGCATAGTTTTTCTTGATGGTCACAAACTTTTCTTCTAAACCCAGTCCCCTCGCTTGCGGACGAAGATTAGAATACTGACCACCAGGGATTTCATGTTCGTATACTTCTGCGGTTCCCGCCTTCAACTCTGACTCAAATGGGTAGTAGAATTCACGCACATCTTCCCAATAATTCGAAAAGGCATTTAAGCTCTGTAGATTAACTGGCAATTCGCGCTCATGCCCTTGTAGCATGGAAACGACGGAGTTAAAATTGGGTTGGGAAGTTAAGCCCGACATGGATGAAAGCGCCAAATCAACGACATCTACACCTGCTTCAATTGCTTTGAGGTAGGTGGCCGCCTGAATAGAAGAAGTGTCGTGCGTGTGCAAATGAATGGGAATATCCACCACTTGTTTCAATTCCTTCACGAGCGTGTAAGCAGCATAAGGTTTTAATAAACCAGCCATGTCTTTGATGGCTAAGATATGTGCTCCCTCATCTTCTAATCGCCTTGCTAAATCCAAGTAATACTGCAAGGTATATTTCTGATTATCAGGATTTAAGATATCGCCAGTATAGCCAATACATGCTTCGGCAATCGCTCCTGTTCGCTCACGAATGGTATTGATACTTACCTTCATGGCTTCCACCCAGTTTAAGGAGTCAAAAATTCGGAATACATCTATTCCTTTTCCATCATTCCATGCGTTTTCAATGAAACTCTCAATTAAATTATCAGGATTGCTTCTGCTTTTAATTAATCCAGCTTCTATTTGTTGATAATCAATTTGAAGCAAAAATTCTATACTTGAATAGCATAAGTTTAATGTTGTTGAAAA
>JBMYQA010000473.1:0-2850 GCA_049600855.1 Flammeovirgaceae bacterium | reverse complement strand
ATATTGAAAAATGTCGGTACAGAATACCGCATTAATTTTAGTTAGGTGCTTAAGTGCTTGGACATAAGCAGGTCATCACAATGATTGTGTATTAAGTTATCGCTCAATACGCACCAATAAACCTGCTTCCCAATCTTTATATTCATCTGTATAATATAAATACGCCGAACTCGCAGGAGCTTGGTAAGTGCCCGGCACTTCAGCTTTCAAATCAAGTGCAACTTGTAATTTTTCATTGCCCTCCATTCCTGTAAAGTAGCAGACTAAGTAGTTTTTGTGTACTTCGTAATAATCAACGACGCGTTTTTCTTGCAGCTCTTTTAATTGCCAAGGCTGTGGACTCAAACCTGAAGGAATCCCAATCAATGCCATGACCATACCTTGTGATTCACTCGATTTATTTTGCACTGTAGTGGTCAATCGAACCGTTCCACCCAAGTCTATTTGTTCACTAGCAATTTTGATGATTAAATCCACTTCACATTTTGAACTCGATACAGGTGTATAAGAAGTGTAAGAAACGTTCATACTATATGGCCAAGCTGTTTTTGTGTCTAAAAACTGAACCCCCAACTGTTGTTCCCCTGTGGTAAAGTATTGCCCAAGTTGATCATAAGTAATTCCCTCCTTTTGTTCTTGAGAATAGCTTGTAGCAGCAGCCAGTCTATTGTTAACCGTTACTTCAATTTTACCATCTTCAAACTTATTTTGAGCTTGTTTTGCATAAGCTACTAAAGCCCTTAGAGCCATTATCGTTGCCTGTGTATTGCCATAGCCTCCAAATCGGTTTTTGCTGGCAATAAACTTCACCAGATTATTGAGCAGATTCATATCTTGATCTCTCGCTTGAAGCATGGCCAATACCGTTAATGAAGCTGCCTCCACTTGTAATGCCACCCCACGTCCATACGTAATTGAACGACTAACTTTTAACGATTGCATTCCTTTGGCTCTAATCTGCTTTTTAAGCATCGCTAATAACGCATTCCCTTCTTCTCGATTCCCTAATTCGAATGCAGCATTAGCTACTAAACCTAAAAGATAAGCATCTCCTGAAGATAATGCATCTTGATACGCATGTTGGTAAGCTCGATTAATGTTTTTTACCTGTGCATTAGCCAAAGCATACACGACATACGCATTTAATATCCGATTATAGTGTTTGTGATAGTCATGCTGATCCTCATTTCGATACCTACTGAATCGTCCTGATTCATTTTGTTGCTGCAGTAGCCACTCCAATGTTCGATTAATCATGGGTTGGCTCACACCGTTATACACGGCTTTCATGTCGTTAAACTCCATTACGCCATAGGCTGTCAGCCATACACTAGCAGGGCCACGGCCAAACCAATCAAAACCGCCTTTAGGACATTCAAATGAGATGAGTCGTTTATACCCTTTTTTGATGTAGCCCAAGGCTTTCGTTTCTATTTCAGGATTATCCCTCCCACTTTCTCGCAAATAGCTCAGTGCCAACAAATTAGGGTAGGTACTTGAAGACGTTTGTTCAAAACAACCATGCGGTTCCCTAAAAATAGATTCTAAACCATCCATCAACTGACCGACTACATCTCGATATGCAATAAAATCTGCTTTAATGGACCCTGCTACTGGATCGGAAATGATGAACTTCACTTTTTTATTGAGCTCATTCCCTCCTAATGAAAAGGACACTGGAAATCCCTTTGACTCTACGTCAATGTCTTTCACAAATTCATCTTGGTAGGTTTTACTCTTAAATTGAATGCCTAAGGTACCTTTTCCTGCTATTGACTTTACAAATAAAGGAACATAAATTGTAGTAGCATCTTGCGCTTTTAGACTCACATCCAACACATTACCGTTTAAACTTTCAAGTTGTTCAGGAACGTTAATTAACAGTTTTCCCTTAATGGTTTGGTTGGTATTGTTCTTCAGAATAACGGGCAATTCGAGTTTATCCTCAAAAGTTAAATAAGGAGGAACTTTTGCATCCATGCTAAATGGCAAAATGGTGTGATAGGTTTCTTCCGCTCTAGTGACCTGCCCGTTAATTCCTACGCCTTCCGCAATCATTCTAAAAACAGTCGTGGCATCCGAATTATAAAATGAAAGGCTTGCAGTTCCGTTTTTATCGGTTTGGACGTTTGGTTCCCAAAAGATCGTATTTCGGAAATCAATGCGTTCCTCATTTGATTTCTTAACCTGATACGCAGGTGCGTAGAATTCCCTGACTTTAGAATACGTTTTTGCCGCAACATATTTAGCAATGTATTGTGCCGGCTTCCATATCATATCTTTAACAAACTCATTTGGCCTTTTTGTGGTAATTAAAATCACGCCATGAGCTCCGCGAGAACCATACAAAGCCGTAGCAGTTCCTCCTTTTAATACCGTCATATTCTTAATGTTTTCCGCATTGACTAAATTCAAGTCACTACTTGCTTCGCCTAATGTATTCATCAAAGGAATTCCATCTAATACAACCAGAGGGGAACTATTGCTATTGATAGAAGAAGAACCTCTTATCCTGATTTCATTTAAGGATGAAGCCCCTGATGCTGGAGTAACTTGTACTCCCGCCACTTTACCCGACAAGGTATTGACTAACGCTCCACTCATTGTTGGCTGAAGCGTGGCAGATGAGTTTGTTCCCTGAAGATTCACAGAAGTACTATAGCTAACGACTACGATTTCCTCTAATGTGGCACTGGATGAACTGAGGCTAAAGGTATTCGCACTAGCTATAAAGCTATTCTTCGTAGCTACTTTCCTATTGACAGTAGCAGTGGTTTTATCTTCTTCGATCATGTCTTCCTCAACTTCTACATATTCACCTTGACCGGTTGACGTGAAATTCAGCCACCA
>JBMYQA010000472.1:0-2851 GCA_049600855.1 Flammeovirgaceae bacterium | reverse complement strand
CTGCCATCTACACCGAACCCGATGGCTATTATTTAGTTTGGGAACGTTGTTGCCGCAATCAGGTGATTGATAATATCGAACGCCCCGATACCGCAGGAATGACCTTTTATTTGGAGTTTCCTCCTGTGGTGAGAAATGGAGAACGCTTTTTTAATTCTACACCCACCATTTTTCCACCGTTAAGTGACTTTGCCTGTAAAGGCTTTCCGTATTACGTGGATTTCAGAGGGAGCGATAAGGATGGCGATTCCTTAGTTTATTCCTTATCACATCCGTTGAATGGCAATTCTTCTGTATTAGATCCCATTCCCACGAATCCCATTCCAGGGCCTTATTCAGAGGTAACCTTTAAACCCGGCTATTCGGCAGCTACACAAGTGGCAGGGTCACCTCCCTTGGCGATTGATGATGCAGGCTTTTTGACAGTTACCCCTGACTCTACAGGTTTATTTGTGTTTGCAGTGAAATGTGAGGAGTTTCGCGATGGTGTGAAAATAGGAGAGGTGAGGCGCGATTTCCAAATGCTAGTGTTGGATTGTCCAGATTATTTTTTTCCTGAAATTACAACGATCAATTTTTCCCCAGACTCTTCTTATAATCAAACCGATACCATTACCTATTTATATACCGAAGATTCTCCCTGTTTAACGGTAACGGTAAAAGATTTTGAAGCAAATTCAGAAATTACGGCAGAGCTACGCCCACTCAATTTTTCGTTAGCTGATGTCAGCCTGACCCCAACAGCAGGAACGCTATCTGGTCCCAATGATTCCTTACAACTGGAATTGTGTTTGCCCGACTGTCCAGTAGATGTGAATGGCGGAGTTTTAGCATTTGAGGTCATCGTGAAGGATAATAGTTGCGCACTGCCACTGATGGATACGGCCACCTTTTTTGTGAATGTCGTCCCTGTACCCAATGAAGTGCCCGACTTAGACCTGAATATTCCTTTTAATGTAGATAGCGGCTATTATTTTGCTGAGGTTGAGTTAGGAAATTTACTGGAATTTGATGTGTCCGCGCTGGATTTAGATGGCGATAGTTTGGCGTTAGAGCTGGTTGATGCGGCTGCCATTACCGCACAATTAGCGGCAATTGGTAATTTTAACTTCGCTTCAGCATCGGGTGTGGGCAGTGCGAGTAGCTTGTTTTCATGGGAGCCAACCAATTGTACGCCCTTGCCTGAAGACACTACCGAATGGTTTTTCCCGATGCAATTTACCGTAACCGATTTACATTCTTGTCAAGAGTTTGATGAGCCAGATACGGTAGATGTACTCATCCGAGTGTTTTATAATCCGCCAAATGTGATTACCACCTTGGAGGTTAGTCCATTGCAGTTTGATGCGGGGAGCAATACCTTTTTTGCCGAAATCAATACCAATGAGTTATTGACGTTGGATATTATCGGCAAAGCACAAGATGCGTTGGTGAGTTTGTCCGCATTTTCGGATAATTTTAACTTGGCCGATTTGGGAATGCAATTTACGCCTATTGACGGCAGCGATTCCATTTTTACGCAATTTAGCTGGGAACCCGATTGTGAAGATTTACTAGGAGCACAAAATGCCACCTTTACCCTCAAGTTTGTTGTCAATAGCAATGATGAATGTACAAACTTACCCAATACCGATACACTTGAAGTAGAGATTCGCCTCAATTATGTGCCACTGCCGAATGAGGAACCGATGGTAAGCACTTCCTTAAGTGATGCCGATACCATGGTGTGTGATACGCTATATTTAGGAGAAAGACTAGACTTTGAAGTAACGGGGTTAGATGTAGATGGACATTTTATGAATTTGATGGCTCAAGGACAAGGATTTAATTTAGCAGATTACGGCATACAATTCGATGAAGTAAGTGGCTTTGGGCAAATCAACCAAAATTTTGAATTTGATGTGTCTTGTGATCCAACTGATTACCCCAATCCGAACTTAACACAAGAAGAATTACTGGTTGACTTCATTGTACAAGATAGCTCGGATTGTTTCATCATGACTTATGATACCATTACTGTTAAGCTATTACTGATTAAAGAAACCTCTCCGAATAATACCCCTAGTTTGAGTGCCGATTTACCCAACTTTGACCCAAGTACACGAACGTATACCGTAGATGCGTTAGTAGGTGAGACCATTACCTTTACCGTAACAGGCATTGATGCAGATCAATTGGATCAAATTACTTTAAGTGCGAGCGGAGATGGTTTTGATATGGCCGATGTGAATATGGATTTTGTTTCCGTTACGGGCATATCGCCACTAACCACCACCTTTACTTGGCGCATAGATTGTGAATATTTAGATACAGGATTTACACCAAATACGTATACGATTAACCTGTTGGTTCAAGATGAAACCAAGAATTGCGGCGTAACGAATTTGGATGGAGCTACTGTGATTTTCAATATCTCAGATCTTCCACAACCTGAGTTTAATCCAGCCAATGCCTTTTCTCCAAATGGCGATGGCATAGGCGATGAGTATTTTATCAGCACTTTACCCATTGACGATTGTACCGACCGTTTTATTGGCATCAAGATTTATAACCGTTGGGGAAAAAAGGTATTTGAAAGTACCGATCGCAATTTTAAGTGGGACGGGTTAAACGTGAGTGCAGGAATCTACTTTTATGAAATTGAATACGAAAACTCCAAGTATAAAGGAACCGTTCATGTGTTAAAGGAATAGTGTGGTAGCATGCAGTGAAGTAGGAGATCAAATGAATGTGCTATACCAAGCAAGCTAGAAATTAGAAAGCCATGACCGATTTATTATTTCAAAAAAAGTAACGCAATTAGTGTTTATCACGAATGGTTTGTTATAGGAAAAATCACTAGATTTTTTCG
>JBMYQA010000471.1:0-2855 GCA_049600855.1 Flammeovirgaceae bacterium | reverse complement strand
AGTTCCCTTCGTGCGAGCTGTTTTCTGTAGACCAGTCTGTTGTGCATGACCCAACGAACTTCGTCATATCGGATTTCACCATCGACTGTTTTGAAGCACAAGCCTAAGATTAAAAAATCTTATTATTATCAGTGCAGGCATTGTGATTGGCTCTACGGCAAAAAAGCGCTATCTCGTGCAATGAGTTATATTATAAACAAGCGATGTAATGGCAAATGATGACTTTTTAATTATTGGAGGCGGAATATTTGGGATAACTTCGGCAATCGCATTAGCGAAAAGAAGTTATCAAGTCGGGTTGATTAATCCCGATTCATTGCCCCATCACCTAGCCGCTTCGACGGACATCAACAAAATTGTGCGGATGGAATATGGCTCCGACGAAGAATATTTCCGCATGGCTGCGATGAGTATAGAAAAATGGAAAGAATGGAATGCATTTTTTGACCTGCCATTGTATCATGAAGTCGGTTTTTTAATGCTTTGTCAAGATCAACTAGAAACAGAACGGCAGCGTTATGAGCAGGCGAGTTGTCAAGTATTGGCAGCACATGGTTATGCCTTAGATCGTTTGGATGCCAAAGCGCTAAAAGCGCGTTTTCCCGCCATTAATACCGATACCTATGTGGATGCCAATTTTAACCCACATGGAGGTTATGTAGATGCCACACGCGTGATGAATACCTTAATTGATTATGCGCGGTCGTTGGGAGTAGTCATTCACGAAGGGCAAACCGCAGCAGAGTTCGTGCAGGATAAAGGCCAATTAATTGCCGTAAAAACCAAGGAAGGAGCGCAATTTTCGTGTGGGCATGCAATTGTGGCAGCAGGTGTGCATACCCCTTATTTATTACCCGAACTTCGATCGTATATGAAGTCAACAGGCCATCCTGTATTTTGGCTAAAACCTAGAGATTTTCGGAAATTTATTCCTCCCTACTTTTCTGTTTTTACGGCCGACATTTCTAATACAGGCTGGTATGGCTTTCCGTATGTTGAGCAATATGGTGTGCTAAAAGTGGCAAAGCATACTGGAGGCATGCACATTTACCCCGATCAAGATGATCGTTACGTGAACGACCATGAAGTGCGGGATTTACGTTTATTTCTGGAGCAAACCCTTCCAGAACTGGTGGATGCGCCTTTGGTTTACACCAGAAAGTGCCTATATAACGATACCTTAGATGGACATTTTTGGATAGATACTCATCCAGAAATCAAAGGATTGTCTGTAAGTACGGGCGGAAGTGGACATGGCCTAAAAATGGCTCCAGTGTTGGGTGAAATGACAGCAGATGTGGCGGAAGGTAAAAAACATCAATTTTCAGATCGGTACAATTGGAGGCATCTTACCAGCCAAACGAATCAGACGGAAGAAGCGCGTTATGTGGTGAATCGAAAGGTGTAAGCTACCCTTCAATGCTCCCAATAGCGACCAGCTGATCAATCCATTCATCGCGCTTATTGGCTACAAATCGGAATTCGGTCCCATCTAACGTGGTGACTTTGAGTCCGTTATTAAAGGTAATGAGTTTACCCGTTTTGTAGGTAGCGACTTCATCAATTTGATCTAAAGCAATAGACACTTCATTATTTTGAATATTGAACTTATGGGGTTGAAAATGGAGGCGTAGGTTGGTTAAAAACAATTTCCCACCAACTCCTTCTATGCCTCTAAACAGGTTAGCCCCTCCTTTATAAATGATGGATTCATCAGTGAGCAACTCCATGTGAATGTTCTTTTCGATGCGTTTTCCCAATCGTTTCATGATGTAAGGAAACCCCCAACCAAAACCTATTCCGAAGAGTAAGCCTTGTGCAATGCCACTTTTAATATTGGTGGGCGTAAATCCACCACTAAGTAAAATGATGAGTACACAGTGTAAACTGCCTGTAAATACACCAAGTAAAATTTGTTGTTTGTGATTCATGTGTTTAGTTAAGTTTGAAGTTAAATGGGAAAAATTCTTTTTTTCGAATGCTTAAGCCCCTTTCTTTACCTTGCATCCATTTCGGACTTTCTTTGACCAACCGAAGTGCCTCCGCATCTAACAGTTCATGCACCCGTTTAGCAACTTGAACGTTGGATAAGGAACCGTCTTTTTCTACAAAGAAAGAAATAATTACTTTACCTTGGATGCCCTTGCGTTTAGCTTGGGTGGGATAGCGTAAATTCTTTTGAATATACCGAAAGAGTGCCTCCTGACTTTCCGCCAATCGGGGTTTAACCTCAATTTGCGTATAATTGATTTTTTTGGCATGATACATTGCTTGTTCATTTTCCAGTAAATAGGTGGTGCCATTTACTTTGTTGTTGTCATAAATCTCTTTATGCCTCAAAAAACCATTGGGAAGGTGGTAGGTCCATGCACCGACTTTATCGTAGTTCCGATAATACCCTTGCCACGCCACTGTGCCATTGGCATGAGTCGTGTGGATTTTCCCATTTCCTGCTTTTACCAATTGGATGCCGTCTTTCGTCCAGTAATTGATCAGTTTTTCACGATAAGGATCGGGAAAGGATTCGCGCGTTTCTTCCGCTAGGGAATATTCCTTTTTTAATTGCCCATTTTCATACCAGGCTTTCCACTTTCCTACTGGTTGCCCTTTTTTATACTTGCCCGCGATTTTGGGCTTTCCGCCCATCACATAAAACTCCGCATAGCTTCCATGCAGTTGCCCGTCTTTTTCTACATACGATTTATAAAAATACGCATTAGAATTGGCCTGAGAGACTTCCGTACCATCGGCTAAACAGTAAATGATTTTCTTTTGCGCAACAAGGTGATTGCTTAGAAATAACAAAATAAAAATGGAGAAAAGCGGTTTCATGTAGCATTCGAATTAAATGATGA
>JBMYQA010000470.1:2751-2959 GCA_049600855.1 Flammeovirgaceae bacterium | reverse complement strand
ATTTTAATGCTTTATTGTAGGATTTTAATCCTATTAATAACTCTCCGAAAAATCCCATAACTGTAAAAAGTTTGATGTGTTTGGATTAGTTTATTGATAATATCCACTAAAGCAACAACACTTGCGCTCTGAACTAAATTAACAACATTTCGATCAAAACTAAGAATTAGATTACTAGTAGACAACTACAAAATAGTAAGAAAGAAGT
>JBMYQA010000470.1:0-2741 GCA_049600855.1 Flammeovirgaceae bacterium | reverse complement strand
TAAAGCACAAAAATCTGTTTTTTGAGATTTAAGATAGAATTTTTGACCATTGATATCTCTTTATTCAGTAAAGTTATAATATTAGATAAGTATAACTTTAGATTCTTTATGGCTTATACTTTCAAATCAATAAGCATATCAAATAAAAGCTTTTCCATTCATCGCCGTCAACGCTTTCTGACTAAACCGTTTTAAGTTGATTTTCACATAAGTAACTCATGCACTTACGGCAGGCACAATGTGCTTGTTTTTAAAGTAGTTTTGAATCGAAATTTTTGTCCTATATGGCACGTAAGAAGACGAGAGAACGAATTCTCGACACAGCCCTGCAACTATTTAATGAGAAAGGAATTGGTGTAGTTTCCAGCAAGCATATCAGCGATGAAATGGGAATTAGTTATGGCAACTTGTGCTATCACTTCCCTAAAAAAGACGATATCATCATGCAGTTGTATTTGAATATGCAAACTGATTTAGATGAACAATTCCGATTAATCCAAGAAGAAATCTTTGGTTTTGATTTTATGGTGAAGAGCCTACAAGCACTTTTAAGAACCGTATATCGCTATAAGTTCATCTATTTGGACATCACCATCATGACCCGAAGAAATGAAGAAATTAAAAAGCATGCAATCCAGCAAGTAGAAATGCGTCGGAAAATGCTCAAAGGCTTAATCGAATTCCTGATTCATGAAGGGTACGCTAAATTCGAAAAGGTGGAAGGGCACTACGATAAGCTGGTACACATCATGCTCATCCTGTTAAACTCGTGGATTGCCGACTCTGAAACTTTCTACAAAGGAAGTGAAGAGGACAAAATCGGTTATTACCTCGATTTATTCTACAGCTTCATGCGTCCTTCCCTCACCAAAAAAGGAATCGAAGCTTTTAACCAGATTCATGGACTCACCATTATCTTAAAGGAAGACTCCGAACAAATTTCTGGTGGGTTATAAATTGCAAAAATCCCCTTTCATGCATTATATGAAAGGGGATTTTTTTATCATTTTAACTATCGCTTATACTTTTCGATTTGAAGAGTCGCGAATAATCAATTCTGTTTCCAAAATTTTACTGTCTAAATCGTATTCCTCCCCAGGGTTGTTGATTTGATTTAACAGAATTTCTGTAGCCACTCTACCCATTTCATAGCCTGGTTGTTTTACAGAGGTTAATGAAGGCTCCATCACCGAAGCGACCATCCAATCACTATAACCTATTACCGCAACATCTTCAGGGATTCGCAACCCTCTCGCTTTAATTGCTGACATCGCTCCAATTGCCACCAAATCGTTGTTGGCAAATACGCCATCAGGAGGATTTGGCAAATCGAGTAACTGATTCATAGCCTTTACCCCTTCCTCTGGCCCTCCATCACAAACCAGCACTAAGTCTGTATTATATTCCACATTGTGCTTTTTGAGCGCCTCCAAGTAACCATCCATACGATTTTGACTAATCATCAGATTTTGAGGGCCTTCCAAGTGGGCAATGCGCTTACAACCAATCGCTAATAAATGCTCGGTTGCTTTAAATGACCCCCCAAAATCATCTACAATCACGCTATGCGTATCCATATCTTCCGAAATGCGATCAAAGAAAACAAGTGGAATGCCTTTTCGTTGGAGTTTGGTAAGGTGATCAAAGTTCTCTGTTTCCTTAGAGAAAGAGACTAATAAGCCTTCTGCACGACTTGAAACTAGGGCATTAATATCGGCTACTTCACGCTCATACTTTTCATTCGATTGGCAAATCATCACATTGTAGCCAGCTTTATAGGCTACATCTTCAATGCCACTTATGATGGTCGAAAAAAAGTGATGGACTAATTGAGGAACAATTACCCCAATGATATTAGATTTTTGACTACGCAGACTCAAGGCAATGGAATTGGGTTGATAATCCCATTTTTCAGCCAATTCTTTTACTGCTTTTTTAGTTGCTTCACTAATATCAGGATGATCCTTTAAAGCTCGGGATACGGTCGATGGGGATATGCCTAATTCCGCAGCAATATCCTTTATAGTAATCTGATTTTTCAACATAGATTTAGAGTTTCCTTAGTCCTTTGATTGCGAGGCATTTAAGCACTTAAGCAAAAAGAATGAGGTATTTTTACTCACCTGCTTAATAAAGACCATAGGTGTCAATGCAATAGGTTCCGCAATCGTTTGAAGTGAAATTACAACATTGGGCAGTATTTGCCAATACTTCTAAACGATTTTACTGAAAAATATGCAAGATTTACCGCAAATAATACCATTTGTAATGAATCTTGCATTTTTTTTATCGCTATTCTGTAAATGCGTTAACCATCCATCGCATTTGTTTTTGTTTTTTCGTGTATGAACTCGCTATCTTGTATGCGATTTCACGAGTTGGAGTAACTGTTGGTAATTGTTCTCATTTATCTCTTACCGCTAAGCTCTGACATCAAGTTGTCACATCATCCAATCAATTTACTTGAACCCATGAAACTTACTTATCATCCGATCAAAAAATCACTGATACTTTGCCTTTGCACTTTATTGAATTTTTCTGCCATTGCCCAAACTCAAACAGAAGGTTACCTCATCCGCTATAACCTCAATAACATCACAAAAGATAAATTAAGCATTAGTATTATTCCTCCCAAAGTTCAAGAAAAAACCATTGATTACGTCATGCCCGCAGTCATCCCTGGCTCCTATGCGAAAAAAGACTTTGGGCGGTTTATTGAACGGTTTAGAGCATTTGGAAAA
>JBMYQA010000469.1:0-2987 GCA_049600855.1 Flammeovirgaceae bacterium | reverse complement strand
ACTGCGACAAATGGGAAATCTGACAAAAAAGGAGTATTGGATTGATGAGTTTGGAATGAAATGGAATATTGATGAAGGTCAAAAATTAAAGATTTGGATGAATAATATTCCTCTAACACCTGAAGAAATTGAAGACTCAAAGAGAAAGGTTAGTAAGATTAATCATCAGATTAAAGCATTGATTGAGAAAGTGAACTCCTTGCAAGAGGTAAAAGCGGTTTTAGAAAAGAAGATTGCAAAGGAGGCATTCATCATTGATAATACTGGTCACTTATTAAAACGAGCCCCTGCTAATGCAGATCCTAATAGTGGTCTTCATGGACAAAACGCAGGTGTGATCTTTTTGAGGATGTTAGGTGAAATAAATAAAAGCAAACTTCAAAGAAAGTTGAATAGAAAAAATGAAGAAATAAAAGAAGCTGAAAAAAATATCAAGGAGTTAGAGGATAAGAGAAATTGGTATTGATTTATTCTTGTCATGAATTTGTAGGTACAGGCTATTTTACATACTGTACCTACAATTCGAAGTTTTATGTCTAAATGAATTAAGTATGTGAATCAAGGGTTCAAAACATGTGTTTAAGGTGTTTTATGGGGGGCATCCCGAGCTTGCGAGCCCAGTCGGGATGACACTCACAAAAAAGTAAATTCTCAAAATAATACAGTAATATCGTAGCAAATCTTAGAATCGTACTATTGATTCGCATTAAGTGTTGAGTTTACTTGAATTCTAAAAAAAATGAACAATAAACTTCTTTTTATATTCATCTTATTTGTTGGCTATAGCTTTTGAAGCTATAGCCAAACAACAAGTGAGCAAGCTGATTACCAACAAGCATTAAACGAACAAGTGCAAATGCTGGAAGGTACGCAGGCATTCGATTTTAAGCGAGCCGTTTTCCTCACTGAAAATGCTTACTATAAAGGCAGTTTGAATTATCAAAGTTTTGAAAGTAACATTCATCAGATCGGAGATCAGTTAAAAGCCCTAATTCAGCAAAAAGGCTTTGACGCTTACAAAACGGCAGGCAATTGGGCCGTATTTACGTACTTGAAAGAACGTTCTGCACTCAATAATTTTCAAGCGTATTCTTATGATTTTGAAGATGTGGAAGGCAATCAAGATTGGTCGAAAATGTTTGTAACCAAATTAATGGAAAGCAAGCGTGGCAATTGCCACTCGCTTCCCTATTTCTACAAGATTTTGTGTGAAGAGCTTGGGGCTACTGCTCATTTAGCCTTAGCTCCTAATCACATTTACATCAAACATGTAGATGAACAAGGGGCTTGGACGAATGTAGAATTAACAAATGGCGGTTTTCCCAGAGATGAGTGGATGATTGGGCAATTAAAAATTTCAAGTGAAGCCATTCAGCAGGGAAGTTATATGAAAGCACTTAGCCCAAGAGAAAGCATTGCCTTAACCATTTTTGATTTGGCTTATGCCTACAAAAAACAGCATGGAGAAGATGAATTCTATGTATCTATTTTGGACAAGGCATTAACGTATTTCCCTAACTGCATTCCTGCACTCATGAGCAAAGCCAATTATTATGCGGGAATTGGCAAGTTAGAACAAGAAAAAGCCAATCCTGATGCGCAAGTACTACAAGAAACGGAGGTACGGATTAAATCATTGCGACAGCAAATACAAGATTTAGGGCATCGAGAACTCGGCTATGAACCTTACATCGAATGGGTAAAAATCATTTCAAAAAGCTAATAATGGAAACGATGATGTGGAGAATAATGTTGGTGCTGTTGGTCACAATACGTGTTGCTGATCAATTAAACGCACAAGACAATCCTTATACCCTATTCGGTGACCAAACGGATATTGACTATAGTATCCGTGAAGTTGAAAAAGAAGCTGAGGAACAGGATTATTATCGCTTTGGTTTTAATGGTAAAGAAAATGATCGTGAATGGGGAACGGGCGGTTTAACACAAGATTACGGTTTTCGCCTTTATAACCCTGCTTTAGGTAAATTTTTAAGTGTAGACCCTTTAGCTCCTGAATACCCTGAATTAACGACGTATCAATTTGCAAGTAATCGCCCTATTGATGGGATTGATTTGGATGGTTTAGAGTTTGCTCCAGTCAATAATCGTGTATTTTATGGCGCTTCTGTGAAGATACCATTGTCGTCTTCGAATAGTACAATGCGTGTTCCTGTAGGTCAAAACGCAGGAAATATGGTTAAGCATAGTTGGCTAAAAGAACTGAAGTTTGGAATGACTGTTGGGATACACGATTATTACGGCTCATATGGATTTAACCTGACCAATAACAATAGACATCGTCATGTTTCTATTACAGGATATATCAATCCATTGCTGAAATACACAAACCCATTAGATAATAAATCTGGTGAATCTCGCGATGTAGGCTTGGGTGCTACGTACAATTTTGGAAATACAAACCTTTCCATAGGCATTCTTCAAGCGAACTACAGCATTATCACAGCACTTAAAGAAGATGACCCTAAAAGGCAATTAGATGCAACTAAACTTGATAAGCTTGCAATGTTAACTGAAGGAGCGTATTTAAAAGAAAATCTATTTGGTTGGGAAATTAAACGTATACAGCTTCGTTTTTCGAAGCTAAGCAGCACCTTGAAAAAATCAGATGAAAATAATGATAAAATCATCGGTCAAATCAAGGCACAATCTCGTATGGATCATAACCGCTATACGAAAGAGTTTATTACATGGGATATCCAAAATCAGGCATTTCGTAAAGGGTTAAATGTGAAGTTTACTAAAACTCCTTGGAATATTTATGGCGAACCAATCCATAAATCCCCTTTCGAAAATGCCAGAAATGCGCTTTATAAAAGGCATGATGTGAGCTTTGATACAAACAAACCTATTTGGATGAAAGGGTTAAATTTATTGTATCAGCATAAAGATCGATTTAAAAAGAAATAATCAGCAATTCTCACTTTGTCATCTTGAACGATAGTGAAAGATCTACGTGCCCATTA
>JBMYQA010000468.1:0-3072 GCA_049600855.1 Flammeovirgaceae bacterium | reverse complement strand
AAATCATTCTTGCCCGGGTGGTTGAATATTTCGTGAAACCACCCGGGCAAGAATTTTATTCTTGCCCGGGTGATGCGGGCAATATAAGAAATCACTGCCCTCTTTGCTATTACTAAAAATCGTAAGAATGTTTACATTGTTTTTTTCATTTTACTATGCCTTCGTGTCGTGGCGATACGTTTGCTTTTTCCAGATTTAGCTGCTGAGGACATCTTTATTTTTGTTTCTATTGCCCTCATCTATGCCATATTATTATGGGAGTTTATTGCTTGGCTGCATGTAAAATTAGAAGCGTATTACCCTTTTTCAAAAGGGCCAGGAAAACGCTTCGTACTTCAATTGGGATTGGGTCTAGTATTCATTTTGCCTACTATGATTATTTTTTGGGAATTTATACTGCCATTTATCGATAAACTGAATGTGGGAAGAATATTTGAAGATCCTATGCTGAAATTAATTGCCTATGGCTCATTTACCATTATGATGATCGCCATAAACGCCGCTTATTTTGGTTTATATTTCTTTGAAAAGTGGAAAGAAGGCTTAGTAGAAAAAGAACGTTTGGCCAAAGAAAAAGCATTGATGCAAAAAGATTGGTCTCAAATCCAATTTACGAATTTACAAAACCAGCTAAATCCTCATTTTTTCTTTAACAGCATTACCTCACTCAATTCATTAATCCATGAAAATCAGGAACTGGCTTCAAGGTTTCTAAAACAACTCTCAAAAGTTTACCGCTACATTTTACAACACCGCGATCAAAACTTGGTGAGCTTAGAAACCGAATGGGAGTTTGTGCAAAATTACATTTCCTTATTGAAAACACGTTTTGAAGATGCCATCCAGATTGATGCGGATATCCAAGAAGAAGATTGGCAGAAACAACTGGTTCCTGTAACCCTACAAGTATTAATTGAAAATTCGATTAAGCACAACCAAATGTCAGAAGAACAACCCTTGCAACTTAAAGTTTCTACCGCTGAAGGTTATCTGTCTGTTAGTAACACCTTACAACTTAAACGGCAAATTGAATACTCGAATGGTATCGGTTTAGAAAACATGAAATTACTCTTTAGCTACCTTACCGATTTACCTGTTTTAATTGAGAAGAATGCTACAAACTTTATTGTGAAAATTCCCTTAATTAGCGCTTAATGAAAACCTTAATTTTAGAAGATGAAACGTTAGCAGCTAAAGACTTGCTTAAAACCATTGAGCAGTTAACCACTCCTATTGAGGTATTAGGTGTGCTTAAAACCGTAAAAGCAGCCCAAACTTGGTTAGCAGAAAACCCTGAACCCGAACTCATTTTAGCAGATATCCAATTGGCTGATGCCAGTAGCTTCGACTTATTTGAGCATGCCAACATCCAATGTCCCATTATCTTTACCACTGCATACGACGAATTTGCTTTAAGAGCATTTAAGCTCAATAGCATCGACTACCTATTGAAACCCATTGATATTGATCAATTGGCCTATGCCTTGCACAAATATAGCAAGCTTCAAAACAGTCAAGCCCTGACCAGCCAAATACAAACCTTAATTGCTAATTTTCATCAAACACCTCGATACAAAGAGCGTTTTTTAGTACTTTCTCGTAACGCTCTAGTCCCTTTGCAAGTAACGGATATTGCCTATTTTATCAAAGATGAGCTGATTTTTGCCGTTACTTATGAAGGAAAGCGACATGTATGTGACATGCATTCACTCGAAGAAGTGGAGAAGTTAGTCGATCCGCAACTATTTTATCGAGCCAACCGCCAATTTATTATCCATTCTGAAGCGGTAGCGAAAATCAAGACCACGCATAAAGGGTTAACCGTAGAACTAAAATCAGGATTAAATCAAGCAGTAGCAATCAGTCGAGAAAAGGCCAAAAGCTTTAAACAGTGGATGACGTAGCTTTATGCAGAAAGGGGATCACCAATTAAGGCAATCCCCCTTCAAGGCTATATAGGTTAGCTGCAAGATACAATGGGAAGTTGAAAATGCAAAAAATTGCATTATATTGGCATTTGCAGTCGTATCATTTTTATTCATCCATTGCCTTTTGCAAACGATCTATTTCAAAAATCGCCCATGTAATACTGAACACCCTTTAAGCTTAGGCATGCATTTGAGCATTCCCTATGGATTTTCACAAGGCGAATTGCATCAAACTGATTTTTTTGAGATCATTGTGTTTACTAAGGCAAAAGGCACATTAGTCATTGATCAACAAAAAATTGAACTCCGAGATCATTTGATTGTATTTCTTTCTCCTTTTCAAAAGCGTCAGTGGTTTGTTGAGAATGGGGCGATTAATGCACAGTTTCTGATCTTTCAAGAAGCTTTCTTAAATGATTTTTTCTCAGATCAGTTGTTCACTTATCGACTGCAATATTTCTATCAACAACAGCACCCATTCTATTTACAAGCTTCTGAGCAACTGTTCAACCGCCTCCAAGTGATTCTGGCGGAGATTAATGGAGAGCTAAAGCTCTTCCGTTGTGATAGTTCTCACCTGATCCGATCGCTCCTGTATTTTATCCTCATTCGACTGAATCGAGATTATGCCTTGGCTTATGGCTTGGGAACGGAAACGCAGGTGAACAACTATGCTTATCAATTCAAGCAGTTATTGGAGCAACACATCCAAAGTAAACAGCGCATTGAAGATTATACCGAGTTAATTGGCATTAGTCGCATTACCTTAAACAAGGCGACAAAAGTACAATTCAAGCAAACAGCTACCGAGCTCATCAAAAATCGCCTCTTCTTTGAGTTAAAGAACTTGCTCGTTTATTCCAATCAGACGATTAATGAACTGGCCTATCAACTTAACTTTTCCGAACCCAATCACCTCATCCGCTTTTTTAAGCGCATGAGCGGACTCACACCTGCTGCTTATCGAGCGACTTATCAAAATGGTCATCTTTGAGTGAGAATTGGTAATCGCATTCTTCCTACTTTTTGTGAATTTTGTCCTGTCCATTTGAATGTACAAGTTCGTTCATTTGGCACTACTAGTTTTATAAATGAACTTGTCTAACATTAGTTTTTTCGAGTGAAAAAGAGTTAAGAAGCACTC
>JBMYQA010000467.1:0-3073 GCA_049600855.1 Flammeovirgaceae bacterium | reverse complement strand
CAAACTTGTAATTCCTCAATTCGGTTCAGCACAAAAAAGACCTGTCCACCCCTAGAAATTTCACGTTGGATAGCAAGAGCAATAGTTGACTCATCAATATTTCCAACATGTGTAAGTGTCTCTAAACGATTTTGTAGCATTATAGTATAGGTCAACATAGGAGAAAACGTGTCATTGATTTGAAAAAGTAAAGTCATGGACAGACCATCAAAGCAACCCGCATGCAAAGAAAAAGTTCAACGCTTTTTAGCTGGTTTTACGCATTTGTTAGTAAAGATGCAGGAAGTAGACGATTCTTGTGTTGTGATTACGAAGAATATTTCGAAACAAGACTTGTGGCTGATTGGGTTTATTGGAGAGCAGCAGAGTGTGATTATGCGTGAAGTAGCTGAGTTTTTGTCAGTTCCCCTGAGTACTGCCACTTGGGTAGTAGACAAATTAGTAAAGAAGCGTTACCTCAAGCGTTTCAATTCTCCTGAAGACCGTAGGGTAGTTAAAGTAGAGTTGACGAAGAAAGGTAAAGATACTGCGACATTTTTTGCCCAAAAAAAGCAAGAAATGGCAGAGCTCATCTTGAGTGGCTTAACAAAAGAGCAAGGAGATGAATTTGTAAATACATTAGAAGTCGTCAGTAATAACATGAGAAAGCATGCAGAGGAATTCAAACCTCAAAAGTAACAGAGCTGCACTGACAAGTTTCGCAACCCCGATAGATATTAATAAATAAACATGTATTGCGCGTGACATTTTGCCAGTAAAAAGTACAGTTAATTCGGAAATTCTGTCTGAATTAACTGTACTTTTTTTGTCCCGCCTAATAATTGATGATATGCTTTTACCTAAGTAGGTCAAATCGACTAATATATTTTTCATCAATCCAACTAATAAAAGACATAAAACCATTTATTTGACTATCTTTTCAAGTGGGTTGGATTGAACAGAAGTCAAATTCATTTTTAAAAAACGAAATTATGGGATATTTAGAAGACAAAGCTGATAAAGTAATCAATAATCATGTGTTGGTTGCCATGGGTGCTGGGGCAATTCCTGTACCGATAGTAGATGTAGCAGCTGTAACTGCCATTCAGTTAGACATGATTCGAGAGTTGTCTTATATCTACGATGCTGATTTCTCAGAGAGCCTTGGCAAAAATGTGGTTTCTGCCGTAGCTGGAGGAACATTAGCAAAAATAGGTGCTAGCTTAGTGAAAACGATACCTGTAGTTGGGAGCTTTTTGGGTGGAGTAGGCATGGTGGCACTGTCAGGTGCTTCTACTTATGCCATGGGGCAGGTATTTATCAATCACCTAAAATCAGGTGGAATTTTATCAAACTTCGATTTTGATTGGGCAAAGAAGATGTATAAAGAAGAGTTTGAGAAGGGAAAGAAATATGCTCAAGATTTAGCTAAAGATCAAAAGAGTAAAGGTGGGGGCTCTTCTAATGGAGATTCGAATGATAAGATGAAAGAAGTGTTTTCGGCTATTGAGCAGTTAAATGACCTCAAAGAGCGTGGCATTCTTTCTGATGACGAATTCCAAGCTAAGAAAGAAGAGTTGCTGAAACAGATATAAGCAAGTCAGCATGACTGCCAGCTTAAAATAAATTTTTAAATAAGTATGCGCTAATGTTTACCTAGTGGTTAGGTTACCCTCTAGGTGAAAGTTAGCGCATCTTGTTGTATTACCCTTCTAGTACTTCTTTTACAAGAGGTTTATATTTTCGTCCAATAGGTACTTGATATTCGCCAACTTCAATCAAATTATTAGAATACGCAAGGATGTTTTGTGTGTTCACCATAAAGGAACGATGAATTCTAAGAAAGAGCGTTGAAGGGAGCTTTTCCTCCAATGCGCTAATGCTTTCATGGACTAGAACGCTTCCATTTGTGGTAAAAACTTTTACATAATGGCCGACACTCTCTAAATACAATATATCAGCCAATAAAAACTTAGTCATTTTATCCGCTCCTTTTAAATAGACAAAAGGTTGAGTGGAAACAGCCTGATCAACGGTTTCAATTGGATGACTCTGAGCAATATTTGAGCGTTGAGCCGCTTTATTTACAGCTTGTATAAATCGAGGGAGCGCAATGGGTTTGAGCAGGTAATCCACAACATCAAACTCATAGCCCTGTAAAGCATATTCAGGAAATGCAGTGGTTAGAATGACTAATGGTTTTCTAGGAAGCTGTTTTAAAAACTCCAAGCCCGATATCTTGGGCATCTGTATATCTAAAAAGATCAAATCTACTTGATGGTGAATGAGTAAACTGTTAGCCTCTATCGCATTTTTAGCTTGCCCAATTAGCCTCAAAAAGTCAATTTGAGCTACATATTCAGCAATTACTCCACGAGCAAGTGGCTCATCGTCAATAATGATGCATTGTAATAACTTCATGATTGTAAGGGAATCGTAATAAATGCTCGATGATAACTAGAATGCTGTTCCTCTTTAATGGTATAAGCATTTGGATACAATACACTTAAACGCTTTTTTACATTAGTCAAGCCAATGCCCGAAGGCTCCATACTTTGTTCTGATCTCGGTTGCGCGCTGTTTTCGACATTCATTTCTAATACCTGATCTTTAATCGAGATGTGAATGGATACCCAAGGTATGTCATTCCCACCACGTCCGTGCTTAAAGGCATTTTCGATGAAAGGAAGTAAGATTAATGGAGCAATCTTCCCTTTTTGTTCGCCAAATACCGCAAAGCTGATATCCATTTCATCTTGAAACCGCAATTTCTCCAGAGCAATGTAATCTGATAAATAATCTAACTCACTTTCCAAGGATACAAACTTTTCATTAGAGTCATATAACATGTAGCGCATCATCCCTGAAAGTCGCATAATGGCTTCAGGGGTATCGGTTCGTTGTTGCTTAGAAAGTGCGAAAAGACTGTTTAACGTATTGAACAAAAAGTGTGGATTCATTTGATTTTTTAAGAGCTTCAGTTCCGTTTGCAGTTTTTCATTTTGTAGCGATAAGGCCCGTTGTTGATAGGCAATCCACAGTTGTGTCAGCTTGAAGCCAAAGGGAATAATGGCGGCTGTATTGAGTGTGACAA
>JBMYQA010000466.1:0-3098 GCA_049600855.1 Flammeovirgaceae bacterium | reverse complement strand
ACAATGAAAAAGGCGATCATATAGATGTTGACATCCGAAAAACGGACTTTACGAGTGTTTCAAAAAACACCTACTGGTCTACGATGGAAACCTACATGAACTTAAAGCCCCAACTAGAAGCATTTTTTGATATGCCTTTACTTGGCATCGAAGTTCCTGAGTTTTTATATTATTCCTCAGGAAGCTTTTTCACAGCACACACCGATGTATTAGCCACCCACAAAAACGAAAGAAAAATTTCTACGGTTTTATTTCTCAATCAACAAACGAATGACGTTCAAACGGGGGATTATGAAGGTGGAGAGTTGTGTTTATATGGTTTAAATAAACTATTTCCCAAAAAAGGTTTTGCCATGCCTTCTTCCCAAGGCTTATTAGTCGCTTTTCGCTCGGAGGTAATGCATGAAGTAAAGCCCATTTTGTCGGGAACACGCTGCAGTTTGGTGGTTTGGTATCACTAAAATAAGGAGACAAATGAGAATTCTCCTCACTGGAGCAGCAGGTTTAATTGGAAGAGAAATCCATCACTATTTCAGTACAAAAGGGCATCACCTCATTCCTGTGGATGTACGTATTCAGCACACTGGCATTTGTTTAGACCTTACCCAAGCACGATTAGTGCGCCAGTTGGTGGCTCAACACCAGCCCGATTTGATTATTCATTTGGCTGCCATGAAGGATATCAAGCTGTGCGAAACCAATAAAAGGGCTGCGCATCGTACCAACTATGGCATTACCACAACACTTGCTGATATTTGCAAAGCCAGTCAGATACGACTCATCTATTTCTCTACCGATTATGTATTTGGGAAACAGGATCAATTTTGGGAAGAACACGATCCATTATGCCCTACCACCCAATATGGAATCGATAAAGCAAAATCGGAGCAATACATTCAAGCACAACTGACTAATTATGCCATTATCAGAACTGCCCAGTTATATGGATTTTCAGGTGATTTTGTGAGTTTAGTGTGGAAAACCTTGCGGTCAAATCAGGTTTTTAAAGCCATCTCAAATTTAATCAATTGCCCAACTTGGATTCAAGATCTCTTGGCGATGTTAGATCAGATTATTCATCAAGCGCATCAAGGCATTTTTCATTGTGTGGGTCCAGCGGCTTTATCACGCTATCAGTACGCTTTTGAAATTGCCCAAACTTTCGGCTTAAATACGAACCTCATTCAGCCAATTACCTTAGATTTCACCCAAGATATTCGTCCGCCAATTGTTCGAATCAATGGCTCTTCTACCTATCAAAAACTCCAAGTTTACCCACATCGCCTAAAAAATGCACTCCCCACTTGTAAATTATACCTAAAATAGCGATAAAAACACGAGCTATTCATCCAATACGCATCACTTTAATTATGGAAAAGACATTAGTACACATCGCACGTAAAGGGTCAAGTTTTTTAAGTGCCTGTACCCTCCTTAGTTTAGGCGTATTGTTCGTGATTTTATTTGCCCAATCGCTCGAAGCCGACCTATTTTATAATCAAGCCTTTATGACCTATTTGGCTTACCTCATTAATGAACATGGGTTTATCCTTTACCAAGATTTTTTTGAGTTTAACATGCCCTTAAGCTATCTGTTTCATATCATTATTGGGAAACTCTTTGGTTATTCGGCAACCGCTTTTAAAGTAGTACATGTGTTGTGGTTGGTCCTGTTGTTTTTCATCACTTGGTTCCTGATGAAAGCGATGGGAAAAACTGTCGCCATTGCCAGTTACCTATTATTTGGAGTCATCTACCTCAACTTTGGCGCAGAGCTGCTGCTCGAAAGAGATATCATCGCCATCACTCCCATTGCTGTAGCGGCCTTAGTCGCTACTAGTTCAAGGTTAAACCACAGAAAAAAGCAGTCGCAATTCCTCATTGGCCTGTTCATGGCCTTAGCCACTTTAATCAAACCATACCTCCTGATTGGACTCCCGCTATTTATACTGTATAGCACCATTGAAAAAAACTTTCATACCCAATCAATGCTTTTATTTTTCAAAAAGCTATTCATGGGTAGTTTTATGGCGCTACTTGGTTTTTTACTCCCCATTTCCATCACCTTTATTTGGCTTTGGAAATTAGCAGCACTCACTCCTTTTTTAGACATGCTTCAATACTATGTACCCATCTACAGGATATTAGATCATCCTGAATTTGCAAACAGTTATGAACGTATAACCTATTTCTTCAAGTTGGCCTCCGATTTCTTTTTTAAAAGAAACTTTTTTCACATCATGCAACGCAGCACTGAACTCATTGGTGCCTTATTGGGAACGGCAATTTGTCTGATGGTCTGCTCCTCACGAATTAAAAAAAGGCAATGGTTACTATTTGCTACCGCTATTTTTTACATCATCGCGATTTCGATAACAGGTAAGTTTTGGGCTTACTACTGGATGCCCTTCAATTACTTCGCTTGTTTATGTACCGCTATGGTTTTTGTTTCCGCACGTTTTATACCTATGGAAAAGATGAGTAGCCTCAAACAATGGAGTTTAGTCTTATTAAAATCGGCAGCTTGCCTACTGATTCTTTCAAAAACCGTTTACACATTCATACAACTGAGTAACAACCGAACTCCGCCGCAACGAATTGTCACAAACCCTTACTACACCAATGTGGCAGAAATAGCAACCTATTTGAATGAGCACTTGGAGCCTCACGATAAAGTACAACCTTTAGATTGGATTGCAGGAGGTGCCATTCATGGCATGCTACAGGCAAAAGCGGTAGTAGCTACTCCCTATGTTACCGACTTTCAGTTTTACTACCATGATTCCAATCCTTATGTGCAACAGCTTAGACAGGATTTCATGCTGAAACTCAAAAAAGCCCAGCCAAGGTTTATTATTGACTCCCCTGTGCTGCGGATTCTATCAGGCAAGCACGTGAACTATAACTTTCCAGCCTTGGAAGCATTTATTGAAAAAAACTATACTTTAGATTTTACTGGCGAAAGAAATCTTAAAATTTATAAGCGGAATCCGTAATTTGCGCTCTTCGCAAGCTTGTTTATGAAGTATTCAACCTACTTCAATGATTCAACTAAATTCCCGTCAGTTTAAACCTATTTTCCGCTTTATAATTTGTAG
>JBMYQA010000465.1:0-3228 GCA_049600855.1 Flammeovirgaceae bacterium | reverse complement strand
CTAACTTTCGAGTTTTAAGCAAGTTAGGAAACTTGCCACCATTGAGTCAACGTTTCAAAACGTTGACTAGCATAATTTATGTATTTGATTATCAGAGTCTTGCAAAACCATCGGGTTGAGTCGTGTAATCAGCATCCCGCTAATCTGAATAATTTGCCCGAAAGTTAAAGGAAACTTTAATTTTCGGGCTTTATACTTTAAAGAAAGTGCTTGGGCAAGATACTTCTGATTCAAATCACTTACAGATATGCTAATATGTTGAATCTAGCGTTTAAACTGTAATAGGGTAGTGCTTTCTTATGAAGAATGACTGGTTTATTTGGCCGAATGCCCTATTTTTGAGCAACATATCAATCTGTTTTGACCAATCTCCATTTTTTAAGCTAAGTAAACATGGCAGATTCGCACCAAATTTCGTTTAGAGAGGCTCAACTTCTTAGCAAGATTGGGATGCAAGTGGCTACGAAATCGAGTATCGAAGAGATCATTGTTAACCTACACGATCATTTAAGGCAAATTATTCCTGTAGATGTTTTTGCCATTGGACTTTATCAAAAAAAGTCCAATTCGTTAGATTTCCACGGGAAAATTGAAGACGAAGTTGTCACAGGAAATGATCCATTAGATGAGAAACGAATTTTGGCGGCGTGGTGCTTTAAGCATCAACAACCAATCTACATTAATGATCTGACAACGGAATTTGGAGCATACCTTGAATACTACCCAAAGCCTTTTAATGAAGAAACGGAACAACGTTTATCCTATCTTTATGTTCCATTAATGAACGCGGAAGATGAAGCAATTGGAGTGGTCACCACACAGTGTTATGTTCAGCAAGCTTATATCCCTCAACATTTAGTGTTTTTAGAATCATTAGCTGGATACATTTCCATTGCACTTCAAAACATGAATTTGATCTCAGAAGTTCGAATTGGTGAGGAGGAAGTGCGTGCAATGAATCGTTTAATGGAGCTTAATGTCGAAAAAGCATTAGCACTCAAGAGTCGCCTTGAGGTGGAAAAAGAGGCCATGAATAAATCGGCAATCGTTTCTATCGGCGATTTGCAAGGAAATATCACGGAAGTGAATGATTTATTTTGCGAAATCTCTCAATTTTCTCGGGAAGAATTAATTGGGAAAAACCATAACATCATTAACTCGAACTATCATGATCGGGCATTTTGGGAAGAGATTTGGCAAACCATTGCTCGGGGAGAATCTTGGCAAGGAGAAGTATGCAATCGTGCAAAAGATGGATCGATTTATTGGGTGGATACCGTCATTGTACCTTTTTTAGATCATAAAGGAAAGCCTAGTCAATATTTCTCGTTGCAGAAAGACATTACCGAAAGAAAAAAAATCTTAGCAGACTTACACGCCAAAGAGCGAATCTTGTCGAATCTATTACACAATATGCAAGGCTTATTGTATCGGTGTAGAAATGATGAGAATTGGTCGATGGAGTTTATTAGTGAAGGGGTCAGTCGGTTAACGGGGTATCGTGTAGCAGATGTGATGGATGGAACAGTAACTTTTGGAGCGGATATTATTCATGTAGATGATCGCAAAAAAGTATGGACTACCGTGCAGGATGCTACTGATGCAAAACAACCCTACTGGATTGAATATCGAATAGTAACAGCAAAATCAGAAATTAAGTGGGTACTAGAGCGGGGAAGAGGCATTTTTGAGGGAGAAAAACTCGTGGCTTTAGAAGGTTTCATTACCGATTCTTCCGAAATGAAAGCGGCTCAGTTTGAGATTGAACGAACCAAAGAACGCCTCCAAATCACATTAGATGCAGCAGAAGTTTTTTGGTGGGAAAATCACATTGCCTCTGGACGGGTTTTACATGATACGAATTTCTACTTCGATTTCTTGGGTTATGATGAAGGTGATCAGGTTATTCCTCAAGACATTGCCCATGTAATGGATTTGGTTCATCCAGATGATCGAGAATTGATGAAAGAAGCGATTAGGGCACATTTGGAAGGATTAACTACCTTTTTTACCATCGAAGCGCGGTATCGAAGAAAAGATGGAGCTTGGGTTTGGGTAAGAAGTCGGGGGCGTTTGGTGAATAAAGAAGATCAAGAAGGGTTATTTTTAGGAATTAGTTATGATATTTCTAAGCGTAAACAACGTGAAACCATTATTCGAGAGCAGCACGAAGAGCTATTAGCTTCTGAAGAAGAAATGAGGCAGCAAGCAGAAGAATTGAAAGCAATTAATGAAAACTTGGAATATACACTAAAAGAATTAAAAGCTACCCAAAACCATTTGGTTGAGTCAGAGAAAATGGCCGCTTTAGGCCAATTAGTTGCCAATGTAGCGCATGAAGTAAATACCCCTTTAGGAGCCATTAATTCTTCCATCTCTACCGTGAACGATGTGCTAGTTGATACTTTCCCGAAATTCCCCATTTTTTTAAGCACTTTACCCGAAAAATTAATTGAACCATTCCTCCAATTAGTACAGCATGGGCTGCAAACAAAGATTAAGCCGACTCAAAAAGAGCAACGAGAGTATCGAAAAGTGCTGGAGGAAGTATTGAATTCACGAAATATCTCGAACAGTAAAACCTTTGCCAAAAAGCTCGTTTCTATGGGAGTGTATGAACGTATCGATCAATACACTGAATTGTTGTCAGCACCTAAAGCCATGGCAATTATTGATATGGCGTATCAATTTGCCAAAATGCAACGCAGTGCTCGAACCATTAAAATAGCTGCTGAGCGTGCTGGTAAGGTCATCTATGCCTTAAAAAGCTATGCGCGCCACGATTCCTCAGGAAATAAAATGAATGTGGAAATAAAAGATGGCATAGATACTGTAATTACTTTATACCATAATCTTATTAAGCAAGGAGTAGATGTAGTCAGAAGCTATGAGACAGGATTGATGGCTCCATGTTACCCCGATGAGTTGAATCAAGTTTGGATGAATATCATTCACAATGCCCTGCAAGCTATGGACTATAAAGGGGTATTAACCATTCGGACGCACCAAGAAGGCTGTTTTGTAGTAGTAGAAATTCAAGACACAGGAAAAGGAATTGCCGAAGAAGTAAGGGAAAATATATTTAATGCTTTTTTTACGACCAAGCCTATTGGGGAAGGAAGCGGTTTAGGATTAAATATTGTCAAACGAATTTTGGATAAGCACCAAGCAAAAATTGAATTTCAATCTGAAGTGAATAAAGGAACTACCTTTAAGGTCATGTTGCCC
>JBMYQA010000464.1:0-3250 GCA_049600855.1 Flammeovirgaceae bacterium | reverse complement strand
ATGAGTGAAGAGAGTAAGTTTCAAACGAAAACCTATCTTGATTCACTTTATAATTTTTATGCCCGTGAAGTGAGCAAGACGCGTAATGTTTCCTATACCGATTTTTTAGAAATTTCTGACGATATGAAGGTACGCACCGCAGAAGATGCCGTAAAATTTGGTTTAATCTCTGCAACTGCGAATTATGACCGCGTAGAGGGTGCAATGAAACAAGTGTTAGAAATTGATGAAGACAGTAAGAAAAAACTAAAATTCGTCAGTCTTTCAAAATACATCAAGGCAGAGAATGTCATTGAACCCAAATCGTCTAAAAATCGCATTGCCGTAATTGTTGGAGATGGGGCAATTATTTCAGGCGAAGGGAGTGATGGATACATTGGTGGGCATCGCATTGCCAAACAAATTAAGAAAGCACGTGAAGATAAAAAGGTAAAGGCCATTGTTTTACGAATTAATTCTCCTGGCGGAAGTGCACTGGCCTCCGATGTGATGTGGCGAGAAGTCATGTTAACTAAAGGCGTGAAACCAATTATTGCTTCCATGTCTGATGTAGCGGCTTCTGGCGGTTATTACATGGCTATGGCCTGCGATACCATTGTGGCCATGCCAAATACCATTACAGGCTCTATCGGAATTTTTGCTACCTTGTTTGAGGCAGAGCAATTATTTAAAGATCAATTGGGAATTACCTTCGATGAAGTTTCTACAGGCACTTATTCGAATTTGGGTAGTCCTACAAATGCTTTTACAGATGGTGAACGTGCGGTGATGCAGGCCATGATTGAAGAAGGTTATGATAATTTTACCAAAAAAGCAGCACAAGGTAGGGGAATGACTCAAGATGAACTGAAAAAAGTAGCTGAAGGACGTGTGTGGATTGGTGCAGAAGCACAGAAAATAGGCCTCGTTGATGTATTGGGCGATTTTAATACAGCACTTGAAGTGGCAGCTAAAGCAGCCGATTTAGAAGAGGATGATTTTAAAATCAAATTTTATGGGCCTAAAAAACCAAAACTGTTTGGCGATCTTCCTTTCGAAGCTTCTTCAAAAATTAAGGAGCACCTGATTCGCGAAGAGTTGGGTGAGTTCTATGAGGTCTATAAAAACGTACAACGCTTACGCCATTTGCAGGGCGTACAAGCATTGATGCCTTTTGAAGTAGTGATTCGCTAAGTTTAGGTATACGACTGCCTAATTGCTGGTGTTGTTAATGAGTAAAATCAAAATAATAGAATCAGCTTACATGCTATGATGTAAGCTGATTTTTTTTAAATAGGATGATTGTAAGGCTCATTGCAGCGTGATCAGCCGCAAATGCCCTATGATGTAACGGTAATTTTCTTTTGGTCGAAGCGCAGCGTGATCGTAAAAATTAAAATACGATAAAATCCTTTCATCGACCGAACAATTGGAAAGCACAGCCTGTTTTAATGCAGGAATAAATCAATTGCTATGTTCGGAATATTTAAGAAAAAATCGGAAAAAGAGAAATTGCAAGAGCGATATTATAAACTTTTGGAAGACGCGTATAAACTTTCCAAAGTAAATCGAAAAGATAGTGATGCAAAACTGGCTCAGGCTGATGAGCTTTTAAAGCAGATTGAAGATATGGAATAAGATGATTAGATGAGCTTGGCAAAGTGTTTTTAGCACTACTTTGTCAAGCTCATTTATATTTTAAAACAGCCTCTTAGGGTTATCCTAAAAAGTTACCTTTAATCATTTCACGGAAACCTTCGCCTCCCAACTCGGTTCGAGCTGTCCACAATTCCTTGGCATCTTCTCCTGCGATGTAACGCAATTGATCTTTGCCATCAGTAGCAGCTTCAAAAATTACTTCTGCAATTTGAGTACCTGTAGCGTAATTAGCAGCCCTTTCTGGACTGTTAAATATTTTTACTATTTTTTCCACAACAGCATCATAGTCAGTGATCGTTTCATCTTGCAGCATATCCAATGATCGCGTAGCAAAGTCTGTTTTTACACCACCTGGCTCTACAATCTTCACCTGAATGCCTAAATGACCCACTTCATACGCTAAACTTTCAGAGAAACCTTCCAATGCCCATTTTGTTCCATGATACAACGAGAAGATGGGGAAAGTGACTAATCCTCCAATCGAAGAAATATTGATGAACATGCCTGATTTGTTGGCGCGGAAGTGTGGCAATACGGTTCTTGTAACGTCCATTGCTCCAAAAAGATTGGTGTCAAACTGTCGTTTTACTTGCGCTTTAGTAGCGGCTTCGAACGGCCCTGCCGTACCATAACCAGCATTATTGAGTACCACATCAATTTTTCCAAAAGCTTCAATAGCTCCTGCAACTGCCGAATCAATACTTTCTTGATCTAGTACATCTAAGCGAAATACCTGAATCCCCTCGATTTTATCAAGTTCGGTTTCATGCTGTGGATTTCTCATAGTGGCAGCTACATTCCAGCCTTTACTGGCGAAGAATTTAGCCGTGTCTCTACCAATACCACTTGACGCTCCGGTAATTAAAATAGTCTTTTCCATTGTTATTGATTTTAGAGTGAATGTTCATTCCAATTTAATATTAAAAAAATATCTAGTTAATTTTTGATGGCATCCCAAGCCAATACGAGATGTTGTTGAAATTCAGTTTCCGTAATTTGCTCTCCACTCACTAACTGTAAACGCATAATCGATGAGAGTGCGCCCATTACAAAATAAGCCAATTGTTTAATCGGAGTAGCTTTGATAATGCGTTCCCGTTGCCCTTCTTCAAAAAGCTTATAAAAGATTTCAAAGTATTTCCCCACTGCTTCTTTGCTTTCTGCTGTAATGATAGGAGAAATCGCAAAACGATCAATAAATTGGTATTCAATTGGATTTTCCAAGAAATAACGCATTAATCGACCATAAATAAACTCGAAACGATTCCGAAATGATTGTTCTTCTTGATAGTTTTGGAAGATGTAATTTGCTTCTTTTTCTTTTACATACACGTAAATGGCATTGATGAGTGTTTCCTTGCTATCAAAATGATTATAAATGGTACCCATGCCTGTTCCAGCAGCCTTAGCTACTTGAGACATAGGGGTTGCTTGGAGGCCTTGCTGTACAAATAATTCCAAAGCAGCTGCTATAATCTGATCTTTTTTACTCACAGTACAAAGTAATGAGCTTGGAATGAATATTCCAAATTTTGATTTGTATTTGTTTATAATATCTATTTTACTCCTTAACAATGGGTTCGCAAACCCATTGTTAAGGAGTAAAGGATCA
>JBMYQA010000463.1:0-3268 GCA_049600855.1 Flammeovirgaceae bacterium | reverse complement strand
TGGAAATCAATTGTTTATGGGTGCTCGTGGCAAGCAAAGTTATATTTTTCAATACCATCCAGCTTCTGATGAATTTAAAAATATCAGTTTGCCCTTGCCTTTTAAAGTAGGGGATGACTTTGAAGTACACGATCTTGTAGCAGATCAAACTGGGATGATTTGGTTAGCCAGCTCTAAAGGACTACTCAAGCATGATGGAAAAGCGATTAAACACATTGCACTTGAACAATCTAATTTATTTGAATGTGTGCAATTGGCGCTCGCACCCGATAGCAGTATTTGGTTAGGTACAAATGGATTTGGGGTTTATCGGTATAAAAATGGAGAGTATGCGCGTTTTGGTTCGTATGAAGGGATACCGTCAAAAATTTCTTCTTACAGAGCGATGTTATTTGACCAAGACGGTCGTTTGTGGTTTGGCACCCATGAGGGGATGGTAATTTCCAACTATCACTTTAATACTCATACAGTTCCCAAACCCGAATTGAAACGAATAGCCTCAGGCTACAAGCGGATAAGTTCCTTTGATAAACCCGTGCAATTACCCTATCGCACGCCCATTTATTTTACATTGGCTTCAAGCTCGTTTCCATATCATAGGCAACGCTACGAGTATGAGGTGTTGCATTGGCAAAAAGAACAAAAATCAGTTGTCATCAAAAGTGAGGGGACGCATGATCATGAAATTACCTTAAATCCATTAGAAGGTGGAACGTATGAATTGAGAGCGCGTAGTTTACAACTTAGTGGCCAAATGCGATCTGAACCCTTGATTTATAAATTTACCGTTCAACCAATTTGGTATAAACGTCCGTGGGTGCTCATTGCCTTTGCATTATTAATGACCTTAGGAATGATTCTGATCATTCGATGGAACACCCTCCGATTAAAAGCAAGTAATAGTCGGCTAGAGCGGAAAGTTGATACCCGTACCAAAGCTTTATTACAATCTGAAGAAGAGTTGCGGCAAAATGCGGAGGAACTGAAAGCGATTAATACAAACTTGGAGCGGACGCAACAAAACTTACAAGAATCTCTGTTAAAAGAGAAAGCGGGACGAAAAGCGCTTGAACAAACTTTTTTGGAACTGAAAAGTGCGCAAGATCAATTGATCGAATCAGAAAAGTTGGCAGCATTGGGCAATCTTTTGGCGGGAGTAGCGCACGAGATTAATTCACCATTAGGTGCCATTAGATCTTCTTCAAGCTATCTGGTAGACTGCATAACCTTTTTCGAAGAATATCCCAAAAAGTTTGACAAGCTAGCTGAAGAACAGAAAAACCACTTGTTTGTGCTCATGGAGTTTGCCATGCGAAAGGATAGCTTAGAACTATTTCAATCGAAACGAAAGGCGAGAAAAGAGCTGGCAAAGGTGTTGGAAAGCTACGGAATAGAAACCAATCATGAATTGCTCGAAAGCTTGTTGCAAATTGGCATTAAACATCCGTCAGAAGCGATTATTCAAGTGTTACAAGCTGAGAATGCGAACGAGGTCATTGAGTTAGCTCAAGAAGTATCGTTTTTCATTAAGGCCATCCGAAATGTGAACTATGGCAGTGAACGGGCTTTAAAGATTGTGACTGCTTTAAAGAATTATGCACGTAAAAATTCAACTAATGATAAGCAACTGGCTTCATTAAAAGAGGGAATCGAAAGTACCTTAATTTTGTATCAACATCACATTCGTCACAATACCAAATTGATTTGGGAGTATGATGAAATTCCTCCCATATACTGTTACCCAGATGAGTTAAATCAAGTTTGGACGAACTTATTTAACAATGCAATACAGGCAATGGAATCAGTAGATGATGGTAAATTGACTGTTTTTTTAAGAAAAATAGGAAATCAAGCACAGGTAACCGTTAAAGATAATGGGAAAGGTATTCCTGATCGCGTAAAAGCGCGTATCTTTGAGCCATTCTTTACTACAAAGCCATCAGGTATTGGAACTGGTATAGGCTTAGATATTGTTAAAAAGATTATAGATAAACATCAAGGGCGTATCGAGCTTGATAGTATTGAAGGCAAAGGAACTACAATTAAGATTATTATTCCGTTAAGGGAGCCAGAAAATGGATAACTTGAAAACGATAGCTAAATGCTTCCTCTTGATTGTTTTATTCTTCACAATTGGGAGAAGTGAGGCAAAAAACACAAATAAGGAGAAAGCACTTTTAAAGAAACTAGAACAACTTTCTGATCAGGATACGAATAAGGTACTTGTATTGGCAAACTTATGTTGGACATTGCGTTCCAACCACTACACAAAAGCCTTAGGTTATGGCTTAGATGCCATTGCCTTAGCAGAAGCTCAGGGGTATTATTCGGGTTGGGCTAAATCATTGAACTTTACAGGTGTTGTTTTGAGAAACTCAGGCGATTTTACCAAGGCTATGGAATATTTTTTCCACGCACTTCGCCTTTCTACCAAACATCAAATTTTGCACGAACAAGGCTATGCAAATAATAATATTGGCGATGTATATCGGCAACAAGGTTATCCTAATAAAGCCATTAATTATACCCGTAAAGCCATCCAACTCTTTCAGAACTTGGGCTTAGCAGAAGGAATTGGCTATGCTTACATTAGACTTGGAGAGATTTATCAGCATCTGCAACTGTATGATTCAGCGCTCATTGCCTTCAATCAATCGGTCGAAATTAGGAAGGATTTACCGAATCAGACCGCTTTAGGCACTGCGTATGGGCGTATTGGTTCCTGTTATTTGGAAATGGGAGATTATGAGAAAGGATATGAAGCGGTACAAATTGCTTATCAAATTGCCGAAGAAGTGGGCAATAAGCGCGGCATGGCTAAGGGCTTAGAGCAGTCTGCAAAGTATTATTATTACAAACAGCAATATCAGCAGGCGATTACAGAAGCGAAAAATGCCCTCCACATTGCTCAAGATGTAGAGAATGAACCTTTGGGCTTTGAGTTAAACAAATTCATTGCCCAAGTATATAAAGAATTAGGAAATTACCAGCAAGCATTAACCTACCAAGAGCGGTATAATCAAGCAAAAGACAGTGTGGGTAAAGAAGAAACAGCTCGGCGCTTTGAGTTGTTGAGTTTACAAAGCTTTTTAGACCATCGCGAAATGGAAATTGCTCAAGAAAAAGCAGTCGCTAATTTGACAAGAAATGCATTAATTGGCGCGTTTTGCTTAGTTTGTGTGATTCTCGGAACCATCTTTTATTATTGGAAAAAGGGAGTTGCAACCAATAAGTTGTTGAATAAACAGAATGAAGAAATTAAATCTAA
>JBMYQA010000462.1:0-3301 GCA_049600855.1 Flammeovirgaceae bacterium | reverse complement strand
ATCCAATTTACTTTTGGTGACAGACCTTCTTTTTGGGAGAAGTCTAGCATTGCGAATGCCTTAAATTCATTAAACCAGCGGGGATGGTTGGATTTAAGAGAGGGGAAATACAAATGCCACGGGATAATTAGAGAAGTTGTATATCAAGATGTCAATAATACCTTGTATAAATTTTATGAAGCTTGTTGTACAAATTTAGCTAGCCATGCCCATTATTCAGGACAGTACATGTTGGCTTTTTTAATTAATAACAATATGTTACGGTTTATGGATATCCATAGTTTTACTAAAAAACACGATCAAAAAAGGTTTTACTTGTATGCTGATATCGTACAAAACTTAGGAAACTTGGGCTTAGTACCACTTGCGCTGGAATACATAGAAGAGGGAAAAAAGTATATTGATACCGTTTCTAATTACAAAAAAACCTCTTGGGCAGTAGAGGGGTTTAAGATATATGTGCAAACGGGAAATAGCAAATTATATAATAAAGCCAAAAAGCACGTCAAGGCTTCATTAGAAGAATTCCCTCTAAGAAAAAAAGAAGCAGCACTACATATGAAATATCACTCGTTTATTGCCCGCTGGTATTTTCAAAAACAAGAATATGCTAAATCAATTAAAGAATTAGAAAAATCAAAAAAAATATGTGAGGAGTATAAAGTGCATAAAATCCATTATATCAGAATTTTAGGAGCATTGGGTGAAGGGTATTTTAAGTTGAAAAAATATGCAGATACTGTTTTGTACTCAGAAGAATCTTTACGTTTGTCAAGGGAAATATTCGGGCATAACGAACATCCTAAAGACGAAGATACCATTGATATTCTGCAACAAGCTAGAAAGCTCTTGAAAAGAAAAGAAGCTAAACGGAAACTCAAAAAATAAGCTTTCTAAGCGTTTAAGTGCTACCCCAACCTATCAGCTAATGAAAAGCGGTTCTGCACCGTTTTTTGTACAGAACCAAGTGTGTTTTACCCCAATAACACCTTCCAAGCTTCTAAAATATGTCCGTGATCCAGCAACTCTTTGGCCGATTCATGGCTCATTTGGGTGGAGGGCGATAAGGTGATATTAGCCAATTCTTCTGCAGTAGGAATGGCTTCAACATTAGCCAGTTTTCCCAAATTATTGCCAGTCAGCACGGGACTAGTTCTGATTTCCGCAGGCAATTGATCGATTCCAATGCCTAATTTGGTGATGGGTTTTTCTACTTCAAATAAGGCCTCTCCTTGCGCTCGGCAGTACCAATCGCCTCCCATTCTTCCAACTAAATCTATTTTGAAGGGGTCAACTTTGCCATTTTGATCTAAAATTTCTTCATTGATGTGCATCAACAACACTTCACAAATGACCAAATGTCCTGCTCCGCCTTGGTCGCCAAGTACCACCACATCATTCACTTTACATTCAAAATGCACATGCGCCTCTTTCACGCGAGGCGGTTTTACCAGTTGGGCAGGAAGTTCCGTAAAGCCTGCTTTTACAAACTCATTAATTCCTTTGGCATAGGCCGTACTCGATAAGGAAGCCTGCTCTACGATGCCATAGTGTACGGTACTAATGACCACCTCAGGAACTTCATAAATGTTCTCTAGTGTGTTTTTCAACGTGCCATCTCGACCACTTCTGGATGGCGAGAATACCAATATAGGCGGATTAGAACTGAACGCATTGAAAAAACTAAATGGGCTAAGATTCACTTCTCCAGCTTTATTTACTGTGCTGGCAAAGGCAATGGGTCTTGGGCCAATTGCTCCCAACATATGACCAAATAACTCGCGGTTACTGGTCTCTTTTGGATCAATTATTTTCATTGTTTATTGGAATTGAGTCTTAGTAACGATGGAAAAATAAGTTTTGCATTTGTAGTAGATTATTTTGAAGTTAATCAAGGAAAAAAACGCAGTCCTAGCAGTGCTAAGTCAAGGTTTTGTAACGCAGAGTAACTTCAAAAGAAACAGTAGAAATGTACAACTTATATTTTTATCCTTACTTAATTTAGCTTATTGAATGTTTCGCAAATCGTCAAAACATCCATTTACATTTGCAAGTTATAAAAGGAGTTGGTCTAATATTAGTTTTTTAGCCTTTTTTAGCGATGTGATCGCGCTAAAAAAAATTCAGGTTAGATCAGCTCAAAAACAGAAATTTTGAAGGAATGAAATTTGGAAAACTGTCAGACATCTCAACAGTAGATTTTTCTTTGCCGATTGATCATCCGCAAACGGCTCACGTTTTGGCAAAAGCTACTACTGAACAAAAGGCACCGATTTACTTTGGTTGCCCTGCTTGGGGGTGCAAAGATTGGGTGGGAAAAATCTATCCACCTAAAACGAAATCGGCTGATTTTTTAACTTATTATGCGAAACAGTTCAATACCATCGAGTTAAACACAACGCATTACCGAATTCCAACAGTAGACACCGTGCGTAAATGGGTAGAAAAAGCAGGAAGAGGCTTTAAGTTTTGCCCCAAAATTCCGCAATCCATCAGCCATTTTGGAAGTAACTTGCAAAAAGTAGATCACCTGGTAGAAGATTTTGCCCTAGCGATTCATGAAATGGGAGCGTTATTAGGCATTTGCTTTATGCAATTACCGCCTCACTTTTCGCCCAAACATGCCCCTCATTTAATTCGATTTGTAGAAAACTTTCCGTTGCCGCTCTCAATTGAGTTTAGACATCCAGATTGGTTCACGCCCTCCGAAGCCGTTGAACAGGTTTTTGAGGCCATGAAGAAGCATCAAGTGGCAACAGTGATTACAGATGTAGCTGGCCGAAGAGATGTGTGTCACATGCGCTTAACGAGTCCTGTAGCAGTCATCCGATTTGTGGGGAATGATTTGCATCCTACCGATTTTAGTCGATTAGACGTTTGGATGGAACGACTCAAAGCATGGCAAGGTGCAGGTTTGCAAGAAATATACTTTTTTCTGCATGAACCCGATGATGTGCATTGCCCAGAACTGGCTGAACAGTTTATTGCGAAAGCGAATACCACACTTGAGCTAAACCTAAAACCAATTCGTTTTTACAATCAAGAAGTGCAAGGTACTTTATTTTAGATTTTCCAATTGATCAGCACTAACATCTAATTTCCAATTCATTACATTTGCCGTCCAACGGCCCAATGCGCATATGAAAAAATTCGATATTCCACAGTTTTACCGCAGTCCCATTATTGGGAGAGTGAAAGAAATGAGAAAGATTCAAGACCCGCGAAAAAAGGACTTTTCGCCACAACTCTTGGATTTTGGCCCTGTAAGGTTTTACATTCCTCGCCATTTTGGATTTTGTTA
>JBMYQA010000461.1:0-3319 GCA_049600855.1 Flammeovirgaceae bacterium | reverse complement strand
GATTAATTTTAGTACCCTCATTGGAAGTATTCAAGCAGCTGGTCGTGTGGGCATCATTGATGAGGAAGAAGATGAGGAGGATATGACGATGGTCAATACCTTACTGTCGCGTTCTTCTTCTGCATTGCGAAAGCAAATTACCGTATTGGCAATTAAACTGAATTTGGTACTCGCTCAAAAAAGTAGCTTAGATTTAGAAACACTTGACGCGGTTGAAAAAGATCAATTAAATCTTTGTAAAGATATTTCCAGCAAATATGGTGGATACCTTGCAGGAGGATTGTCCAATCACATTTTAGTCTACTTTGGTTATCCTGAAGTACACGATACAGATGCCCGAAGAGCAGGTAGAACGGCTTTGGAGCTGATTACAGATGCGCGAAAACGGAGTGCCTTATTGGAAGAAGCACATGGCATTCGGATAGAATTACGAACTGCCATTCATTCAGGAACCGTCTTAGTGTTGCCTAATCAGATTCCAGAAGGCAATGTGCCCAACACTGCTTTCGAACTGTTGTATCAAGCAGAGTCAGGTAGTGTGTTGGCGAGTAGTACAGCCAAAAAACTATTAGAACCCTTTTTGGATTTTGAATTGGCTAAATCGGTAAAGCTTCCAAATGAAGTTGAATTGGTGCCCACTTATGCTTTATTAGGTGAACGGCAATCAGAAGCCCTTTCTGCACTGAAATCGTGGAGCATCCAACGTGATATGATTGGGCGGGAAAAAGAAACTTCTCTTCTTAGTGAGTATTGGAGAAAAGCGCAACAGGGCATACAAGCAGTCGTGCTAAATGGGCAAGCTGGTATTGGAAAATCTCGCCTAACGCATGAAGTTAAAAAGTATGTACAGGCGAATGGGCATGTATTTCGAGAATCTAGGTGTTTGCCGGAGCAGCAAAATAGTGCCCTGAGTCCTTTTCTGAATATGTTGAGACGGCATTGGGGATTAACAGGCAGCGAAAGTGCCGAAGAAGAAGTACAGCGACTTGCTGAAGTACTTACTACGATAAAAGTAAATCAAGATGAGGCCTTTCCTGTACTTTGTTCTTGGTTTTCATTACCCCTGCCTGCGGGAATTAAAATGAGTGTAAAGTCGCCCGATGAACAAAAAGGAATCTTATTCGAAATTCTGAAGGAATGTGTCATTACCATTGATGTGGATAAGCCTTTTTTGTTAATCGTGGAGGATTTACATTGGATTGATCCTACGAGCCAAGAGTTTATCGAATTCCTGTTGAAAGCAGGGGCGCAAGCTGCAATGATGTTGTTGATGACTACCCGTCCAACAGAAGTTGCGATTTTACCAGAGGTTCCCGTAATTTCTTTAGAGCCATTGACCGATTCGGCAATTGAAACGATGATTAAAAGTGTGCTGAGGAATGCAGCAATTGCCCCCAAAGCAGTGCATTACATTGTGGAGCGTACAGATGGCATTCCCCTGTTTGTAGAAGAACTCACAAACATGTTATTGGAACAACGCTACCTGACTTTAGTAGATCAACAATATGAATTAGTAGCAGATATTGAGGATAAGGCGATTCCAATCACCTTACAAGCATTGCTCAATGCCAAATTAGATCGACTAGGTTTTGCCAAAGAAACGGCTCAATTAGCCGCTACCATAGGAAGAGAGTTTGGATATGATTTATTGGTGAAGGCTTCAGTAAAAGATGAAGCCATGGTGCAGAGTGACCTCAATCAATTAATTGAAGCCGATTTAGTTTTTCATCAAAGACGAATTAATGAGGATCGCTACCTCTTCAGGCATGCACTAATAGGGGATGCTGCCTATAGTGGCATGACCCAATCGCGCCAAAAAGAAGTACATCAAACGTTAGCTGAGAGCTTAGAAACCTATTTCCCCACCACAGTAAGCAACGAACCCTTTACGGTAGCCCGTCATTGGGCAGGCGCACAATCTTTTGGTCGAGCTACAGACTATGGCATTAAAACCATTCAAAAGCTAGTGGCCTCTTCTGCTAATCAAGAAGCGCTGGGTGTAAATGAGGAGGTAATTCATTGGATTAGCCAAATGGGAGATGGATTTGAGAAGTATAAGAATGAATTGGTGTTGAATGAGAATATGTTGCCTGTATTTACCTTAATTCAGGGTTGGGGATCCGAAAAGATTGAAACCGTTGTAAAGCGTAATAACGAGTTGATCGCTTCATTGCAATCCTATAGTAGTAATCAGCACTCTACAGAAACGGCTTCTTTTCTGGCAAAAAGTGAATGGATGCTCTTATCCAATTACCTATCAAAAGCAGAAGATGAAAAAGTTTTAGAACTTGGTGAACGAATTTTGAAAAGGTTAGAAACGAATGATGACCATCAATTAAAAATGGCAGTTTCCTTGGCTTTAG
This sequence comes from Flammeovirgaceae bacterium, assembly GCA_049600855.1. Taxonomy (GTDB): domain Bacteria; phylum Bacteroidota; class Bacteroidia; order Cytophagales; family Flammeovirgaceae; genus JBMYQA01. The sequence goes on along the minus strand of JBMYQA010000461.1, from coordinate 956 downwards.
GGCAAACCTATTTAAACATTAGTAAATTCGCTCAGGCTAAAATATTATTAGAATTAGTAATTCGGGAAAGTAAGGCCAAAAATGACCTGCTCATATATACCGTCTATGGGTTTGATCCTTGTGTGCATGCTTATGGAGTGATGACAGTGGTACATTACATGTCTGGGGACATCAATAAGGCTGTGTTATATGCACAAGAAAGTATTGATTACGCTTTAAAAGTAAATAGCACCTTACCAATTGGTACAGCCTACGTTTTTGCATCGTTACTGTATGCGGTGCTGAATAAGCCAGATAAAGTAAAAAGCTTAATTGATGAAGTTTATGAGACACACACCGATAAATTAAGAAATAGTACTTCTGAAAAAGTCTTATTTATATTACAGGATTGGGCAAATGAAGAGACAGAGAGATCGTCAGAAATTCTGGAAGCAATTATCAATGCGCACCAAACTAATTCATCCTACTGGTACGAATATTTGTTGGTGACCACATTTATTAAGCAAGGGAAGTATAAAACTGCTCAGAAATGGTTATTACGTTGCATTGATAGGGCTGATGATTATGCAAAGCCCTTTTTATTTCGTCTGTTGGCCTCATCAATTGTTCATGAAAAGCAGGAATTAAGTGTGGAGGCTATTTCGTATTTTAAAATGTCCATTCAATTAGCTCAAGCTCACCATACGTATTGGCTAGAATTACATACTACCTACGAATATTTTATACTGATGGATGAGCAGAATAAGAATTGGATGGTGCTGCTAGAGCGAATGAAGACACTATTGAATAAAACTTCGGGTGGAGAAGCATTTGAACTTTATCAGCATGTTCAAAAAGTGTTAATAAAACATGGGAAGGACGATTAATAATTGTAGCTTTTTCCTTTTACAATTATTTATTATGAACTTGTCTCACATTAGTTTTTTCGAGCGAAAAAGTGTGAAGAAGCCTTCAAT
>JBMYQA010000460.1:0-3344 GCA_049600855.1 Flammeovirgaceae bacterium | reverse complement strand
ATCTTTCATAGTTCCACTACGGCAATCATTCAAGATGACAAAGTGAGAATTGCTGAATACTTCTAGTCTGAGGGAGTACTCGAACTAGAAGCCTATTTAGATTTCCTGTTCGGCAAAAAATCCAACGTAAAAGGGATTACCTCATCAGTTGAGCTAATCCCTTAGTTATCGCGAAAAGTAATTGATTAATCCTCCTTTTCCTCTGCTTCTTTCTTTCTCCCCTTTTTCATCAAATCATCAAAGATTTCCCAAGGGTTTTTACCCGACATGGCTCCTTTTTGCACATTATCCTTAATGTCATTCATCATATCTTCAATCGGCTTAAAGGTTTGTCGGAAGCCCTTCTTATAAGAATTAGCCGCCTTCTCCGCATCTTCACCTAGCGTGGTATCCTCTTCATTGGAATAGTAGCCTCTAATAATGTTCTCGTACTCTCCCGATCGAATCCATTGCATCAACTCATACACTCGAATAACAGGGAAGGGATGTGTTTGTGAAACCAAATGCAAAATCTTCATCAGGTTATCATTCACAGTTCCTTTTTCATTGTATTCTTCCGCTTGGCGCATGAACTCGCCTAAATCCATCTCTTCTAGCTTTTTCCCCCCCGCCAGTTTCATGACTAATTGAACAGCCACTTCTGGATCTTGAACGACCAATAAACCCGCCCGATCACAACTCAATTCACTTTTTCGGCTCCATTCTAACAAGGCATAAAATACGCCCATTAATGTTCCTAAAGCAATCTTGGGAAAAGGAAGACGATGTGAGTTTTTCATCATCAAATCTAAAAAGAAAAAGAGTGTTCGGTACAGCATGTGCTCACTCTTAATGTGCCCTAATTCATGACCAATCACAAATAGTAACTCATCATCGGTCAAGTCATTAATCATGGATGAATTAATGAGAATGCAAGGGTCTTTTATCCCCATTGCCCCCGCATTATACATGGGATTTTGGGTCACAAAAAGTTCGGGAATGGTTTCCATATTGAGCACCTTACACGCTTCAAGGTGCAATTTGTATAGTCTTGGAAATTGCTTTTCGTTTACTCGAACCGCTACGGCAAGCGCTAAGAGCTTAAAACCGTGCTCATTGGCAATATAGTCTAAAAACAGGCGTAATACCGTATCTACACCAGGCACTGTTTTTAATGCGCGCATCCCTACCTTGTCTGCAGGATGTTCCCAAGCCGCAGATTGTATATTATTAAAGTAAACACGTACCCGTTGCTTTTGAGTTTCTTCGTTAGATTGCGATTCTTTTGGATCTTGTTCTTCTGCCATAAAGCGTTTATTTATATTTTGTGAAATTTTTAGCTAAGCCATTGACTCACTAAGTCCATTAAGATACATAAAAAAGGATAAATTATGCGCGTTTTTTTAGGAGATCGGTCATTTTTTATTCTCCTACCATCACAAAAGCACCCCAATAGTATGGTTCTGGAAATTGCGCTTGAAGCTGCAGCTGCGCTTGACGAAACGCGTTTCGTTTATCTTTAGAAATTAGCCAGTTTTGATAAAAAGCCGCCATGAGTTGTTGCGTGGCTTCATCATTTACTTTCCACAGGCTCATCAAAATCGTTTTGGCACCAGCTACCTTAAAAGCACGCTGCAAACCATATACACCTTCCCCATCTTTCGTTTCTCCTAAACCTGTTTCACAAGCAGACAACACCACCAATTCCGTTTGATCTAAAAATAAGGTAGTCGCTTCAAAAGCCGTAAGTATCCCATCTTCTGTATTGGGACGTACTTTTGCCGAATAATAGTTTTCCACCCCTGCCAAGACCAATCCCGAGCGCAACATCGGATTTTCAGTGGTATGCCCTTGCTCCCCTCCTGCTCCATCTTGAGATGGAATAAAAAAACCATGCGTAGCAATATGCAATATCGTTGGATTACTGATTTGCTTTACTTCTTCCTCCGTAGCTTGCTCATGCAGTTTGATGGTCAGTTGCCAAGCATGGGTTTGTAAGCCTTCTGCAATTTTGATAATCTCTTCTTCTGTGCCCGGTAAATCATCAAAACTACTCTGTTCAAACCACTGTCCAATTCGCGTGCTTGAGCGCGTATCACTTGTTGCCAATAATTCTGCGCCATCATTAATCTTGTAGCTTGGATGCCCCAACAAAAAAGCCACTTGTTCTGTGCTTTGCTCGTTCGTCCAATTTACCAGTTCTCTCGTGTTGGTAACCAAATGAACATCGATTTCTTGCGCCAAAAATTTATTGGTCTGCGGATGCCATAAAGTAGCTAAGTTAATTTGATTATACACGCCATCAGAAGAGACATACACCTTTTTTACACCGCGCAGCTTTTCAGCGATGGGTTCCCAAAAGTTGGCATAGGAAATGGCATCTTCAATTTGAAAGGAGATGCAATTGCGGTAATAAAGGATGTATTTTGATTCCAGTGTTTGCCCATCTTCAATCACTACTAACTCAGGGTTGGAAGTGTGAGACGGTTTGATTACAATAGCCAAATATTGTATCGGCTGTTCGCTTTTGGGACTACGTACCCGAATAATCTCCACGGCTGCCTCATCTGCCTTGAGCTTACGCTGCACATCACGCCAAGTGGTTGCATAGGGCCGCGTGGCCTGATTAAAGTGACTGGATTGCCGCGATAACTGTGTTTCTAACCGACTTGCTTCCTGCTCCAGCAGCTCCACATCCCACCCGTACTTTGCCAGCTCTTCCTTGGATAAGGTGTACGCTTGGGCAATCGAGTTCTTTAAGGTGAGCCAAGCATTGTATTGATTAATGAGCTCATCGTCTTTACTTTTAAGAATCGCATTCCGCATTTTGGCTGTGCCATCTAATAGCAATGCTTTGGTGGCTAAGCGGTAATCATAGGCATGCCCCAATATTTGTGGATTAGCTAGCGATCGCGCTTTGGCAAAACGGTAAAACTTGGCAAATCCTGATCGTAAATTCTGATCCCAAAAGCTTTTTCGGCTACTCTCGTTGAGGTATGGGAAATAATACTGTATCTGATACAGTAAATTCTGATTGGCCTGAATGTAGTATGATTCTGCTTGGGCAAAATCGCCCATACTTTGATACAATACGGCCATGTTGTTCAGGGTAGTCGCAAAGCTAGGGTGTTTTTCACCTAAATGTCTTTTAATGATAGAAAGCGCTTGTAAGTAAAGTGGTTCGGCTTTTTTATACGCTTTTCGCTCTTCATACAGAGCCGCTAAATTATTCAAAGAGATGGCATATTCTGGATGTGCTTCTCCCAAATACTTGCGTTTAATCTTCAACGCCTGCTCATAGAGTGGCTCCGCTTCTGCCAACTTATTCATACTTTTATAAAGGCTCGCCAAGTTATTTAAGGAAA
>JBMYQA010000459.1:0-3345 GCA_049600855.1 Flammeovirgaceae bacterium | reverse complement strand
CTAAACTTTTTGAGAATAGGTTAAACACTCTGCTAACTTAGTATGACAAAGTGAGGTTTCTGGATAGACTTCTTTCTGAACTTTTCTGTGTGGTATTTAAAATATGCGATATGAAAAAGGGTTGGCCGTTCACCAACCTTTTTTCGTATCTGCCTAAATAATTTAGTTTACATTGAAAGTGCTAGTTGAAGCTTCCTAGCTTCAACTTTGGGTACGTTGAGTTTCCAAACTCAATGTATTTACATTGAAGATCAGCACCGTGCGACTGATTTCCAGCGAATGATCACATCACTTTTGTTATGAAGTATTAAGGCAACTGCCATAATCCCAATCCTTTTTTCACCAATTCCTCAAACTCCTTGCGATAGCCTTCTGAATCTGTTCCCAAACTGGCTCCAATAGATTTAATTAATGCCTCATAAGAAGTGGAACCCTTGAAAGGCGATTCACGCAAGAGCATGCCAAATTGGGCTACATTACACGAGAATTGCAAGTTTACGGATGGGTTCGAACGAATAGCTTGTTGATTTACTGCATGTTTGATCAATTGGCTTTGTTCTCCATCAGGCGCCTTATACCGAAGTTTCACCGTAAATAGATTGGTGGATGAATTTACGGTTGCGTTCCTTGTTGATTTTTTAGAAACGCTTAATCCATTGCGCGTTGGTACGATTTCATATAATGCGGTCACGGTATGTCCTGCTCCCAATTCGCCCGCATCTTTTTTGTCATCTTCAAAATCTTTATTTTCTAATTTGCGGTTTTCGTAACCAATTAAACGATAAGCCGCGACTTGTGCTGGATTAAAATCGACTTGTATTTTCACGTCTTTGGCAATCGCATATAAGGTGCCTGCAAATTCTTGTACCAATACTTTTTTAGCTTCTTTGAACTTGTCAATATAGGCGTAATTCCCATTTCCTTTATCGGCCAGCGTTTCCATTTTAGCATCTTTCAAATTCCCCATTCCAAATCCTAAAACGGTCAGAAAAACTCCTGAGTTGCGCTGATCGACAATCAGTTGTTCCAACTCTTCCTTATCAGATACCCCGACATTAAAATCGCCATCTGTCGCTAAGATGATTCGGTTATTTCCATTCTCAATAAAATGCTGTCGTGCAATTTGATAGGCCAACAAGATGCCCTCTCCACCTGCTGTTGATCCACCAGCTTGCAGTTTATCAAAAGCGGCAATGATGCTGTCTTTTTCAGCGGCAAACGTAGAGGGTAACACCATTCCTGCGGCCCCGGCATATACCACAATCGCTACCCGATCTTTTGGACGTAGTTGCTCCATAAGAAGCTTTAACGACTCTTTCAGCAGTGGCAGTTTATTTTTGGCACTCATTGATCCTGACACATCTAATAAAAAGACCAGATTCATGGCTGGCAGGTCTGCGGTTTTCACCTCCTTACCTTGTAAACCAATCTGAACCACCTGATTTTTTTCATTCCAAGGACAGCTCGCCACTTCTGTAGAAATTGAAAATGGTTGATTCCCTGTTGGTTTAGGATAGTCATAATCGAAATAGTTGATTAACTCTTCAATGCGAATGGCATCTGTGGGAGGAAATTGCTTGGCATTTAAAAATCGACGCATATTGCTGTAAGAAGCGCGGTCTACATCAATTGAAAAGGTAGATAAAGGTTCATCTTTGGCAAATAGAAAGCGATTTTCGGTGATTGCATCGTATTCTTCGTTACTGCTTTCAATGGGAATTGCCACTCTAAACCCTCCCCCATTCGCATCATCATCACCTCCGCCCCAACCATCATCTTCGTCACTTCCTCCAAATCCCATATCAAATGAATCTTCTCCCTCATCAACATAAGGAATTTTCATGCGTTCCATGAACTCACTGATGGACATTCGTTCTTCCAATTTATCTCCAATGTACCCAACTAATTCTCCGCGTTTGTAGGCTTCAATTAATAGTTTACTGATCTCTCGTTCATAAGACAAAAAACTCTGATTTAGGGAATCTCTTAAATCGACTCTTAACCACAAGGTTGTTAAATCTGTTACTTTTTTGGGAAGCTTGATTTTCTTAGGCTTGGCAGCGATTTGACTCGCTTCGAGGTTTTGCCATTTCTCACGGACATCTTTAAATAAATCGCCCTGTGCTTGGTACAAGCTGCGAAACTTAGCCCATTGTTTGTCATCAAATAATTCATCTGTCCGATCATTTTTGGGGTTTCGGTACAAAAAAATCTCTGATTTAAACCAATGTTGCTTTAATGCAGTTGCATAATCCGATTTTTGTAAAGGATTAAAAGGGTTCACCCATTTGGCTTGATCACTCGCATTAAGCACACGTTCTACATCTTTGAAATCAAAAGTAATGAGGTATTTGGAGAGACCTGTAGGCAGCATTTCTCCAGGAATCACGAGCGATAAAGCCCTGATTTCCCGATATGTTTGTTTCTTACTTTCAGAATAAAAAACATCTTCTTTAATGGCTAACTCGGAAATTTGACTAAAGAAAAAGACATTATCATTCCCTACAAACTCTTCTTCCTCCGCTGTTTTCAGTTTTTCATGCGTTACGCCTAAATATTTTTTAGCGATGGTCATTACTTCAGCAACCTTCTTTTTTTTATACGTACGCTCTTGAACAGCCAAACCTTTGTAATTGAAAATCAGAATTGGGGCTTTTTGATAACTCGTCAGGCTAAATTTACCGTCTTTATCCGTAATAGCGGCTCCTACTCCTCCTTTCACCGTCACACTGACCCCTGCAAGTGGAACTTGAGCTGAATTCGCATACACGGTTCCCTCAAAAATCTTTTGGGCTTTAACTACGGAAATGGTCAGTAGCAGGAATAGAAAGGTCTTTATAACACTCCTCATACAATTTTGGTTTGCTTGCAATGATTTAGTCTTCTAAATGTATAAAAAAAGGACAACATTCATGCCGCTTGAATGGACTTCTTTGCATCGGCACTACAACAAGAGCTTAACACTTGGGAAACACCTTATTAATTGCATATAAGTGGCGATTTACTTCATTGTAAATCGTCTTTTCATTTTTCTCCATGTAAAGGTAGGGTATTTTAATACGCAAGGGTTTTATCTACAGATTGCAAAACCTTAAAATACAAACATGAAAAAAGTTCGGTTAAAATTAAAAGTCAACGAGGCTCAATTGGAGCTTTCGTTGAATCAAACCAGTCAAGTAGAAGTATTTCTACACAAGCTGAAATCAAATAAAACGATACGCATTGCTAGTATCCTTTTAAATAAAGGCAAAAAACGCGTATCACTCAAACTCAATCAATTAGAAAAAGGCATTTATATCTATACGGTCAATCGAAATGAAGTCCCCATGGGATTTGGTCGATTAG
>JBMYQA010000458.1:0-3377 GCA_049600855.1 Flammeovirgaceae bacterium | reverse complement strand
CACCTCTTTTTCCTATAACAAACCATGCGTGATCAACACTCGTATAGGTAAATTCAATTAGCCCAAAAGCCAAGCTACTCTTTTCACAAATGATCAGAGAACTGTCAGAAATAGAATTCAACAATTACTTCAATCCACAACAAGTTGATGTTTCCCCGTTTGAACTTCGATCGGTATACATTTGGCCTTATATACAGGAGTTATTTCGTCAGCGTGTTGTTGAGGAAACGTTGACTACCTTACGAAAAATCACCAGCGCTTCTCGAACTATTGAAGGAACCTTTGAGTACATCACTTTTGCTGATTCTATCCCAAATGTAACGCTCATTATCGTCATTGATTTAATTCAAGAAGAGATTATTGGGCATTATTGGGCTAATTTTGAAAATGCAAGTGCTGTAGACATTGATTTACTTTCCCTCAGTCCGATCGCTTAAAAGCCATAGGACGTTCCTCATTTTCTCAACGAATCTTGTTGCATTTGAAGCTTTTGAATCTCCAGCTTTAGGGCTTCCACATCTTGTTTACTCGCCACCAGCTTTAATTGCTGCTTCAACTGCTGGATTTCGGTTTGATAGCTTTTAATCACACTTTTCAAAGCCGTAATTTCACGCATTTGCTGGCTGATCTGATTTACCGCTTCTGTTTTTGCCACATTGCTCAATTGCTTACGGATCGCTTCTGACTTGGCTTCTAGCGATGCCATTTTTTTATCTAATTGATTGATCGAAGAAGCTTTTGCCACCCCATTTAATTGCCGTTTTAGGGCAATAATGGACGTATTATATTCAGCTAACCTTGCTCTTAAGGTTTCAACTTTTTTAGCCTTCGCCACCGAAGTTAAGTCGTTTTGTACGGCGATAAGCTTTTGATCTAAATCTTCAATTTCATCAACCTTATCGCTTAACACCATTAACCATTGTTCGGTTCTAGGAAGTAAACTATCGGTTAAAAACTCATTGGCTCCGTCTAAGTTTTTAGATATGGATTGCGCTTGATGTAAAATCTCATCTACTTCTGAATTGACGCGTTTTTTTTCGGCATTATCTAAATTAAAATCAATAATAGCGACCGCAAAACCAATCACGATTACCGTAATCGCCACCTTTCCCAAATCCGTTAAGCGTGTAACAGGAATCGGTTTGCCTTTGTCATTTTTCTCTTGCTTCGTTTCTATTGTTGTGCCCGAAAACGCAATTAAAGCAGACGTTCCCGCAATAAATTGTCCCAGAATACTGATGTAATTATCAATCATATCTGTACTTACTGTCGAGCCTGTATTCCGATCAAAAAACCAGACAAAAGAAGTTAAAAAACCGCTAAAGCCAACTAAGATTGCTACAAAGCCAGCAAAGTTTAATTTAATTCTAGCTTTAGAATGTTTGATATGACAAGTAGACAGAAAGGGTACACTAAACGTAGCTAGGGTGATTCCAAAGCCTAAATACAGGCTGGATAGGTTACATAAATCATCATATACATACACGAAAATAGCAAAGGCAATAATGGTCATCGCTTCAATACCTGTTGCAATCTTTCCCTGTTTAGATAAACGCTTGGTTTTCACATCAAAACCATCTTCCTTGATACCAATATGAAGCACCAAGGCAATGATACTCGTAAGGTGGATGAGAAAGAATAATATTTTATAGGATTCGAAACTCATAAATGCTTGATTAGTAAACTATTGCCATGCATTTACAAGAAACAAAAGAAAAACAGCAAATGAAACATTATTGCTTAGAGAACATGAAAAAAGGGAATCTGCTTCCAGAAACTCTCCCAAAAATTATGGAGGAATGGCTTTACAAGTTTATTCAGTTGCCAAGCTCTCCTCAACATGAATTGCAATTAGGATTGCATTAAACAGATTACTATTTTAGTACATCAACACGCATACTAACTCAAAACCAGCCTGTTCACATTCCATTTCCATGCAACAACTCTTCGAATACCTCCAAACTATTAGTCCTATTACTGACGAAATCAGGCAAGAGCTGGTGAAAATATTTAGGCCAAGTACTTTAGCTGAAGGGGAGTTTTTTGTCGAAGCAGGGAAATATGCCAAAACAATTGGCTTCTTAGAAACAGGAGTTGTGCGCGCGTTTTTTATCAATCAGAAAGGGAAAGAATACAACAAGCAATTTTTTGTAGGGCCGACTCTTATTGGTGCTTATACCTCATTACTCACCAAACAAAAAAATAAGATTGCACAACAAGCACTCTCGCCTTGTAAACTATGGGTAGCTTCATTTGAGGATATTGAACAACGCTATGCCAACTATCATGCATTTGAGCGACTCGGAAGAAAGATTGCCGAATACTACTTTTTAGATAAGGAAAAGAAAGAGCTCGAAATGGCTTTATGCGATGCAGATAAACGCTACCTCATTTTCAGAGAAGAATTCCCTACCTTAGAATTACAAATTAAACAGTACCACATCGCTTCTTATTTAGGGATCAGCGCAACTCAATTGAGTCGAATTCGCCGAAAGCTTTTCGAGAAAAAAGCATAGCCTTTGTTTTCTTTACCTATGTAAATGACAACCATTTTTTAGCCCACTAGCTTTGTCTCATTATTCATCCATAACTCATGAACAATGAAGACTTTTCAAAAAATCACTTGGGCTTTTTTCGTGCTGCTCGCGCTTTTCATTGGTGGCATCGCATTGAATAGCTGTTCCATTCAGCCTACTGCATGGACTCCCCAAAGCAAACCTGAATTTACAGGAGCTTTGCAACTCAACGACCACCTTTCCAATAGCGTTAAGCTTGATTTGAAGGGTTGGAATGGGGCAGAAGACTTTGCTTACGATCAAGAAGGAAATCTGTATTGTGGGGTTCATCGTGGTGAAACAAACTTTTCAGAAGGAGCCATTCTTCAATTCACGCCTCAAGGACAAATGCGTGTATTTCTTCACACTTCGGGCTGGGTAACTGGAATGGAATTTGACCAATCGGGAAATTTAATCGCCTTAATACAAGGTACAGGGCTCGTCAAAATCACGCCTAATCGACAAATCATTCCACTTGTACAAAAAGATGCCCAAAACCGTCCCATACTGATGGGTTCAGGCTTAACCATAGCAACAGATGGTAAAATCTACTTTGCCAACCTTTCAGCAACCCATACCACTTCGCCCAAATACATTAATAAACTCATTTTAGAATTGGAAAAGACAGGAGGTGTCTATTGTTATCATCCCAAAACCAACACCATCCAAACACTATCTGAGGGAAATTATTTTGCCAATGGGCTGGTCTTATCCAAATCAGAAGACTACTTATTACTGTCAGAAACCTCTAAATATCGTGTATTAAGGTATTGGTTAAAAGGAGCGAAAGCGGGTACTTGGGAAGTTTTTATGGATAATTTA
>JBMYQA010000457.1:0-3397 GCA_049600855.1 Flammeovirgaceae bacterium | reverse complement strand
TAGGAAACTTTCGATGATGGATTCAAGGCTCAGAAGCCTTGAATAGCAGATTTAAGGGTAGAGTAGGAATGAAGCAACGCATAGCGCTCAGGATATAAACACGATGCATTGCTTCTTTAAGGAGATTATTTTGGCGATTTCACGTCATCACCACTTTGGATAATGATGGCATCAATCGCTTTTTGTTTTACCAATTGATTAAACTTAGGGATTTCCTCTTGTACAATTTTCTGATATTTCGCCAATTCAGCATCGATTGCTTCTACCAATTCCTCTTTTACTTGAATCGACGATTGCGTAGGAGGGAAGTCTCCCATGCTGGTAAGCGAAGCGATGTGTGCAAGCTTGTTGTTTAAACGGATGGGAAAGTTTAATGGATCTTGCCCACTTCGATTTTTGGTTTGATATAAGGTTTTTTCAATGGCGGATAGCTGTTTATTGATCTCCTTAGCCATCTCAATGACCTCTTTTTGAGTACTATCAGCCTGAATGCGTTTCGTCATGGCATTCATTTGTCCTTTGATTTCACGAATATCAATGATGGCTTGATGGGTTTCGCTCAATTTATTGCGAATATCCATTAAAAAATCAAACTGAGCCTGCAACTCTGCTTGCGTAGATGGATTTCTGGGATCTTTTAAAATCTCAAATGCTTGTTCTTGACTTTCGCCATTTAGGGTTAATCGGACTTTATATTTTCCGGGAACAGCTTGAGGTCCTGAGGTGCTACCCCACCATAAAATCATCCCTTTAAACTTCTTCGCATTCGGATAGCGCATGTTCCAAGTAAACACATTCGCACTATCTTTTAAGGTGAATTTCTCTCCAGGCGTTTTCGATTTCGTGTCATATTTGCGAATTAAGGTGCCATCGGCTTCTAAAAACTCAATGGAAGCTGTTGTTGTAGAGTCAGGCTTATCCTTCAAGTAGAAATGAACCATCACGCCTCCTGGATGATTGGTTCCTGCTTTTTTACTATTTCCCCATTGGCCCCCTCGCATGCGGTAACTTGGCATGGGCTGATAAAGGTGGAAGGCCTTCTCAGCAATTTCTTTTTGCGCTTGATGCAATACTGTTAAATCATCAATTATCCACAAACTGCGCCCTTGCGTAGCGGCAATGAGGTTGTCATTTTTAATGGCTAAATCCGTAATCGGGACAATCGGTAAATTCAACTGAAAGGCTTGCCAATTTGCACCGTCATCAAAAGATACATACATGCCCGTTTCTGTACCTGCATAAAGTAATCCTTTACGCTTTGGGTCAGCACGAACCACACGAGTGAAGTGTTCTGCTGGAATGCCATTGGTGATTTTAGTCCAACTCTTTCCATAATCCGTGGTTTTATACAAGTAGGGAGCAAAATCTCCAAGTTTGTAACCCGTTGCAGCAATGTAAGCAGCGCCATCTTGGTAAGGACTGATTTCCAAGCTGTTAATCATGGTCCATTCAGGCATTTCTTTAGGCGTGATATTTTCCCAATTCTTGCCGCCATCTTTGGTTAAGTGAACTAAGCCATCATCAGAACCCACCCAGATGTGCCCTTCTTCTCGTGGCGATTCAGCTGCGGCAAATATGGTGCAGTAATATTCTACGGAAGTATTGTCTTGGGTAATTGGTCCTCCCGAAGATTTGAGTTTGGTAGAATCATTTCGAGTTAAATCGGGACTGATGATTTTCCACGTATGCCCTTCATCTTCGCTCACATGCAAGTGATTTGAGGCGGTATAAAGTTTATTTGGATTATGCGGTGAAAAGAAGATGGGGAAATTCCATTGAAAGCGATATTTCATTCCTTCTGCGCCATGTCCCATTGGATTGTCTGGCCAAACATTCACCGCTCTAACTTGTTTGGTAGCATGATCCACTCGAGTTAAAAAGCCATCGTAGCTACCGCCATAAACTATATCGTTATTTTTTGGGTCGGGAGCGATGTGCGCACTTTCTCCACCAGCAGTACTTTCCCAATCACTTTCTGTAATGGAACCACCAGAAGAACGGTGATTGATGCGAATCGTAGAGTTATCTTGCTGAGCCGCATAAATGCGATAAGGGAAAGCGTTATCAGTAGTGACGCGGTAAAATTGTGCCGTAGGTTGATTCAAATAGGTAGACCAATTTTCTCCACCATCAAAGCTGACTTGTGCTCCGCCATCATCGCCAATGATCATGCGATTGGGATCTTCAGGGGCAATCCATAAATCGTGGTGATCGCCATGTGGAGCAACGTAAGGTTTAAAGGTTTTGCCGCCATCTGTAGACTTGTGGTAGCGCACATTCATGACGTAAACTTTATCTTCGTCTTGCGTATCCGCATAAATACGCGTGTAATACCAAGCACGTTGGCGTAATGCTCTACTTTCATTCAATTTCTTCCACGTTTTTCCTGCATCTTCTGATCGGAATACGCCACCATCTTTTGCTTCAATGATGGCCCAAACGCGTTCTGAGTTCACCGGAGAAACGGCAATGGCTGAAATGCCTAAAACCCCTTTAGGAAGGCCATCGTTTCTGGAAATATTCGTCCAAGTATCGCCACCGTTTGTACTTTTCCAAAGTCCAGAACCTTCGCCACCACTAGAAAGGCTATATGGAGATCTTCTTATGCGCCAAGTCGTTGCATAAACCACCCTAGCATTATTTGGATCAAGCAATAAATCTACGGCGCCTGCATCCGCATTGGCAAACAAGATGCGTTCCCAAGTTTGGCCACCATCTTTGCTGCGATATACCCCTCTTTCTTCTGATGAAGCGAATAAATTTCCAAGTACAGCGGCATAGACTAAATTGGGATTTTTAGGATGAATGCGGATACGCGCAATGTGACGAGACGCTTTTAAGCCCATTTGTTGCCACGTTTTTCCAGCGTCTGTAGATTTCCATACCCCATAACCAAAAGAGACATTTCCGCGAACTGTTTTTTCACCACCACCCACATAAATGACATTGTTATCGTATTCACTCACAGCTATAGCACCGATTGAGCCACCAAAGAAGCCATCTGAAATGTTTTCCCAAGTACCGCCGCCATCTTTTGTGCGCCAGATGCCACCGCCTGTCGAGCCAAAATAAAATAAATTGGGCTTTCCAGCTACACCAGTGACTGCACAAGACCTTCCTCCCCGAAATGGCCCTATATTTCGCCATTTTAACGATTCATAAACTTTTTCTGGAATTTTCGTGCTTACTTGTTGCTGGGTCGTTGTATTGGTTCCTCGCCGTTTTCTACGTTGAGCTTCTGTTTGAAAAACAAAGGAAAGTAGGAATAAAAGAAGAGTAATGTTCTTCCATTGCATAATAGTAAGTATTGAGTTTAAAAATGGGTTAGAGTCAGCCTAAAAGTAGCTTATTGTGTGTTTATGGTAATTATAGGAGTTGAGCTTGTGGGAAAACGTGA
>JBMYQA010000456.1:0-3409 GCA_049600855.1 Flammeovirgaceae bacterium | reverse complement strand
TTAATAAGGGAGCCTCTTTCGGAAGTCCTCCATTTTACAAGGTTGGAAACTTTGAATAGTACTCAAGTCAGTGTCATAAGGTCTTTCGGAAGTCCTCCATTTTACAAGGTTGGAAACTTTTGAATGGGCTACGAAGTTCCATGATGGATTCTTTCGGAAGTCCTCCATTTTACAAGGTTGGAAACTTGTACTTCTGCAGCAGCCGCATTTCTCTCACCCTTTCGGAAGTCCTCCATTTTACAAGGTTGGAAACTGTTTAACTCTTTTTGTGAGAGTTTTTTTTCTACTTTCGGAAGTCCTCCATTTTACAAGGTTGGAAACTTTCAGTCAGTCTGGCCATTCCGTCTACTCTAACTTTCGGAAGTCCTCCATTTTACAAGGTTGGAAACTCTACAGGGTGTGTTCCTAAATGGGACATACGCCTTTCGGAAGTCCTCCAGTTGAAAAGGTTGGAAACTATGTTCCGTTGCCTAACGACAAAGAGTCATTCTTTCGGAAGTCCCCTTCCAGGTCGGTCCATTTTACAAGGTTGGAAACTCTGGAGATACATTTCCCAATGCATTAGTAAGACTTTCGGAAGTCCTCTAGTTGAAAAGGTTGGAAACTTTAACCTCTTTCTGTAGTGCCGCTACCTTAAACTTTCGGAAGTCCTCCATTTTACAAGGTTGGAAACAAGTTAGCACTGTAGGTCGTGGCTTCAACGCCCTTTCTGAATTCCTCCATTCCATGCGGCCATCTTACAAGGTTGGAAACATCTACTTTTGTTATTGTAACTTCAATAACTTCTTTCGGAAGCCCTCCATTTTAAAAGGTTGGAAACTTCTCATCTTAAATAAGGTTTGAAAAGTGAATCTTTCGGAAGTCCTCCATTCCATGGCGGCCAGTTTAAAAGGTTGAAAGCCGCTAGTTTCCACGGGCATGCACCGACTTTCAGGGAAGGATTCGTTCCATTGCCGTATTTTTTCCTTTAATTTGCATGAGCTACGCAAGGTTCAACGAGTCACAAAAAAGGAACGCTTACGGATAATCAATCACTCATATGTCACAAAAGATCGAACACGCTGATTGCCCCGTCACCTATTGCATGCGCAAAATCGGGGGGAAGTGGAAACCCATCATTATTTTTTTGATTCGCAAAGGCGCAAATCGTTTTGGCATGCTCCAAAAAGGAATTGAGGGAATTACCAAGCAAATGCTCACCAAGCAATTGCGGGAGTTAGAAGCCGATGGCATCCTCAATCGGGTCATTTACCCTGAAATTCCGCCACGCGTTGCATATTCCTTCACCGAACACGGCGAGAGCTTATTTCCCGTCATCGATGCCATGAGTGCATGGGGTTTGAAGCAAATGGGCAAGGTTCAACGAGCGGATGAAGTCAGTGAGTTATGATAACCATTCGCCACAAATTCCTGCGCATCGTTACCCGTCAAATCATTGTCTGGATCTTCGCGTTTGCTTTATTAACCTTCCTCCGAGAGTTTGGGCAAGAGCTGGTCGATCGGCAGGGCATTTATTCCTTCGAAGTACTTGACAATGTATTTTTTCAAGTACTCGTCGGTACCATTTCAGGGGTGTTATTTGCTTCGTATGAATACCTCTTCGAAAAGTTGGTATCCAAAAAAATGTCCTTTGGCAAAACCATCTTAATTGCCGCCGTTGGGTACATGCTCACCATTTTTTTACTGATCGCCTTGGGCTTTCAGGCCTATGCCTTTGCCTTTTCCGTCGATCCTAACACGCTCTTATTTTGGGATTATTTTAGCTCAGGAGAAGCCTTGGTGGTCATCATTTACTGCTTTCTGATTGGCTGGCTGATTGAATTTTTTAAGGAGGTGGATAAGAAGTTTGGCCCTGGCAACCTACTCAAAATCATGCTGGGCGAATTTTATGAGCCCAAAGAAACCGAACGCATTTTCATGTTTCTGGACATGCGCGCCTCCACCACCATCGCCGAAAAGCTGGGGCACATCAAATACAGCCAGTTAGTGCAAGATTGCTTTAAAGATATTGACGCAGTGATTCCTTACCGAGCAGAGGTGTATCAATACGTGGGCGATGAAGTGGTGCTCACTTGGGAGAAGGAAAAGGGCTTGGCAAATGCCAATTGCCTCATGGCTTATTTTGCCTTTAAAGATCGTTTGGAGGCTAAAAAAAGCTATTACCTCACCAAATACGGCTTATTGCCTGAGTTTAAAGCAGGCGCAAACCTCGGCCGAGTGACTGTAGCGGAAGTTGGGGAAATCAAACGCGAAATTGCGTACCACGGCGATACGCTCAACACGGCTGCGCGCATTCAGAATAAATGCAATGAATACCAACAAAACCTGCTGGTTTCTGAGGTATTGGTGAATGCCTTGCCGCAACATCATGCCTTTACACTCAGCGAAATTGGGCAAGTCCTGTTGAAAGGCAAAAACCAAGCCGTCAACATCTTGGCCGTGCAGCTGTAGGGTGATGCCACTTCATCCCGCATACCTGTCTCGCCTTTCGGTTGACTTTCATAAAATTGATGCGTATCTTGTAAGCAGTTCCTTGACATTTGAATTGCCCATACGCAAAAAGTCATGTTTAAACGTCCGTTTAGCATATTCGCCTAAACAAATAACTGCGTTAGAACGGCTGAGCCTATACGAACCTTCAAAAAAAGCAAGTGCGTGTAGACCTGTCAACTTTCTTGAATCGCACTTTTTAGTGAATTTCAAATTGAAACAACTTGATTATCAATAGTTTACAAAATCGGATTAACTAACTTAATAAATGTTAATAAAAGTCTTATAAACCATTCTTTTTCAAGTAGTTAAGAAGGGAATCTCTTTCGGAAGTCCTCCAGTTGAAAAGGTTGGAAACATTCAATCCATTTGCTCCATCAATTACAACAACTTTCGGAAGTCCTCCAGTTGAAAAGGTTGGAAACTTCATATTGCGACGTATTAAATTTTGAAACTGCTTTCGGAAATCCTCTATTTTACAAGGTTGGAAACAATTTGTCGCTGTCGCTCGGGTTTCCGTAACCACTTTCGGAAGTCCTCCATTTTACAAGGTTGAAAACGTTGATGTTTTGATAATTGTGCGCGTGTGTGTCTTTCGGAAGTCCCCTTCCAGGTCGGTCCAGTTTAAAAGGTTGGAAACATCTGAATATTAATGATGAGGGTTTGTTGCTCCTTTCGGAAGTCCTCCATTTTAAAAGGCTGGAAACCGCGTTATGGCATCGCCTCCGTATCTCTTACGACTTTCTGAATCCCTCCATTTTACTAGTCTCACTTTGGAAAAAATGCTTGCTATTCTGCAAAACAAGGATTTTTTGTCATGTCGATGGAAGCTGGGGTCGCACACGACAGACATCTAAGTGTTAGGTGGCTAAACGAACTCATTTGGCTTATTTTGGTACATGATTTCGTATTTTAATGG
>JBMYQA010000455.1:0-3415 GCA_049600855.1 Flammeovirgaceae bacterium | reverse complement strand
TAGCAAAACTAATTTGTCTTTCTAATTTCGCATACCTTTCTTCATAATAGTAGCGGACAAAGGCCGAGTCTAAATATAACGACACGATTATTAATGATATCTGGGCAAAAGACTCGCATAGGCTAAATGAATGTTATAGTTAGTGGGTTCATCTTGAATCGCTTTTTCAAACTTTTTCAATGCTACATCCCTTAAATCAGGTGAGTTTAGTAAAATATCTAACTCAAAGCGTTCCAAATCCTTTTGTACAGGTTTCATCTTCCGTATCACCACCTCTCTTCGTTTAAGATCGGCCATGCGTTGCGCTCGCTCACGCTCCTGACTTAGAAAATCAATGCCAGCACGCACTGTATTCCAAGCGGTTTCTAATTCTTCCAATGTATACCGCTCCACAAGCGCCTTGCGATAGTAAGCATAGCCAAAGATGGGATCAGGAGTTGTTGGTTTATGCTTGTGGTAGCGTTCAATTGCCTGTTTAGAATAAGTGAGGGTTTCCTTGCTAGCAAACTTCCGAGCCGACTCTGCTTGAGCCATCATATCATACACTACATAATCATTATCCTGTATTGCAGCAGCCACCTTGAAGTATTGCATGGTTTCCGTATAGGCTTCTTGCTTTTGCGCCTCATCCTTGGTGCGCTGTAAGGTGGTTAAACCTGCTAAACCATACTGCATGATGCTGATTCGAAGCGTTGAATAGTGGGCTTTAATTTCCTCTGTCCATTTGCCATTGTCTCGTTTTTCAGCTTGCTGACAATCTTCATAAGCATGCAACACTGCTTTAGGATTAGCGGTTAACCACGTCACATCTCGATCTACCAGTGCCTTGTTAGCTGCACCTAACCATGCTTTGGATCGGTAATAATATGCTCTCGGTTGGTTTTTTGTCTTTAGCATACTTGGATGCTTTAACGCTTGATTCAGTGCTTCTAAGGATTTTTTGTAGTTTCCTTTTTCATATTCTATAATTCCTGAGTTGACTTTGGAGTCTTGAGCTTGGGCAAACCCTCCCCAAAACAGTAAAATGATGAATAGATTTCTCGACAAGTTCATGATGTTTACGTTCAATTTAATATCCGTAGTTACTTTCCTTTATGATGCAATTTCAAGGCTAAATCCTCATTTATAACCTTAATTTTTAGCTTAAAGTATCTTTTTAAACTAAAAACCGAATTTATTTAGGATTTATTTGATTTTAAACTCACTTTAATTAGTAAGTTTTGAGCCGTTAAGAATAATTCAGATTGCTCTGCATTGAATGCACAATTTGCTACTGGTACTCCATAAATTGAAATTGTCCCCAAGTGTTTTCCTTCAGGTGAAAATATCCACACCCCGCCAGGGCCTGTAGCAAAAACATTTCCATTCTGATCAACCTTTAAGCCATCAGGTAACCCCCGTGCCTTAAGAACTTCCGGAGTGGCATCGTAAAAAACACGTTCATGGCGAATATTACCTAATGAATCTAAGTCATAAGCCATCCAAATGGCTTTTTCTGGATCAGAGTTAGCCACATATAATACCGACTCATCAGGAGATAACCCAATTCCATTTGGCCTAGATAATTTGTCGGTCAATAACACTACGGCGCCTGTCGTGTCAATCCGATATACACCTTGGAAATTTAGCTCACGATCTGCCTCTTTTTCCAAACCGTAAGGCGGGTCTGTAAAGAAAAACTGACCCGCTTTATTCATCGCGATGTCGTTGGGACTGTTGAACAGTTTCCCTTCAAAAGCAGTTGCTAAACTCTCAAACTCAGCTGTTGGTTCCTTAAAACTGGCATTCAATCGCGCTACTCTACGATCGCCATGCTGACATAGAATTAATCTTCCAGCCGCATCTAAAATTAGCCCATTAGCTCCTTCTTTAGAGGCTTTCTCCACAAAATCAGTGGAACCCGATGGAGTTAAAAATGGTTTCACCTTATTCCCTTCCGTCCACTTAAAAATGGTGTTATTGGGCACATCCGAAAACAACAAAGCTTGTTCCGATTCAATCCAAACAGGCCCTTCTGCCCATGTATAGCCCGTTCCAAGCAACTCAAACGATGCTGAATCAATGATCGCATCTAATTGATCATCCAGCTTGATTACACGCCCAATGGCTGAAACAACAGGTGTATCTTCCGCCGATTGTGGTTGGCAACTCAATAAGGCCATTATTAAAAATAACAAAACAATACGCATTTTATTCTAGTTTTTTAGGTAGTCAGTTAAGACATAAATATTCGTTTGTAGTAAAACTAACTTACGAGTTTGTTTAACATATTCATTTTTTATAATAGAACTTGTCTAACATTAATTTATTTTTTCCTGATCAAATCCTCAATCATGATGCATTTCACGCTAATGGATTAAATTCTAGTAATCCGTTACAAAATGATTTTGTGACATCAGATTGCTTGAATTTAGGGATTCATGGGATTATTCAACAATAGCAACTTTCAGCTTATGACCATCATGCGAATTTCATTTTTCTTATTCACCATTCTTTTATCAACACCTACTTTGATTCATGCGCAACATACGGTCAGTACCGATCGACCAAGTGTTGGGTTTAATTCATACATTGTTCCTAAAGGAACCCTAACAGGCGAATTGGGTTATTTTTATTCTTTTGACGAGTCGCAAGATACCTCACCCAATACAACTACTACCTTGCATTTTTCATCGTTACCCAACACCATGTTTCGGTATGGAATCAGTAAACGGTTTGAAGTAAGAGCAGGCATGGATTATTTAATGACCAACACAGTTCGCCCAAATGATCCGAATTTTCGAAATCACGGTTTATCCACATTAAATGTGGGTTTCAAGACTTTATTAGTGGAAAAAGGTGATCCTGCCTTGAGAGTTTCTCTACTCAACATTACAGGTTTACCCTTTACTGCCAACGAGGACTTCCGCCCCGATCATCCTACTGTATTTGGCTTATTAATTGTAGAAAAGTTCTTTTCAGCAAACAGCAGTATACACTACAATATTGGAGGCACCTTTGCCGAAAACCATTGGACTTGGAATTCGAATTTGGGATATAACTATACCATCAATTCAAGTCTAAGTGCGTTTGCAGAAGTTTTCAGCTTTTATTTACATGAGGTGGATGCTTTTCAATGGGGAGTCGATGGCGGTTTGGCTTACGTTTTTGCCCGCAAATACCAATTAGATATTGCCGCAGGCATTGGAATGAATGATGCGGCTACCGACTTTCTATTAAACATCGGATTCTCCTTTTTGATTGATCGAAAAGGCTCTTAATCCTTAGTATCTTAGCTGCAACAGTCCATCTAAGCATTGATAGATTTGCCTTTCATGGAAAATCATGAAAGGCAAATTTTATATTCACTATATTCACACCGCCTGAAAGAAATGAACTAGCACTTAGAGGCTGTTTGAATCACGTTTTCCCACAA
>JBMYQA010000454.1:0-3417 GCA_049600855.1 Flammeovirgaceae bacterium | reverse complement strand
AATTAATCAAGGTCATCTTCAGTGAGATGACCTCAGTACTCTAACTAAAAAAAAGAGGGCTTTTGCCCTCCCAAGTTTACCAATAAAATTTTATTTCAACGCATTTGGTTCAATTTGTTGTGTTGGAAAACTGTTAAATGTTGAACAAGTTCTATTGTTTAATCCAGTTGATGGTAATTCCTTCGGTGTTGGTATACTGAATTCGATTCATGCCGATGAACGTAATTTTAGCCGTATAGGTTTGGTTGGCATCAACTGTAGCATCATTTAAGTTTTTCGAAGAGCCTGAAAGCGCACGCTGGAATGTTTTTGGTCCAACTCTGTACCAAACTACGATTTTGCCATCTGGCGCTTGCTGATTAATGGTGGCTTCTGCTCCGTCTGTACCAGCTATAAAAGTCAATTGCATGGCAGTCGTTCCATTTTCTACTTTCCAGCTGCCATTCACTAAACCAGCACTGGCCTGAATATCGTAGTTAGCCAATGCTTGGAAATTACACGCTTGATCGTAAGTAACTACTGGCTCTACTCCTTTTTGTGTTCTAATCTTAGCAGTTCCCTGCAAGGTAGCGCCTTGTCTAAATACAAATAATGAATTTCCTTGTGTCGTAATCAATTGCGCATTAATTGCTGCTGCTCTTGCTGTTTTCCGAGTAGACTTGGCATTCGCCACGCGAGCTCCTCCTGTGCTGGACGAGGTGCAAAAGATATCTTTTCCAGTATTGTTAACAGTCCAGACTGTAATTTGATATTCATCTCTACTCTTGTCTGCTTTTTTCTTTTCAATAGAGCCTAAGAACTGAATGGTGTAAGAAACGGAAATGCCATTATGATTTCCCAATGAAATTTTTTCCTGTGCTTGAGTTGGAGTAACACTCATGATAACTAGCAAGCTTAGTGCAAATGAAATGGAATAAGTAATGGATTTAAACATGGAAATAAATGTTTAGTTGAATGAAATCAATAGAAAAAATGTAGCAAATTGGATATGGAAAAGAAAAGTTATGTACCACTTCCTATCTTATTATACTTGAAAGAATAATACCAAAGCTGTTAATGAATTGATAAACTCAATCAATAAGCTGTTAACTATCTACTTGAAGTATTTCCGATTTTTTAGCCTTGTATTTTATATGCTTGTGAATGACTCGAATGGATAGAAAGTGATGACGTTTATCAAATTATGTATTACCTACACCATCAGGCATCAATTGTAGTTTGTGGACTCAAATGTTTAACGGTATGTTCGGCCATTCCATCCGCAAATTGGGTTTATCCAACCTAAAATCCAAATTTTGGAGAAGGCTTTACATATTGTTTACAATATACCTGGAAGCTCAGGATAAGGAATAATTGCTTGCATCAATTGCACGGCAGGGCCTTTTGCAAACATAGAGATAATGATGGCAATCGCACCTGTCACTATAGCGGGAGCAATATTGTCTTGGGCGATTTCTTCAAACTCGTTTACTTTTGTAAGTGTTGTGAATAGTTTGATGGAAATGGCATTAATGATAAACGCTAACACTACCCCAATCAGCAAAAACATTAAAATATATTTGATGGACTGAAATGCTATAGTCGTAAGATTATCATAAGCGCCACTGAGTTGGCGAATTACGTCTGCAATGGGTTCGATTGATCCTTCCATAATGTTACCAACAGAAAATAAGACTGCCGAGGCTAGAATGGCAAAAGCCAAATTATCTTTCTTAATGCTGTACTTTTTGAATACCATTTGATTCAGAATACTATAGGCAGCGTATAATACCATCACTCCAAGCAATATCGCTAGGCCTAATTCAAGCAACGAAAGGATAATGAGTTTCGAATTCATAATATTTTAGGTCAAGAGTCATTCAAATTTGTGAGATCATCTAAAATTAATGCTTTTTCGTGTAACCTTAGCACATCTCTGTAAAACTGTTGGCTTTTCTAACAACTACTAAAAAATCTATTTTTAATTGGCAACAATCACATCCCAATGTTGTACTTGTCCCATTTCAGGTGGGAGAACCCCAATATCCCAGCCTTTCGCTGTGGTTTCCCAAAAATAATAATGATTACCGCGATAATCCTTGTACTTTCCTTTGCCCGAAATGTCAATGCCAAACATTGAGTGCCCATAGGCATCGCTATTTAAAATACATACTTTGTACCCCAATCTACTCAGAATGGTAAATAAAAATACGGTACGAGTATCGCAATCTCCCTTTAAATTATACATAAACTCTGTGGGAGATTGTAAGCCATATTTTACTGGTCCTTTACACGCGTGTTTTTTAGCAAGCGCTTGTAATTCGGCACTTTCATTGGCCAATTCGCTGCATGGATCAGCATAAATCAATACATATGGAATATCCTGTATGCAGCTCACTACCATTTGGGCAAACTCGAGTTGATTTAACTTTTGATCTCGTCCTATGGTTATGAAGTTTTCTAGTACGCGATCAAGTTGCTCGGCATCGTGTGTAATGAGTTTTTGGTAGATTTGTCGCCAATACATTTGGCTACTTCGGGCATTTCGCACCCTAATTTTCTCACGATTTTGTTTTGCATGCTTAAAATCGTTTTCCCAAACCTCTAACTTTCCTTGATATCGATTAAATTGTAAATCCCGCCAGCTTCTAGCATGAGAACGAAGTAAATCACTCGGTTTTTCTTCTGTTTTCACATCTTGATCTACTGTAGTTGAGTCACTACTTTGGTCATCATAAACTAATTCTTCCTCATTTTCAAAACGAGGAAGCTCATTGGAATTGGAAATATAGCCTAAGGCATAAATGAGTAGCACAATGCCACCTAAGCCGAATAAGATTTTGATGATGGTACCAATGGCACTAATGGCTATAAAAATGAAAATAACAATGGAGACTGCCTTGGCTCCAAAAGCAATGGTAGCATGCCCCATTTGCTCAATAAACACACTCCCAACGCCAAGAATTAAAAAAGAAGCAAGTGCAAAGTTGGCAGTTCCAGCCTTGATTTTTCCAAAAAGACCTAGTAAAAAAGTAAATCCAATCATCACCAGCATCAAAACGCCATATTGACTTTGAATGCCTAATATGAAATAGGATGCTGCTGCAGCAACGACTGCGAAAAGAACTACGCTTAATTTTCCAGAAGACTGGTTAGCCATAAGTAAATAAGAAGGTACACAAAATACGGTTATAAAAAATAAGCGTTGAGTAGTGTTTACTCAACGCTTACTTTATGTTAATACGCTTATTCTTTATCTCCAGTCCACCCCAATATACCGCCTTGTAAATTAGTAAGTTTCGTGAAGCCCATGGTACTCATTTGCATGCAAGCATTTGCACTCCGTGCGCCACTTCTGCAATAAATGAAATAAGACTTATTCTTATCCAATTCATCTACCTCACTGATAAAATCGGGGGAGTTAAAATTAATATTAAT
>JBMYQA010000453.1:0-3440 GCA_049600855.1 Flammeovirgaceae bacterium | reverse complement strand
GTTTGAAAAGTAAACAGAAAGAGGTCTATTGGTCACAATAGATCTTTTTTTATCTCCCAAATTCCCAAATAGGGAGGGTATGATGTAGAATTGACCACCACCATTGGAACAATTTCAGAAGTAGATACTTTTGAAGATTTAGAGGTGTTTTACGGAGGAACTTGGGAAAGGGATGGCGATCAACTCACCATGATAGATGGCGATGAATCGACAACAATGACCATTAGAAATGCGACTGAAAACGGTTTTGAATTACACTTTGAGCAGAAAATAACGCAAGATTTTGGTTTTGGTGCCGTATATACGTATGACATGACTGGTGTTGCTTCATTCACAAGAAAATAGGGCAATTGATTCGTGAACAAAACCCAAGTACTTTTTGATACTTGGGTTTTTGTTTAAGTGATGACCTAGAGACAATAAGAGTCATTAGTTTCCAATCAAAATGAAATCACTCCAATATTTGGGATGCAGGTAGGTGTCAGATTGGATCATACTTAACTTTGCTGCACGTAAAGCCGCGGAATAAGTAGTTGCTGACTCTAGTTTATGGGTGTAAAAATCCAGCATCAACTTTTTGGTGTATAAATCATCGGCTTCCCAAAGTGATGAAACTACATTTTTGGCTCCAGCATTTAAAAAAGCCCGTGCTAATGACAGCACACCTTCTCCTTTCACCAACTTTCCCGCACCAGATTCGCAACTACTCAATACTACTAAGTCTGCTTTCAAATTAAGATTGTAGATGGCATTAGCAAAAAGGCAAGACGTGGTATGTTTTTCTAAATCAACACATTCTGCAAAATGAATTTTTGCGAGTTTATCTTCGTGCATATCGGCATTGCTGTGGCTGGCAATGTGGATGATGCCATAGTTTGCTACCTGTTCCAAGAAATTGACTTTAGATGCGGATTGCGCTAAATAGACCGTAGTTTCATGCTTTTTCCGTTCAAATAATTGGTAAATCTCTTTGAGTTCATTACCACTCTCAGGTAAGGATTGAAAGCTTTGCCCTCGTGTGGTAAACATACCCGACTCTCCTTCACTATACGGAGCAAAACCAAGTAAAGCGAGGTGATCATTTGTGTGTTGATTGAAGGTTTTTAGCCATAAGGTAGCAGAGTAATGATAACTGATCTCAAAATCATTCACCAAGTAATTGAGTTGGTCAAACGCATCATTTTCAGCGATTTTGGCATTGGGCGCTTCTTGGATTAACGACTCGAAGGGAATACTCAATAAAAGAGGCGATGTAATAATCAGTTTCTTCTTTCCCTGAAGTTGCGTTGCGATGGATTTGATCAGTAACTCATAAACCTTCCCAC
The DNA here is from genome assembly GCA_049600855.1 of Flammeovirgaceae bacterium. Lineage (GTDB taxonomy): Bacteria > Bacteroidota > Bacteroidia > Cytophagales > Flammeovirgaceae > JBMYQA01. The sequence goes on along the minus strand of JBMYQA010000453.1, from coordinate 2,115 downwards.
TTGCTTTCGCGAAATCTTGGAGTCGATTTTCATTTTGCAGTTCATTATAATAGTTATCTAAAGCGGTTTGAACCTCAGTCAGTGAAGTGATGGGAACTACGTTTACACTCTCTTTTTGAATCACAAAAACAGCAGAGTGCTTTGAGGCGAAAGCATAGCTTAGTAAAATGTGTCCTTCAGGTAATAAGTCTTGAAGATGGGCTAAACTAGTCACCTTGTTTGAATACTTTAAATCGTAATAATTGGGGTAGTTTTTTTCCAGCTCATTGATAAACTTTTCATAGGCTCGTGTAGCCTCGAATAACTGATCGCGATATTGGTGATGTTGTTCAGGATCACTTTTGCTGGTCGTGAGTTTTTGTTGGTAGTAAGCCAGTTGATTTTTAAATTCCTGCTCTTGTTGAAATAACGCTTCAGGAATGCCCAAGGCCATTTTTTGTTCGGTGATGCTTACATTATTAAGTAGGGCGTTTGCCTTGTTTTTTTCAGAAAAATAAAATGCCTTTTCCAAGTACTGTTCATCCTTAAACTGTTCATAAGCTGCTAAAGCCATTTGCACAGCGCCCTGATAGACAAATTCAACTTTGCGGTGTACATCAATTAGGCTGTTTTCTTGTATGCGTCCTTTCTTGATTTGATCAATTAAGTGATCACACAATTCCTTGAGTTGGAGGGCTGATAAGAGGTTTGCAGGATTTTTTTCGTACAAGGCATGAGCTTTGAAGGCCAATCCATCAAGTAGTTTCATCAAATGAATGCTACCGACTAACTCAGAAGGATCTGCCGATTGGAGGCAATCTTTTGATTGAATGGCATTGGCGCAAATGGCTTTTTCCAGATAATTTAAAGCGGCATCATAGTTGGCATTATGGTAATACAGCTTCCCCAAGTTTAAATGCGCATTGATGACGACAGGGTTGTGCTGATCGAAGACCTTTTCCTTAATCTCCAGCGCTTTATGATAATAAAATACAGCGGAATCATAATTTTTCGTTGCCTCAAATACAGAAGCCATATTATTATAGCCTGTTGCTACCGCAGAGTGTGTAGCGCCCACTGTGGCAATCATTGTTGCAGTATTGATTTTATAATAATGAAGTGCCGAATCCGTATTGCCTAACTCCATATGAAGTAAGCCCAAGTCGTTGTAAGAAGCTGCCGTAGTCGGGTGTTGATCACCCAGCTTTTTTCGCTTAATATTAAACGCTTTTTGATAATAAACCATTGCCGTATCGTAGGCTCCAATATGCATACTAGAAACACCAATATTTCGGTAGGTCTGCGCCACCATCACACCATCCTGACCAAAGGCTTTTAAGCGATAAGGCAATGATTTTCTAAAATATTCGAGTGCTACACGGTTGTTGTTTTTCCCAATTCTAAAGCTATATCCAATATTGTTGTAAGCATTACCAATTTGGCTAGCCAAGCGATCCACTTTTCCAGATGCGAAATAGATTTCCAATGCAGCCTCAAACACAGCAATGGCAGAATCATAACTCCCTAAGTCATTGTATACTACGCCAACATTGCTTTGAGTCAAGGCAACTTGTACACTATTTTCCCCATAAAGGTGTTTTTTGATCGCAATGGCTTGATTGTAGCACGAAATGGATTTTTTGTGCTGGTCAACGTACTGATAAGCATTACCTAATCCATTGTAAAAGTTTGCGATTTGTCGATGTTGGTTACCTAAAATACCTTGTGCGCGTTCGAGCTGCGGTAAAATAAAATCCACGGCATCTTGGTGTTTGCCTAATTGAGAAAAGTTCCACGCTTTGAAATACAAATATTGAAAATGTTGATCCCATATTTTCAAGTCATTCTCTTTCTTCGCTAACTGCTCAAATGCATCTGCTGCTTGCTGATAGTAAAAGCTGGAACTGTTATATAAACTTTTGGAATAATATTGATCTCCCTTTTTGCCATAAGCCTGAGCTTGTTGGAGTGTGGTAGTTTGGGCAAAACTTTGGGCGTAGCACCACAAAAGTGAAACGGTTATAAATGCAATTCGAGCTAACATAAAAATGAAGTGTGTTCTAGCAGCAATTCTCACTTTGTCATTTCGACGCAGAGCCCGACATGGAATGGGAGAAATCTATGTGCCCATTAAAA
>JBMYQA010000452.1:0-3440 GCA_049600855.1 Flammeovirgaceae bacterium | reverse complement strand
CGCGTTTTATATACTAATTTTTTATTGAAGCACTTGCCTAAAATAAACTTTTTTGTGCTTTTCTTCCAAAATTTCTTTTATACAAGTGCGTATGAGTAACTCGCTTAAATAGCGACCTCTTTTAGTTTGTGTAGTTTCATAGGATTGGGTATGCGATCATTAGGCTGTTCTATCCAAAGCGGAGCTGGCAAAAACTTATCCCGAATAGGAGTAGCTGCATCGTTTAAAAACTCTAAGATATATCCCCCATTGTAGGGTATAATAATTAAATAACCTTTTGACCCATCGGCTACTTCTACAGCATACGTGCGCAAAACTCTGGTAGTCAGATATGCTTGCTTCACTTTTTTTGGAGGGTCAATCGCAATGCCTTTTTCCAACCAATTTCCCTGCGTATTCATTCGACAATACTGTGGTGTTTCTCCTTCGTCAAAGAAAACCAAAAAACCATCAGCCTCCGCTTCCCAACGAACATGTGTAGCGTTGGGGTACATCTGTTTAAAGGATTCCAGTGGACTTTCCTTTCTATTTTGAATCGTATAAGTCATGGCAAGGCTTACAGCTAAGAAAATACTCACCACGGAGAAATGATAAACAGTCTTATTCATCTTGCGCTACATTTAAGCGAGTTTATAATCCCTACTAAGACGGTTAATTACCTATTTAGTCACTTAAATGGCAAGGTTATTTTCCAACAACAATAAAAAGTGTTAGCCTACCATCACGTAGACCAACACTGCTTCATTACAAAAAATTCGAACAATCTCTTAGATTACGATGCCTCTTTTCTTTTTTCGTTTTGGTTGCGATTCACATAATAGCTGATCACTCCCATCATAATCAGGTATAAGCCACATAAAACACCAAGACCTATTGCTAATTTTTCCATAATCATTTCAAGTTTAATAGGGTGAAAAATCATAACATTACTCGAAAAGAAGGCAAAGGCAAATTGCCATCACCTTCCCATACATAAATCACACAATCAGAACACGTTATAAGCCAAAGCCATAATAATATACTTCTGAATCTCCTTCATAAATCCCCTCAATTAGGACACCACCTTCTCTACTTTGCAAGAAAAACTTAATATCATCTATTGATTGAATGTTTTTCTTGTCTATCCGGGTAATGATGAATCCTTCTCGCATCGCAGTTTGTTGCTTTAATTTGCCTGCATTCAACTTTGTCACTTTAACCCCTCCCTCAATATTCAATTGCTTAGCCGTTTTTGCATCAATTACTTCAAATTCAGCTCCTAACAGACTGAGCACCTCGGCACGTTCCTTCTCCACAATTTCGGTTTTGCCTTCTCGGTTATGCAAAGTCACTTTAACTTCTTTGGCTTTGCCTTTTCGATGCACCTTCAATAACACCTCATCTCCTGGACGTTTTCGGCCAATTAACTCCTGCAATTCTGGCGAACTACTTACTTGTTGCCCATCCACATTTACAATGACATCACCAACTTTTATTCCTGCTTTATCAGCAGCACTATGCTCCAATAAACTATCTACATAGACCCCTGAAGTGATTTCAAGGTCTTTTTCTTCTGCTAGGTTACCATCCAAATCTCGAATCATTACGCCCAAATAGCCGCGTTGTACCACACCGTATTTTAGCAAATCTTCGATAACCTTATTGACCATATTGGAGGGTACGGCAAAACCATAACCTGCATAAGAACCTGTAGGACTTGCTATGGCCGTATTAATCCCGATCAATCCCCCTTGCAGATTCACTAAAGCACCACCACTGTTGCCCGGATTAATGGCAGCATCCGTCTGAATAAAACTTTCTATTGCACTCTGCCCTTTGAGAATATTAATATTCCTTCCTTTGGCACTCACAATTCCTGCTGTCACGGTGCTATTTAAGTTAAACGGATTTCCCACTGCCAATACCCATTCGCCTACTTCCACTTCATCGCTATTCACCAATGGAATAGTAGGAAGGTTTTTCTCTTTAATTTGTATCAAAGCCAAATCTGTACTGGCATCTGTGCCAATCACTACCGCCTCAAATGTACGCTTATCGTGCAGTGTTACTTCAATTTCATCGGCCCCAGCAATTACATGGTTATTGGTCACAATATAGCCCTGCTCATTAATAATTACTCCAGAGCCTGTTCCAATTCGGGGTTGTGGCTTCGAATTTCTAGGATTGCGATATTCATAGCGGTAAGGCTCTCCAAAGAAGTCCTTGAAGAAGTCATCTCGAAAAAAGCGTTCAAAGGGATCTGACAAGGTTTTCCCTTTTGTTGGATTATTCTGTATACTTTTGATATGCACCACAGCACCCATCGCTTCTTTTGCTACAGCGGTAAAATCTAATGGAACAAGCTCATTTTTATCGTTTTTCGTAAATAGTGATTGAGGCGATACGTCTGCAACGTGTTGAATTTTTATCACATCGCTTTCGCCTTTCACTCGATCTACACTATATAAAATTCCTAACGTAAATAGGCCGCCCAATAAAGCGGCTCCTACTAACATAGCAAATCGCTTCATTTTATTTCTCAATTTTGAATTTACAATTACTTGATAAATAACTGATAGACTAATATTACGCAGTTTGTGCAAACTGATTTTCTAACACATGATGAGAAACCCTAAAGTCTTTCATAAAGGTTAAATAGAGCGTATCATCAAGCACGCGTTCTTCCACAATCCGATGGATGTATTTGCTTGGGATGGTAAACTGCTCTTTTACGAGTGTTTTTTCCCATTTGCCATTTACGATAGGACGCACCCGAATTTCCACCTCATTTTGCTCAATATCTACGGTATAATTAAACTCGTTCAATCCTTTCGTGGAAAACTCTACTTCCACATAAATCCCATCTTTTGTTAGGTGAAAATCCCGTTTATATGCTAATGTATTCTCCTTTTGATGATGGAGTTTTTGCTGTTGTTTTTCCATAACTTTTAAGATTTAGTAACTGATTTTGCAAGTAGAAATACCATACAATGATTCACTGCTTGTATACGAGCAGTGATACCAATACATCATCTTTTCAGCAATAAGAAATTAACAATTATCCTAGTGGGGTTTAACTACTAAAATTTCGGATAACCCAAATAATTAGTTTAATACCCACTAGCTAGGAATGTGGGGCATGGGGTTGAATAGCCCAGTCGGAGCATGCTACTCCAGGCATTGCACTAGGTTCTGGAGGTACAAAATAATGATCACTAACCTGCATCAGCGATCGTTCCTTAAAATCTTCCAAAAATAGGTCTCCCTCAGTTTCTTTGATCAAATCAGATTTTTCCACGTGCGTACTCAGACCTGTAAAACGGGGAGCGATTGGCTTATTCAAATCAAAACGTTCCATAGTCGTTGAGTTTTATGAGGTTGTTTGCAAAACCATCTGATTGCAATAATTAACCTAATTTAAACAAATAATTTACCAGATCAAATCTACGGAAACTTTGACA
>JBMYQA010000451.1:0-3456 GCA_049600855.1 Flammeovirgaceae bacterium | reverse complement strand
AAAAAGTCCTTTTTTTGCAGAATAGCAAGCATTTTTTACAAAGTGAGAATTGCTGGAGTAGAATTATTAACTTGTTGAACTTGGCAACTCAATAATAAATTCAGCACCTTCTTTTAATTTACTATTCAGTTTGACGGCTCCGCCGAGTCGCTTAGATAAGCTTTTTACAATCGCCAAACCTAATCCTGTCGATTGTTCCCCACCAGTAGGTTGAGCACTTAATTGTTGGAATTTCTTAAACATCTTTTGTTTATCCTCTTCACTAAAGCCAGGGCCTTCATCTCGTATACTGATGAATACCTGCTTTTTGCCTTTCCAAAGTTTGAAGTAAATGTTTTTATGCGGAGGTGAGAATTTAATGGCGTTGGAAAAGATGTTTTCAACAATGCGTGACAACAAGGTGTAATCCGATTGGATACTCACTTCTGGCAACTCTTTATGAATGGTTAGGTCTTTATTTTGAGCTTCCATCGAATAGGAATTGATAATTTCTTCGGTCAGCTCATTTAGCTTGATTTCTTCCACATGTAAGGTAAGGTCACCTTGCTCATAAGCACTCACATCTAGCAAATCACGAATGAGATTACGTCCGCTTTGCGAAGCATCTTCAATTCCTTTCAGGTACTCGGCTTGCTCTTCATCTAAATTGGCAGTAAGCTTAATAATTTGAACATAGCCCTTAATGCGATTTAACGGAGCTTTCAGATCATGCGCCACAATACCCATTAAGCCGTCTTTTTCTTTGTTTAACTCTTCCAGTTTTTCTTTGCTGCGCTTTACTTCCGCATATTGCTGTTCGGTTTTTTCTTTTTGTTCTTTAAGTAAACTGTAAAGCAGGTTTGTTTGCCTATTTTTCCAAATCAGAATGACTAATAAACCCGTACCCAGCAGGACTAACGAACCCAATGCCCAATTGCGTTGTGCTTGTTGGGCAATAATTTGTTTATTGTGTTGTTCTTGTTCCTTCAGGTAATTATTTTCCTGTTCCTTTTGAATCAAGTCGAACTTACTTTCCAACTGACCAATCGCTTTGGTTTTTTCGATATTTCGAGCACTATCTTTTGCCGCATTATAGTCTTTAAACGCTTGAATTGATTTGGATAAATTCCCTAATTTCTCTTGCGTTAAGGCATAGTAATAGAGTGCTTCTGTTCGGATATTTAAATGACCCGTTTTATTTTTCGGACCCAAAATAAACTGAAGGTAACGGTTCGATTTTTTATAGGATTGTGTTTTGTAATAAATTTTCCCTAACAGCAGGCTAGAACGGATACCTAAGGGAGTATTTGCCGTTTCTTGCATCATTTTATGCGCTTGTAATGCATGATTGAGCGCATATAAGTAGTTCTGTTTGAGGTAATACGTTTCGGCAAGCTCCTGACTGATTTCGCCACTGCGTACTTTTTCTCCTAACCCTTTGGTAAGTGTTACCGCTTCATGTAAAATGAGCAGCGCGCTATCGTAAGCGCCTGTTTTTTGATAAATGTGTGCTAACTCAATGAGTGCAGAAGAAATGGAGCGTTTATTTTGGGTTATTTTTCGGAGTGCTAAGGACTTTTGAGCCATTTCAATGGCTTTGGTATATTTTTCTTGCTGTTGATAGGACAAGGAAAGGCTTTGGTAACAATAGCCCATGCCAGTAGTATCATGAATTTTTTCAAAGAGTCTTAAACCTTGGAAAAAGTAGGTATAAGCAGTGGCATAGTTGGTTTGAACATGATGGATTTTACCAATATTGTGATAGGCATGTGCAATTTGCAAGGTGTCTTCAGTAATTTGAGCATGTTGCAAGGCTTGCTTATGCTTTTCTAATGCCTGCGCAAAATTCCCTTTATACCAGAATGCGACTCCCCAAAAGTTGTATAAATTAGAAATGTATTCCGTTTGTTCCGTCTGTTGAATGAGATCAAATGCTTTTTGAATGTAGGCAATAGACGAATCGGGAAAATCTGTACGTTGTTCCCATGCAATTTGGGTATAGACTTCCACTCTTTGCTGTTCTGGTATCGTAGAAAGCAGCTTTTTGAGACTGTCTAGCCGATGTTGTGCAAAGAGCGTAAAGGGTATACTAGAGGTAATAAATATAATCCAAAAGGCTTTTTTCATGCTAGCTGAACATACTACATGTGTTAATTTACAGTATAATTAAATTTAAGTCTGATATGGCGATACTAGCAATAATTGTGCTCATGAAGTAAAGTGTCATAGTCATATTGATATCAGATCAACATACTATCTTTAACAGAACGGGCACATTTATCAACTAATTGTGATCGCATTTTTACTAAGCGCATAGTTGAATAAAGTCTTTTGGCCTTCTAAGACTCAAAACATTATTCAACTATGCGCTAAAATATTGATAAAGTTAGTTGTATTCAGGTACTTAATAAACAAGGTACTATTAAAATAATGAATTTTGAATAAGCTGGGTAAAAAAATACATTTATGCTAATAGTGATGCCTAAGTATTGCCCTTAAAATTCGCAGTGCTTCGTATTTAGAAGCATCTTATTTTTTTTCGCTGAAGGTTTTTTTCTGATGAAAATACAAGTGACGAAGCACTAGACTAAAAAGCATAATTGCTTTATAGGAAAACCGATTGTTCAGCTTTCAAGTTTTAAAGGGATTACCTAGAATTCTCGAACGATTTCAGAATAGATTTGTCCCACTTGAGTTTGTAGGCTTATATTTGCGCACATCGTTTGAAAAAAGAGTTCATGAAAGTGCAGTTAAATCAGCTTCAGAGATCATTGAAAGGAGAGTTGCATTACGATCAAGCCATGCGTACGCTATATGCTACCGATGCATCTGCTTATCGGGAAATGCCTTTGGCGGTAGCTTTTCCAAAGGGGAAAGAGGATATTAAGCAGTTAATCGCTTTTGCTCGAAAACATAAAACATCATTAATTCCACGTACCGCAGGTACGTCATTAGCAGGTCAGGTAGTAGGCAACGGAATTATTGTAGACGTGTCTCGAACCTTTACACGGATACTTGAAGTAAACAAAGAAGAACGATGGGTGAGGGTAGAGCCAGGCGTGATTCGGGATGAACTCAATATGCACTTAAAAGCATATGGACTATTCTTTGGCCCCGAAACCTCTACGGCAAATCGGGCCATGATTGGGGGGATGATCGGGAATAATTCATGTGGCTCAAACTCTGTGGTGTATGGCAGTACACGTGATCATTTGTTGGAGGTTGAAAGTATTTTAAGTGATGGATCAGAAGTTACGTTTAGTCAGGTGACGGATGAAGAGTTTTGGCACAAAGCAGAGTCCGTTGAGACGGTTCCAAACGATCGGGAGCATGAGATTTATGTGGGTTTATCGGATATCTTAAAAGATGAAGACAACCAGCATGAAATCCGGAAGGAATTTCCAAAGATGAGCATCCCACGCAGAAATACAGGCTACGCACTTGATTTGCTACTCGAAACCTCTCCCTTCACGGAAG
>JBMYQA010000450.1:0-3460 GCA_049600855.1 Flammeovirgaceae bacterium | reverse complement strand
CCCTGAATTGTGAATAAAGTTACCTCCTGTGTTATTGTAACTTCCTTGGTAGTTGATCTGATGATCTGAACCAATCAACGTTCCACCTGAACGGATGATCAAATCGCCAAAATTCAAATCGGCGGTTAAGCCTGATTGAAAGCTCAGTATGCCTTCCAAAATATCTAAGTCCTTATTCGAATTCCCAAAACTGATGCTATTATCACCATCCTCATCTTGTACATGCACGATGTCCGTGTCACTAGCCTTATTAATATACACATTATTCCCATTCCATTCAGCGTCATTGAAAATGTAATACGAATCGCCACTTTCTACGAAATGTAAATCGGCAGAACCGTTATCCCAGCCATTATTCACCACACAACTATCCACCACAGCCACATCGCCTGTTTGTAATAAGCCGTTGTTTAGTTCCAGTCGATTTAGCACTTTCAAAGTATCACCAGTGGTAATGGACAATCGCTTTGTATGAGCCATTGAGATTTCAACGGTGTAAAATTCATGAGCAGGAGAAGCCATGGTAAACGTTCGATTGCCAACACCATCAAAGCGGAAAGTACCAGAATTGTGAACAAAGTTGCCCCCTGTATTATTGTAATTTCCTTGGTAATTAATCTGGTTGTCTGACCCCATTAATGTGCCCCCTGAGCGAACAATCAAATTGCCAAAGTTAAGATCAACGGTTAAATCAGATTCAAAATTTAATACCCCTTCAAGGATATCTAAATTTCGATTCGTATTTCCAAAACTCACACTATTATCACCATCCTCATCTTGCACATACACCGTGTCCGTATCATTGGTTTTATTGACGTATACATTGTTGCCACTCCATTCATCGTCATTGAAAATGTAATACGAAGCCCCACTTTCCACGAAATGTAAATTAGCAGAACCATTATCCCAACCACTATTTACCACGCACGTATCTACAACCAGCGCATCTCCTGTTTCCAACAACCCATCATTTAAGGCTAATTGATTCAACACTTTTAAGGTATCGCCACTTGTAATAGTTAATTTCTTCGTATTAGCCATGGATACGGCTACGGTATAAAACTCTTGTGGGGGACTCGGTAAGGTAAGTGTTCGATTGCCAGTGCCATCAAAAGTCACGCTCCCGTTATTGTGATTGAATGTTCCCGCAGAGTGTGTAAAATCCCCTTGAATCGTTAATTGATCAGAGGGAGCTGTGAATACTCCTCCGGAAATGACGAAGGCATCATTTATATCCATTGCCCCTGTTCCACCCGTAAAGGTGCCATCTGCGATTTGAAAGTCATTATTACCTACAGTAATCGAAAACGCTCCTTGATCAATTGTCCCTGTATATCCTAGTTGTATACTCATCCCTGCAATGTTCACAACCGCATCAATCGTACAATCAAATGTTGAGTTAGCATCAAAGTAGGCAATGTCAGATGTCCCAGGAACGGATGCTCCTGATGTTCCACCAGAAGTCGTAGACCAGTTATTGGTATCATTCCAATTTCCATTTGCAGCGGCTACCCAGTAACGATCTGCTGCGTGCGATAGGCTTGAGAATAATAAAAAGCATATGAGAAAATAGATATATCTTTTCATTAGTCTTTTAATTTAATCCAGTAATTAAGTATACTTTTTTAAAGATAACAGGGTTGGCAACCTAATGCATGAATAAGCAATTATATGCATATATTTTGTTAATATTTACCAAGGAAGCTTGAATTCATACAAACTTATTGCCTACCTTCTGGTAAAAAACAAGGTGAAATGAATTGGATAATTCGTTGAAATGCGGTGCAACCTATACTAAGTAAACGTTTTTAATTATGCATTTTATACAGGGATGTACAGAGATATTTTAATGTAGAACATCTGTTCTTACACTATTTTAAACAAAAAAGCATCAACTGTTCCTGTTGATGCTTTAATCGTATTTTCTATTCCTTCATTTACTCTTTTCCGTCCGCAAAATCTTGCAAATAGCTAAACTTCTCCGTCAACTTTCCTCCTTCAGTAATTGAAGCATTAGCAATCATACCTTCAGCATCTCCATTAAGCAGATTAGGCAATACAAAATCAATTAGTTGTCGGCCAAAGCTGTCTGAGGCATCTCTTGGCAACTCATTAGGTAAATTATCTACGGCCATCACCGTCACATTTTTAGCGCCAGACAATGGACGTTGCAAGCCTTCGGTATCAGGATTATAATCGTATAAAGGATCGTCAATCGTAGAAGGTTGTTTGGTGGAAGGAATGGAACCTTCGATATCACAAGTAATATCGGCAATGACTTTAATTTTAAAATCATCACCTCTCATATCTTCTTTTGTAAATAAAACGGGTTGTTTGATGTCCCAATAAGCCCCTGCGATTAATACATCTGCTTTTTGAGCATACGGCTTAAATGCAGACTCATATTCCTCTCCTTTTGTAAAGAAACTTGGTGTATCAAATGCTTGTCCATCTTTACGCACATTGTAATCTTCTGATTTTAATTGCACAAAGACAGGTTTATCATACTCATTGGCTAAGAAATCTTCTGCTGAAACTTGTTCAACTCCCATTTCATTGAGGGTTTCTGCGGCACCGTTCGATACTCGACCATTTCCCGTCAATGCAATTTTGATTGCTGGCAATGCTAACGCTCGGCAATGTGTTTTCATTTCGGCTAAATCAAAACACTTGTGTGCAGGTTTAAGCTCAAACAACTCATGACGCTTACCATAAGCCAAAATTCCATTATAGGCTCCTACCAATCCAGCATATCGGCCAAAAGCGATTACCCTTACTCCGTTTTTATCTGTAAGTGCTTCATAATCAACCATTTTGATTTGCTTTCTGAGTAAAGCATTTAACAAATCGCGATTATACGATTGTTTCTTGATGGTATGAGAAAAGAATAAATACGTACGCTGAGGAATGAGATCATCCATAGGAACTTCTTTAATTCCTAATAGAATATCACAGGTTGAAACATCTTCTTTCAACTCAAATCCAGCATCCACATACTCTTGGTCTTTATAACATCTTATTTTGCTGGATTGTACATAAATCTCAGTACCAGGAAACTTTTCCACTACTTCTTTGCATGCAGCAGGTGAAAGTGCCACCCGTTTATCTATAGGGATTTTTCCCTCACGTATAATTCCAATTTTCATATTGCTTCTGCTATGGGTTGTCCGAGTAAAACAATGAAATTAATCTACTTGAAATTCAATCATGATTAGGTGAATTGATTTATTGTAGATCAGCAACTTATCTGTATTTATCTAGCTCGTAGCTGATAAATAAGTGGCAAATATAACAACTTCATTTATAAAAGCGGATGTAGCTTCATTTTGCCGCTACTATTTTTCTGACTCGGCAGCAGATATACCCATTAGAAAAGAACCCTATACCATCAAAAATCGTATTTATTTCGTGTAAGTGTCTGTAAACAAAAACACAAAAAAAAAGCCCATATTAATAATTT
>JBMYQA010000449.1:0-3462 GCA_049600855.1 Flammeovirgaceae bacterium | reverse complement strand
TAACACATTGGTTATCAAATAAATAAATTTCATTTCTGTTATTTCAAAAATACATTTAGAATATCAATTTTACTTAAATATCAGCATTTATTGATATTTAGTGAATAAGTAATTATCGGCTTCCTTATTATTAAAAACAGGTAATGAATTAATAGGGTTGCCTAGCGTCATTAAAAGGCATAAAAAAAAGCTCTATGAAATCTCATGAGCCTTTCCGAACTAAACTTGCAAAAACCTAAAATCTATTTATTCACCAACCTAAATATATCTTGAAACTATTTTTATCTCAGTCTTGCCATTTATTATTCAATACTAATGCCAATTGAGTAAAATAGCCAAGCAAAAAACTTAAAATACTGATAATCAATCACAAAAAAATCATATTTAATTCAATCAGCCAAAAGCAAAAACTTATTTTTACTTAAATATCAGTACTTGATGTTATTTAAGTAACTTTTGGGCAAAAAAAATCATGGCACCTGATCACAAAGGTGCCATGAAATAAACCTTCCATGCTTCGTCAACTTACAAGATCATCCTGTTGTACCTATTGCACCTGCAATCGCATTAATAGTCAACATCAGATCAGTGTGCGTTTTTGCCTGATCAACTTCTTTCTTCCCACTTCGCCATTGCTTCAACAAGCTAATTTGTTTCAAATGCAAGGTTTTTAACAATGAAAATCGCAATTGATTGGAGTAATAATGATTAGGTCGTCTTACCTTAAACTCATCTTCCAATAACTCATCTAAATGCGTTGACATAAGCTTCAACTCATTGCGGAACTTGTTCAAGAAACGCTCTTTAATGGCTGGATCTTCCACTAATTCCGCATAAGCTTCCATGATTTCCTCATCCGTAATCGCAATAATCGTATCGACATTCGTGATCACGTATCGAATGAAAGGATCTGATTTGACAGCCGTTTTCAGCTTCTGATAATCCGCAGGTTTATCTTCTTTGAGTTTGTGTAATGCCGTACCAAGTCCATACCAACTCGTCATGTGAAAGCGATTCTGATTCCAAGAGAATACCCAAGGGATCGCTCGTAAATCATCTACGGTATTGGCTCCTGTTCGTTTGGCCGGCCTAGAACCAATTTTACTCGTTTCTAATGCATCTATGGGTGTTGCTTGTCTGAAAAATGGAATAAATCCTTCTGTATGCATGAGACTAGCGTATACTTCTTTACTATCAGTAGCTAGCTTCTCTAAAATACTGGCTAACGGATGAAAAATGCAGGGCACACGCTGATCTTCTAAACTTTTTGCCAAGGTATTTGCCACCAATAACTCTAAATTATAAGCTGCATTTAGCCTGTAGGCATATTTTTGAGAGATGGTTTCCCCTTGTTCTGTCAATCGTACATTGCTCTGTAACGCTTCACATGGCAATGCATGTAAAAAATCTTCAGTAGGTCCAGAACCTCTACTAATCGATCCTCCTTTTCCGTGGAAGAACATGATTTTAACCCCAAACTCTTTCCCCAATTTAGCCAATTTAAATTGAGCCTTGTATAAATGCCATTGACTCGCCATAATCCCCCCGTCTTTGTTACTATCACTATAGCCAACCATAATTTGTTGTATCGGTTGTTTTGTTCCCTGCTTATCTTTTAAGTAAGCTAACGAGTTTTGCGTAATCGGATGACTTAAAAAGGCTCGAACAATATCTGGACCAGCTTCCAAATCATCAATGGTTTCCAACAAGGGTACAACTGGAATTTTACAAATCATCCCATACTCTTCCGTAAAAACAGTTAGCCCCGCCTCACGCGCCAGCACATACACCGCTAATAAATCAGATAATGAGCGCGTCATACTCACAATAAACGAGCCGATGCAATTGGTACCGTACTTAGCCGTATGTTGCTCAACCGTGCGGTAGCACTCCAGCACAGCATTTGCATTCTCAGCTAAGGCTGCATGAGGAAGTGTAAATGGACGAGCCGATTTTAATTCTTCCGTTAGGAAGTTTGCACGTTTTTCCTCTGGCCAAGATTTAAAATTAGTGTCTGATTGCCTAGAAGCGATTAAGAGTTGCTCCATTGCCAAATCATGAAAACCACTATTCTGACGAATGTCTAATGCGGCCAAATGGAAGCCAAAAGTTTCTACCACACGCTTCACAATCACGACATCGTGATAAGCGATGGACTTCGCACCAAATGCGATCAATGCTTGTTGCAAAAGGCTTAAGTCATCAATTAACTGATTACTATGGATGTAGGCTCCTTCACGTTCTACCAAGTGAGTGGCATGTCCCCTACTCGTTTCTACAGGCAACTTTGCCAACATTAAATTAATGAATTGTCGGAAAGCCTCGCCTTTGTTTCGGTTCAATGCAATTTCTCCTTCTTCTTTCAGCTCTTTAGTCATTTGTGCTACTCGCTTTTGCATGGCGACCATGACTTGAGATAAATCACACGTAAAGCTTAATCGCTTCACCAGTGGTGCCAATTTTCTACGAATTACGACAAAAGCATTCAAGCGAAGTTGCAATAACGTGTGCTTTGTTACTTCTGCTGTTACAAAAGGGTGTCCATCGCGATCTCCCCCAACCCAATTTCCAAAGCGAATCTTTGGATAGGCATTGTTTTTAGCCAACTCATACTTCTCAAAACCAGCTTCTACACTTGCAAAACTTAAGCGCTGATCAACGACTGAGATTAACTCGGGGAATACATTCACGAGGTAGTGCATCACATTTCGAAGTTCATCTCGAATTCCAGGCTTCTCCAAATAAATTTCCCCAGTTTTCCAAAGCCTATAAATACTTTGCTTGATTTCGTGACGAATTTCCTCCTGCTCAATCATATTGAACATGCTATTTTCTCGCCGCACCAATAATAAATAAAGCTCTCGGTGGTGCTCCAACACAGTCGTTCGTTTAGCTTCGGTAGGATGTGCAGTAAGTACCGGCTCAACATGTACTGTTTTTAAGCCCTGCATAATATCTTCCTTTGAGACTCCCTTAGCCTGCAGTCTTTCTAAGTTATCCACCCACAAGCCCTTCACCGCATTTGAAGCTTCGCCTTCTGCATTTCTCCTTCCTTGCACTGCTCCATTAATTTCAACCATATTCACTAATTGGAACACTAAGGAATAAAGCTGAAAGTGCTTCGATGTAATTGCTTCAACAGAAAGTTGTGTGGGATTTACCCAAGGAATATCTTTTGCTAAATCCGATTCTCCATTCTCTATCAACACTTCTTTTAGTGCAGTCAAGAGAAACTCTAAATCATGATATGCTTTACCTAATTTTTCTTTTACCGTAGAAAGTACCTCTGAATTTCCCATAATGATTTTGATTTAGTCAGATATCAATAGCGAAGAAATAAAGTTTTCATGTTCTTTTGATGTCCAGAACACTACAATAATATCAACATTATTGTTGCAAACAAAGACTTACAACAACAATTAAGTCTAAGTCTAAATTAGACTGAAATTATCCAAAGCTGGG
>JBMYQA010000448.1:0-3485 GCA_049600855.1 Flammeovirgaceae bacterium | reverse complement strand
TATGCTTTTTAGGAATATAAAAAGATAGGGTATTGGTTAACTGTTACCTTAACTATATCATTTATAATGCCCCCATTTGTTTGAGTATCGTCTTTGTAATGCGCTTCCTACAGGTACCAAAATTTGGATTTGATTCACTTCGATTTTTAATCAAACGCGTGGCAAAGAAGTATACTTCATCCGATTTCTCGATGTAGCCAACCCACCAACCCGTGTCTTTGCCCCCATCTCTTGTCCATCCTGTTTTGGCGCGAATCACGTACTCGCTCGTTCGTTCTACAATCATCATTTCTTTTAATGTGTTAAAGGAGGTTTTCGAGAAAGGATGGGTTTCTTCGTAAATTCCTACAAGTACATTGATTTGATTCACAGGGGAAATGGCAAACTTGCCAAAGTTCCAAAAATCTGGATCATCAATAGACAAGTCAACATTACCGTAGTTGATCTGCGTTAGAAAATGCTTATACCGATCTTTCCCAATTCTTTTGGCAAGTTCAACATATGCCCATCCCGCAGATAATTTGAACGCTTCTTTCATGCTCATGCTGTGATAGATATTTGGGCGATGCCCATATTTTAGCGTATCGTAATCATCAATCCATGGAATGATTTCATCCTCATTTTGGATGACTCCTGTTTCAAGCGCAATCAGGGTATTGACAATTTTAAAGGTCGATGCAGGAAGTGTAGGGATGTGGCTATCTTCGATATCACTTGACATCCATTTCTTTTGCTGATAATCATAAATGGTGATGCTTCCCTTTAGGCCACATTTCTCGAAGGGTTGATTCCAAGCATGTTGAGCGAATAACAAGGAAGAAGAGAAAAATAAGAGTATAGTCAATATGATGTGCATAGTGGAAGAATAGATCGTTGAAATAGTAGATTTAGTCAAAAGCTAAAAAGCCAAGCAAAATGAATCACTTGGCTTCCCATAATTGCGTTGAATCATGAATTAAATTTTAGCCAATTCATTTTTTAAGAAGGTAATGATATCTACCGGAAAAGGATCAACGCCATTTAAGTCTGCTAGGAAGAAAGATATCCAGTCCGTGAGGTAGATGTACCACAAGGATTGTTCGAATAAGTTATCTCCTTTAGCATGTAAGGTGATCACATCATCCGCTTTTTTAATGAAAATATCGGTACACAGGTCTAAGCGTACCTTAACACGCTCATGCTCTAAATTGCTCCTAAACATCATGACCACCGAATTTTCTAGCAAATGCTCCGCACTTTCCCAACCTACTAACTCATTGTGATTCATCTCAGGAAATACATTGGTATGTGCCAATTGCTTCGCATTTTCATTGATTTGTTGTTGAAAGCGAACTAAAGTACCTCCAAATTTGGTATCGGCATATAAGATGGGCAGTTTATGATGCAGTTGACCCGCAATTACTTGTGCTTCTTCAATTACCTTTTTCGCATTTGCATCAATAATACTGGCAATATTGTTGATTTGTGCGGCAAAATCAGTGTTTACCAAGCCATAAGCTTTTAAGGTAAATAGTAATAAAGGTAAGGAGTAACAGAAGTGCTGGCGAGGGCAAGGTGCTTCTCCTTCAAAAACGACACAATCAAAGCCTTTTTCCGCTGCTAAGGCTTTCATTTTGCCTCCTGTAGTAATGGCGACAAACTTTGCCCCTTTTTCAATGGCTTTGTTAGCAGCCGCTAAAGTCTCTTCAGTATTTCCTGAGAAGGAGGACGCAACAAACAAGGTGTGCTCATTTACAAAATTTGGAATATCATAGGATTTGGTGATGCTAATGGGTACCGCAATTTCGCTCGAAGTGATGGCTTCGGCTAAAGTGCCACCAATTCCTGAACCTCCTAAGCCTGCAATGACGATGTTTCTGATCTCTTTTTCTGGTGGTGTAACGTTTATGGTTGAAGCTACCTCAATGGCAGTTCGCAATTGTCTGCTGAATCCTTCAAATAATTCTCTCATAATGAGTAGGAAATTGATTTAGAAATAGAACTTATTCCAAACAAGTTCAACGTGTAATGTAGTCAATCTTAATTGAGCCAAAATTAGGTATTTGGCACTAAATCACAATAAGATTTCCAAATTGCCTATGCAAACGGTGAACGGAGTTTCGGTTGCTAAATACTCATGCCCATTTTCTGAAATGCTTGATGCAACGTATGTCCAAAATCAATAAACTTCGTTTTTCTGAAACCATAATGTGGTGAGGTGATCTAACATGAAATCAGTGCATAATAACTGGATAAAACATTGAGGATAGGCTATTGAAGAGCAAATAAAAGATGAAAATCACCTTTTTCCGTGAGATAATTATTGAATTAAACCAAGATATTTGTGTATCATTTTATCCATTCCATTCTGAAAAGAATGAGAAATCCAAAAAGCCCATAACAGAAAGGAAGTTGTTGCTTCCTTTTTGTTTTAATCTCTCCTCACATAACAATCGACCAGTTGTAGTAAAAATCTAAAAAGATAATGGTGAAGTTATAACAGAAGTGCCCAGTGATGCTATACCACAAGGAATTGTATTTATGGCGGAAATAGGCAAACAGCATTCCAATAGGTAATAGCCAAAGCAATAAGAAAACGGACAAGTGTAAGGACGCAAATAAGAAGGCACTTAAGAAAATACTCACTGGAACAGAGAATCGTTCGATTAAATGATTGAATAGAAACCCTCGGAAAGCGAGCTCTTCAAATAAGGCAGGTTGTATACAAAGGAATAGCAATGAGTATAATCGAGGAAAGTTGGAATCCCAGAAGACAAGAATGAGCTGATCATTCGTATGGTAAGTGAATGTATTATTCCAATGTGGTAAAAAATACACGAGCAGCCCTACCAGGAGCACCAAAATCACCATCGACAATAACGGCTTCCACTTTACTGTTGAAATGTGGAGGAGCGGATGGAGTTGTTTCCAATAATAAGCAACATAGATGCTGGTATACAAGGTTAACGTCAGGTTGATGCCTATAAACGTTTGGTAAGTGTTGGGCAAGAAATTACCAAACTGAAAACCTACAAGAATGATCAAACAGACTCCATAATAAAGGATAATGCGAATCGTAGATGAGTTACTTGTTGTTTTGGTTTTCATGTAAGCGGTAGCTGGCGATACGAATCAGTAAACATTCATTGTGATTACCTGCTTAAGTTACATGCTGCATAGGAATATCTCCAAGTATTCGTTGATTTTGTTTGCTATTTCTATGGCGCTTGTTAAAAATAAAGTCTTTCGCCCGCAAATGACTAATTTGCATGAGCTGCAGATAAATCTGCCCAATTCGCTACTTGTAATAACAGTGTATCGGGTTTCCCAAATTCATATTGATGATTAGCGATAGGATTTCCATGCTGATCTACTTCACAGGTTTCCCAACTTCCTCGTGTAAATTTGAAATCAATTCGTTGTTGTTTTTGTGCTAAGGAGATACTGAAACTACCATTTTCATGTGGTTGAAGTAAATAGTTCGAGTCTGATGGATTCCAATTATT
>JBMYQA010000447.1:0-3489 GCA_049600855.1 Flammeovirgaceae bacterium | reverse complement strand
TTCAGAAGCTAGCAAAAAGAGTTGCTTTTCTGCACCTCCTTGTCCTAATGTACCTGCTACAAATGCAATTTTCATTACTTAATTAGCTTCCTTTTACGTTTAATATTAATTTCAAATTCATCCGATAACTCTTGTGCGATAATATCTGCCCAATTTTCGATTGAATATTGTTTTACGGCCTTTAACGCATTTGTTGAGCAAGTTTCCATTTTTTCTTTTGAATGCATGAAAGCTTTAAGCGCTCGTGCAATTTCTGAAGCAGAATTCTCTTTTAAGATTACGCCTGAGTTGGTATCTCCTACCATGAGGGGAAGTACTGAAATGGGGTTTGTAATTACTGGTAAACCGCATGCCATTGCTTCCATAACTGCTTTTGGAAAACCTTCTGACAATGAAGGGAAACAAAAAAGATCAGATTTTAGCAAAATGTCAATAACTTCTTGGTTATTTAATTTACCATGAAAAATGACTTTATCTTGAACATCTAAGTCTTTGGCGAGTTGTTTAAACTCATTCAAATCTGCTCCATCTCCTACCACATCAAACTGAATGTTTTGATCTTTTAGTTCGGCAATGGCATGAATCGTTTTATCTGTTCCTTTACCTTTTGACTGTCGAGCAACAGAAGTAATTCGAAAAACGTCAGACTTACTTTTTTGCAGCGCTTTTTGCTGCAATTCCGCTAATTCTGATTCCAGAAGGCTTGAGCTGAAAATCCATTTTAGGTTTTTATTTTCAGGTGCAGGGGGTTCATGTCCGCCTCCAGTTGCAAAGCAAACAACGCCATTACCAGCATGCTTAATCATAAATTGTTGCCAAAAGTGTTCAGCTTTTGTTCGGCTGACTAACCAGTTACCGCAATACCGAATAAACAAGGGTTTTTTCATCCACTTAGCTAGCAACATCCCAACGGTGCCAAAATCAGACGGAATAGGTATATGCACCATATCCGCCGCTTTGATTTTTCGGATGAGGTAAAAAATTCTAGTTAATCCCCAAAACAATACAAATAGCTTTCTTTTCCAACCTTTTAAAGCATGAGGGAGCTGAATGGGGGTTATCGTGAGGCATTCGTCTTTGAACAACACTTCCCCTTTACTTTTTTTAGGAATTTCGGGTACAATGACTTCAATTTCATCGAAAAGTGAACCAACACCCATCATGTGGAATACAAAGCCCCCATCTGTTGCCCAACCTATTGGAGAGCGTTCAGATTTCCAGACTTCTTTATGCGAAAAAACCAATACTTTCATAAGGAAAAACCCAATGGCCTATGAGCAATTTATGCAAGTTGTTTTTGTTTATACTGCTTAATACAAGCTTGAAAAAAGGAGGCATTTTTATCTAAAATGGTCTCTCTCGTAAGTGTATTAATAATCCACTCGCGCGCATTGATGCCCATTTGATAACTGGCCTCTTTGTCTGCTAACATTTGATTTAACGCTCTGGCAATATCATCTGGTGAGAATGGATTACACAGTAAGCCTGTTTCACCTTCTGTAATGATTTCATAAGCAGCACCGGTGTTGCTTCCTACAATTGCTTTAGCACAGGCCATAGCTTCTAACCAAACTACTGGATGGCCTTCCATAAGTGATGGAAATACGCATACTTGGGCCCGATTTAGCATGGGCTTAATTTCATTATGTGGTAACGGACCTTTAAAAACAGCGCGATCTTTGTACTGAGGTGGGATTTTGCGTTCTAATTCCTTTCTAAGGTTTTGTCCATTATAAGGGTTTGTCCAATCACGCCCGACCAGCCATAATTTAGCTTTAGGGTTTTTATCTAATACCTGTGGAATGGCTTCCATCAGTTGAGCCACTCCCTTCTTTTCAGCAATCGTACCTACAAAAAGAATTAAACCCTCTTCAATTGGAATACTGTCATCAGGCTTGAAAATATTACTATCAACGGGATTGTAAATGACCTCAATGGGCATTTGAGGTTTGCGCAGTAATAGCTTGATTGCATCTGCATTGTACTTACTAACCGCACAATAAAAATTAGAGTTTTTAATGGCTTGATCTTCTAAGTATCTTCGGATAGGAATTGGTTTTCTTCCTGTTGTATGTGCAAAGTAGCGATGCCCTCCATGAAAGCGCATCACCACAGGAAAGGGGAGCGGGTTTGGTAATAGTGCGTTAGCAGAATTTGGTCCTTCCAATAAATCAATTGGCTTCTCTGCATGTAGTTTTAGTAGTTTTTTCTTTATCCTTTTTTTATTGAAGATAAAGTTTAACTTAGAAGCTTTTGCTTTGGGTACCTTATATAATTGAACCCCCTGATCATCTTCAAGGATTTCTTTTTCTACATTATAAAGTCCAACTACACTAACGGCGAATCCTTTTTGAACTAAACCTCTGGCGAGAGATTGAGTGAATGCACCAATACCACCAATATTTACTGGCGGATATTCATGACAAAGAAAACAAATATGCATGAGTTTAATGATTTTGAACAGTGTAATAGATTTCCAAACAGTCTCTTAAAATGAATTAGCCTGTTGCGTTACTGGTTTTTGATTGGCAATGGTCATTAATTGTTCTATAATTACTTGATTTGATTTTGGAACGGGAACTCCAATCTCTAATGCAAGTAATTGTTCTCGTTTTTCTTGATCTTGAGTAGGATCATTTAAGTAGTCCAAGATCGCTTGTTCAAGTGCTTGTGTGCTCGTTACTACTTTAGCCGATTGGGTAGTAATAATCGGTTGGTAATGTTCGAAATTATAATACACTTCATGAATGTGATTCCCTAATAAATACGGTGTACGATCAAAAGCGGTGTTAATAACAGGCTTACCCAATAAAAAGGCATCAATGGTCATTGTTGATGCTGTATTAATGATAATGTCAGCATGTAATAGGGTATTTAAAAGCAAAAATTGATCTTCTTTTTGTGGTAGTACCTTATTCCAATTCTCGCTGCTATTATTCGTCCATTTTGGATGTAATAATTTGATGTTAGGATACATTGATAGCCCATGTTCAAATCGCTTGCCATTGTCAACAGGCGATGGCCTTAAAATAAGCTGAGTACCTTTTAACTGCGGGGTTTCAGCAATAATCTTTCCTAACGACTCTACATAATACGGATCTTGCGGTACGGTGTCGGGAGTACCTCCAGAATAAAGGATGATTGGATGCTTAGGATCTAAATCATAAGCTTTACAAAACGCTTCCTTCGTTTGATAATATTCCTTTTTAAAATAGGAATGAAACTGTGGAGTACCCACAATATGCATCCTATCTTCTGCAAGTTGAGGATAATATTTTTTGAGCTCGTCTTTCATAACTTTTCCCCACACAAAGAAATGATCAAAAGGGGAAAGAAATTTGCCCTTCGTAGTGAGGTTATCCCAACTAAAAATAAATACAGTGCTTGGTATATTCAATTTTTTGCCAGCCAGCACCATAGGACTGGAAGAAGCCGACTTTTGATTCGTGATGAAGAGAATATCTATTTGGTGTTTTTGTAAAACTGATT
>JBMYQA010000446.1:0-3496 GCA_049600855.1 Flammeovirgaceae bacterium | reverse complement strand
ATTTGGCTTATTGTGGTACATGAGTTCATGTTCCAATGGGCACGTAGATTTCTCATAGTTCCACTACGGCAATCATTCGACAAAGTGAGAATTGCTGGATTCAAACATACTCTTAAACTTTGTTTGAGTCAATGCTTGCCTAAAATAAGTTTTTTGAAGCAAACTCAGCCTTTTACACTCCAAAAAGCTTAATTTAGACCAGCTCTTTATTTAAGTTACTGAAAGTCTTAGTGAAAATAGACCTACAACACATCATTCGCTTCAATCTTTGGTTCCTACTTTTCTTGAATCCCATTGTCGGCTTTAGTCAGCAAAAAACAGCCATTCAAGGATTAGAAGGTGGGCAGTTAATTTATGAGATTGCGGTACTTGAAGATTCCCTCAATCAACTCGAATTTGAGCAGGTTGTTCGTTCAAACCTCTTCTCAAAAAGCATTGACCCCGCTGATTTTGAACCGAATGCAAGCGCGAGCTATTGGCTTAAGATAAGCTTACAGGCTCACGTCGAAAAAGAAGCTTATGTATTACTCAATTTGGGCCCTTGGGGAATGATTGAGGCTTGGATTAATGGCAACCTTCGTGACAGCACTTTTGAAACCAGCGGTTCCTTATTGCCCATTAACCAACGCACCTTTGAATATTATCAGCCATTAATTCCAATTACCTTAAAGCCCGCCACGGAATATGAGTTAATCGCTCGATTAAAAGGCGGAATGGAACGCTTTAATCCCAATCAGCTTACCCTTCAGGCAGAAACGCAAAAGCATTTTCAAAATCAGAACAACGTCCGCCTCATCAGCCAAGGTTTATTTTTTGGAATCATCATTGTGATGGCGCTTTACAATGCCATCATCTTTTTGGCGGTAAAAGATATCAGTTACCTCTATTACATCCTTTCAATCATTGGAATCGGACTTTACTTTACGAATTATTATGGCTTTTCCATTGAGTTCCTGTGGCCGTCAAGTCCACTGTGGGATGCGCATAGCTTTGCCTTTATTGTGCCACTAACTGGATGGGCCAGAATTCAATTTACCCGTCATTACCTCCACACACACCAATACCTCAAACTCAGCGATCAATTTCTGAAAATTCTTTTTGCCTCATTTGGGCTTCCGATGCTAATCGCAGTGTTATCTTTGTGGTTCCAAAAAGATTGGTTGAGTGCGTCCATTTACTTGGTAGCTGTCATTAATTTTTTGGTGTTGACTACGATGTTGGTGGCAAGCTATCTCATTTATCAAAAAGGATACAAACCCGCTATCTTTTTCTTGATTGCCAATTTATTGTTTGTCTTTGGCAACATGCTCTTTATTTTTCGGGAAATCAACTTATTGACAGATAGCTTTTTTACACGGTATGTGGTGCAATTTGGGGTAGTTGCCCAAGTGGTGCTCTTTTCCTTAGGATTAGCCAATCGCTTGACCCGCACACAAACCGAACTTGCGCAACAAAAACTAGATAAAGAGCGCTTGAAGCGGGAAAAAGAGGTGGAACGAAAGCGATTAATCGAAAAGCAAAAAGAGGAATTGGAAGAAGAGGTTGCCAACCGAACACAGGACTTAAAACTCAAAAAAGAAGAATTGGAAATCTCCATTGGGAAACTCCAAGATTCGGAACAACAATTGCGCGAACTCAACGAGCTTAAAGACAAGCTCTTCTCAGTGATTGCCCACGACTTGCGGAGCCCTTTATCTACCTTAGATTCGTTCTTAAATATCCTCACCAAGCATTCCCACAAACTGAGTCAGCAGCAATTGGATAAATTATCCATCCAAACGAAGCAATCGCTTTCGAATCTTTCCCTGTTGTTAGACAACCTCTTACAATGGGCATTTGCACATATGCACTCCCATCAAATTCTGTTGAAGGAAGTAAACCTCAATCAAGTGATTGAAAAAAACATGGATTTAGTGCGTTTAGAAGCACAGCAAAAGTCCATTCAGCTTCGTCAAGATACGGTGAGTGAGGCGGTACTTCAGGTAGATGAAGACATGCTCGATTTTGTGCTGCGCAACTTGTTGAATAATGCGATCAAGTTTTCACATAAAAATGGAACAGTCAGTATCAAAACCCAACAAGATGCAACGAATTGGTTAATTAGTGTACAAGATGAAGGCGTAGGCATTGCCGCAGAAGACCTCCAAAAAGTATTAGATCAAGATACCTTCTTTTCATCGAGAGGAACGCAACAAGAAAAAGGCATTGGCATTGGATTATCGCTGTGTCAGGCATTTATTAAACAGCATGGAGGCATGTTATGGGTAGAAAGTGAAAAAGGCAAAGGCGCTACTTTTCATTTTACCTTGCCCAAAGAGATTTCCCTTAACCCATAAAACTTTTCCCTTTACCTAGCGGGAACTTCCCTACACAAGTATTCCCAAAATCCTTCTCTTTTTCCTCCTACTTTTGAGTCATGATCAATGCAGCTGCTCCGTGCATGTATGGAGCCTAAGCCAACTCAATAAAGTTATCAATCAAATTCTAATGCTATGAGTACAAAAAGTCAAAACGGATTTGCAGAAGCCTCACAAGATTTAATGGATGCTTGGTTTCAAGGCATGAAAAAATGGCAATTTACAGGCACAGAAACGGCTGAGCATCCTCCGTTGGATTTCGTAAATGATTGGATGCATAAACAACAGGAGTTTCTTTCCAATATCATTGGCTACGACAATCCGAAGGAAATGCAACAACAAGCTCCCAAACACTTCCAACAATGGCTAGACATCCAAAATGATTTTGCCCAACAATGGATGAAAAAGCAGGAAGAGCTGATGAAAAGCCCATTTCCAAAAACGCAACAAGCGCAATTCCACCAAATGGCGGAAAATTGGCAAGAAAGCTACCAGCAATGGGAAAAAATGATGGTGCATAACCTCAAGCAAATACAAATCCATTTGGAAGATAAAATGCCCAAGGAAATGATTGCAAGTTTGCGGAGCTTTGGGAAAACCTATACGCACTTGTTTGAGCATTGGGACAGTTTGCAAAAGCTGATGAAAGCTACGGAGCAAACCGATCAGCTACTAAAAACGTGGATGAAAAACATGCGCTACACCGAACTCATCGACACCATGATGGGCTTCCATAGCACTGACCAGCTCACCCAAATGATGCAGGGATTCCACAAAAACATGACGCACTATTTTCATTCCGTGGAAGCGCTCCAAAAATCGCCTTGGGATTTTGGTACGCAGCAGTTTAATGAGTTCAAAACCAGTGCCCAAAGTCATTGGCAATTCATGATGGATTTATCGGCAAAAATTCAGCAGCAGATGCACCAAACGATGACTCCGTTTATGCAACTTGAACAACAGATTCATCCCATCCACATGGAGAAAATAGTAACAAGCATTCAGGATGAGTATAGCAAGTTTTTGAATAAATCCATCGACGTCACGCAGCATTTTTGGCACGCGTCTAATGAAATATTATGAATTTCGATCATCGCATTTCAAAACAAACGAGAACACCATTTTTTCAGCATTCGGTG
>JBMYQA010000445.1:0-3501 GCA_049600855.1 Flammeovirgaceae bacterium | reverse complement strand
AGAGTTGCTCAACATCATTACCATAGGCATAGCTGTCAAAAAAAATCAAGCTGGAGAATATGAAAGTATTAAAGAGAGCGCCAAAGATTTTATTGATCAAGTGATTGGCACAGCTAAAAAACGACTAACACAATTTAAGGAAGCCGTTGCGCACAAAGAAGTAAAGCTCCTGACCAAAGTATTAGTTGCGGAGGATTCTAAAAGTTTGGTCAACATGATTATGGAAAACGAGCATGACTTGTTAGTGGTCAGTGGAAAAAGGGAACACAAATTGGCAGATGTGTTTGATGTACCCATTCGCGAGAAAGTGATCCAATTAGCACATTGCCCGGTGTTAATTATCAATGAGAAAGTCGAATATTTTGACGTGCGTAAAATGGTTTTTGCGACCCAGTTTCGCCAAGAAATTTCTCAAATCGTTGACTCGATTACCTCGCTTAAACAATTATTCAATGCAACAGGTGACCTGCTTTATGTGAATACCCACCATCACTTTAAAACCACTTATGAAATTGAGGATACAGCTGAACGATTTATGGATAAATATGGGCTTACAGGCTTTAATTTAACCATTTTCTGTGATAAAAAAGCCGAGGATGGAATTATGCGTTATTCAGAACGATCGGGAGCTGATTTGACCATCGTTTGCACGGATGGTTCGAATTGGATGACGCAACTTTTTCAAGGTCATATCGCCAATAATGTGGTAAACGAATCTCCTAAACCGGTACTAATTTATAACCTTGCCAGAATTCAAAAATAAGATGGAGAAGTTGCGGTTAATAAAATACAATGAAAAAATAGCTGAAAGTACAACTGGATTAAGTTTAGCCGATTGCTTTAAGCCATTAGATCCCAATCAGTTATATTGGTTTGACTTCCTCAAAGCCGACCAAAATGATCTGGATCAAATTAGTCAACACTTTGAGTTACATCATTTAATTATAGAAGACATTACGCGAAATCAGGAGCTGCCCAATGTGGAAGTATTCGATAACTGTCTGTTTGTATCTACAAAGCTGCTCACGGTGGTCAATCAAGTGTTTTCTTATGAACACGTTTGTTTTGTCTTAGGTACCAACTACCTGCTTCTCTTCCAAGAAGTTGAAGGCGATGTGTTTGACACCTTACGAAATCGAATTTTACAGAATACAGGAAGGGTAAGAAAAAAGCGCTTAGATTATTTACTCATTAGAATGCTGGCTGCTATTGTAAAGCATTACGAAGTAGAGCTGGAGCAATTGCGGGAAACCATTGAGGAGTTGGAACTGAAATTAATGGAAAATCAAGCAGGTAATTTACCTGCCACATTGGTTCCCATTAGACATAAAGTGGCAGAGTTACGCAGGTATGTTCGCGCACAAGAACGCGCCATTGATGAATTGTTGGAGGATAGCCTAAAGCACATTGCATCAAAAAACTTTGTTTACCTCAGAGATGTGCAGGATAACCTGATACAACTCACCTCCATGTTCGATGTATTTCGAGATACACTAGCCAGCTTAATGGATTTACACCTTTCTAACCTCAGCCAAAATATGAATACGGTTATGAAGACCTTAACAGTAGTTTCTAGCGTATTTATACCCCTTACGTTTTTGGCTGGCATTTATGGGATGAACTTCAAATACATGCCTGAGTTGGCTTGGAAAGGGGCTTATCCCACCTTAATCACGGTCATGCTCATCATCACGACATCAATGATCATTTACTTAAAGCGGAAAAAGTGGATATGATGATTTCTGGCTATGAAGTTGTCTAAAAGGAGCTTTTTGCCCCAAATTTTAGACAACTTCATTAGGGTTAACTTTGTTTAATCATTCAATTTTGGGTATACCATTACTGGTATTTTGGATTGATTAATAGCTGCAATGGGTAAGGAACTCATAAACAAACGATAAGCCCAATTAGAACTCTCCGTATACACAACGATCAAATCTACCTGTTCCTCTTGTGCATAACTCATCAATCCTTCTTCAATAGATTTTGCTTTCACAATCGTGGATGGCCAATCTTGAGTACCTGTACGTTCTTGCAGTTCACTTAATTTTTCCTTGATTCGCGCTGCATTGCTCATTAAACTGGACGTATTCACAACTAATAAATGGCATTCACTACCCAGTGAGGAATGAAACTCCTTCAGATGCTCGATGATGTATGCTTGTCCTTCACGCAATTGGGAGGCAAATACAATTTTAGTCGGATTAAAATCTATTGCTTGATGATTTACCATCAGGATGGGGCACTCTACAAGGTGTATTAATTTCCCACGAGTAGTTACATCAAACAAGTTTTTCCCTACTTCCTTTTGGTAATAATTGCCAATTACAACCAAATCGAAATCGAGTTCTAGTACAGCTCTGGTGATTGCTTGCGCGTGCTCTTCTAAAATCACTTTAGTTTCTACAAAAAACTCTTTGTGTGATATGCTCTTTTTCAGTCGATTTAACCCATTTAATGCTCCATGATATAACATTTCTTCAAAGTCTTTAATCGACTGTGTTGTTTTTTCTTTATCATCACTAAACTTTTTTAGTAGGTTTATCGATGACATATCCACCACCTTCAATAAGGTTACTCCAGCCTCAATACGTTTCGCAAAGTCAATAGCAACTTCCAATGCAAATTGGGCATTTTCTGAAAAATCAGTTGGGACTAGAATATTTTTAAACATAACAAATTAAAGGTTTGATGATTTGGATTACAATTTCCCTTACCCTAATTAATCAGCCCATTTTAGAGACTGTTTGCTTCAAGCGAATACCAACTACGTTTCAAAACACGAAACAGGACATTACCCGTTCTGACCTTTATTGATAATTGCTCGGTATGGCACAGGCACTTCTACACCTTCTTGTCTAAATCTGATTAAAATGGATTTATTCACATCACAGTGCATTTCAAAGGCTTTACCAGGGTTTTCAGCCCAAGCATACGTCATTAAATTGATGAAGTATTCACCAACTAGCGTTACCCGCACAATCACGGCTGGTGTATCTTCCTCTATTTCTTCTGGTGTACGGCCATCCAAGTAATTGGGGTGTTTTTTAATTTCATCGATGATAATTTCCATGGCACGCTCAATATCCGCATCGAGAGCGACTCTTAGCTCAATACGCCTGCGAATTCGTTCATCTTCGATGTGGTTATTTACAATTGTTTCGGCACTAATGGTGGAGTTGGGAATGATAATCCGTTTATTTTGGAAATCTTTAATCATGGTATGCCGCAAATTAATGTTTTCTACCGTACCTAACAACGTTCCTACTTCAATCATATCCCCCACTCTAAACGGTTTAAACATGACAATAAACACCCCTCCAACAATATTTGAAAAGGCTTGCTGTGAAGCAAAACCAATGATCGCCGCTAAAATACCTGCTCCCGCAAATAAGGTTGTTCCTAATGCCCTAAATTCGGGAATGGTGTACATTAAGATTAATATCGCCATCAAAAAGATGATAAAGCTGGTGGCGTTTTTAAGAAAGTTATAATTGGTAG
>JBMYQA010000444.1:0-3517 GCA_049600855.1 Flammeovirgaceae bacterium | reverse complement strand
CAGTTTGCAAGGATCATAATAGCGAGCAGCTCGGGTATTATTAATCCATGCTTGATAAGTAGAATCCACTGTTGTTGGGAAGCAAACAGCACATTCATTATCTGTAATTTCTGAGTCAGGGCAGGGTCTAAATAAATCGCTGGGCTTCACCCAAAATTCCACAAAATAATTGTAAGTATATGCTGCATTAGGTGGCAAACCCAATAATTGTTTGAGTCGACCATCTATTTTATCTTTTTCTCCTTCCTGCACCCATTTCATAAAACGCGGCTCACTCTTTGCCCAATTTGCTAACTGAGGTGATGCAGTTACCCAAATGGGGTGCTTGGAGCCAGTTGGATAAACTCCATCCTTGCCTACATAGGGAGCTTTGTAATACTTATCATCTCCTTTCCACGAAAGCATCAATACATATTCTTCTCCATTAATCGTTTTCCACTCCAATGCTTTATTTTCTTTATTAATAGGAAATAGATTAGAATCCACTTTACTTTTCGTTGGATAAACCGCATCTTCCAAAGAACTTTGATAAAGCGTTTGAACTTGTGCAGTTTGCATTTTTGTTAGATCATAAGGACGACAAGCACTTACTAAAATAAGCGCAAATAAGAAAAATGAGATTGATGCCTTCATAAGATTAAAATATAGTTAGTTTGGGTAGTCAAATTAGAAAAGTCTATTGGTTAAGTCAAGATGATTCTACACAAACCACACCACTAAAAGGTGGAAAAGCTAGGCATTTCATTCTTTTCCATCGTCCTCCTTTTTCCCAAATCGAATACCCAATAATAGCTCGTGGCCACCTGTAGCTAGGTCGTTAAAGGCTCCTGTGGTGAGTCCGTAACTATAGCCAAGGGTAATCTCATTGAGGTAAAAACCCGCTCCAAATAAGAAGGATTCATTATTGCGATAGCCCGATTGTAGCCAAAGTTTTTCCTTCCACGCTAAGCGAGCGTTAACCGTAATTTCTGTCGGATTAATTTCATAAAAGCGTGCCAATATGGATGGAGTGACACTTAAATTGCCATTCCCAAATGTGTATTGCATGGAACCTGTGATGCGCTCTCGCACTCCATTTTCTTCTTGAAATAAGCTAGGCGCGGAGATGGCTAGCGCTAAATCTTTCCAGCGGTACAACATGCCTGTGCTAATGCTAATCGCACTCTGATTAATCGCTCCATTCCTTAAAAGTGGATCTGAGGCATCGGCAAATTGGTTGGCAGAAAAGTTATTGGTATTAATGGAAAAGTTGGTGATCCCAAGTCCAATACCAAAGCTGAGGTGATGGTTTTCTTGCAACTGAGTAGTATAAGAGCTGACCAAGGTAAGGCTAAAATCTTCGAATATGCCTTGTTTGTTGGTAGCCAACTTTGCACCTAAGCCCACATGCTCATTTACTTTTCCATTTACTTGAAGTAAAGAACCTGTATAATTTTCATCTGTATTCATTTGGCGAGTACGGGCCTGAAGTACCGCTTCAAGTTCATCTTGGTAACCCGCATAAGCAGGATGTAAGGCAAAAGGATTGAGCGAATACAAGTTATTTCCAATTAAAGATTGTGCATCACTCTGTACGCTAAAAAATAAAAATATGAGGTAGATGATTTGCCACTTTTTCATGAGGTCGAGCGTTAAAGATCAATAAAAGAAGTTGTATGCTTAAGAGCGCTTAAAGACTATACTGGTTTTAGATTTATCTCACTAAGGTGATGGAGCCCTTATAATTGATGGCAGCTCCACTTTTCATGAAACGGTAGAAATAGGTGCCTTGAGGTAGCTCCCTCCCATCAGTAGATTGGCCTGCCCATTCATTGTTGTATTCACTTGCGCGATATACTTCAAGACCATTCGCATCGTAAATCACCAATTCATAACCACTGTATTGTGCAACATTTTGAATTGCCCAAGTGTCATTATGCCCATCATCATTAGGTGAAACAAAGTTGGTCACTGGTAAATCTGTTTCGAGTAAATCAATGAGATTAATGATTACCCGAGCGGTATCTTTCAATGCTGGTGTTCCATTATCTGAAACAATCACTTCGAAAGTGAACGTAGGCGTTACTTCATAGTCGAGTAGGGCTTCTTGATTCACGGTAAGTTCTCCTGTAGCCGCATCAATGGCAAAGGCCAATTCCTCTTCGGTATCCATCACCTCAAAAGTCAGTGTTTGGTTAAGATCAACATCTGAAGCGGTAATTGTTCCCACACTTGTACCATCAATCGTATGCTCTTCTACTTCAAAAGTAACATCGTTGCTAATAGGTGATTCATTGATATCGCTTACTTTAATCACAAATGCTTCGGAATAGCTCGCCCCTTCATTATCGGTTACTTCTACTAAAATGTTTCGTGTGGAATCTGATTCATAATCTAAACTTGAATTCGCTTGGAGTACATTGCCAACAATGCTAAAATCCCCATTATCCTCACCACCAACTCCAGCAATGAGTTCGTAGGTATGACTGTCCTGAGTATCCTGATCAACTACCGAGAATACACCCACTACACTACTGCTCGGTTGATTTTCAGCTATCGTTAAGTTGGATAAGCTAAGATCAGTAGGCGGATCGTTTACATTTACCGCTGATAAAGACAGGGCTTGCTCCAATTGATTGCCATTTTCATCCTCAACTTGTACACGGATAAAGTACTCCGAAATGACTTCAAAATCGATGACTTCATTATTTCGGAGTAGATTTCCAGCTAAGGTAAATTGGGAATTATGGATATCACCTGTTCCTGAAACTAAGGTGTAGGTATGCGAATCGGCCATGTCCTCGTCTTCCGTTTCCAATTGGGCAATGGATGAATTTATAGGCAAGTTATCAAAAAGGTTGATGTTGGTCAGGACAATCGCAGTTGGCGCTTCATTGACATCAATCACTCGGATGGTAAAGGTCTCTGAGAAATTAGCCCCACCACCATCTCTAACTTCAATAATCAAGGTGTAACTCGTAGTTTCTTCAAAGTTAACTACCTGATTGGCCTTAATCAGACTGCCATCAATACTAAAAGCAGTTTGCCCTGTACCACCTATAATTTGATAGGTATGTGTATCATTTTGATCTTGATCATTCACCGAAAGGATGCCCACAATAGCACCAATGGGGCTATTCTCTAAAATGCTATCGCTTGATAAAAATAGCGCATCTGCCTGCTCATTTACATTGCGTACTTCAATGGTAAAGTCTTGCGTAAAGCTTCCACTAGCTCCATCATCTGTAGTGATTTGAATGACGTAGTCTTCTTGAACCTCAAAGTCGAATGGGTTTAATGCTTTTAAGGTGTCTTCTACCAAGATAAAAGCTCCGTTATCCACTCCGCCGCCATTCAAGTTGCTAAAACGATAATTATGTGTGTCGTTTACATCTTCATCAACGGTGCTGAGTACGCCAATAACCGCTAACGCTGCTTCATTTTCGGGAATAGAGGTATTCGATAAAGCTAATTCAGTAGGGATATCATTTTCATCTGTGACACGAATGGTGAAAGTGGATGAAAAGGTTTCACCAGC
>JBMYQA010000443.1:0-3537 GCA_049600855.1 Flammeovirgaceae bacterium | reverse complement strand
GCAATTCCACACGAATGGGCAACTCAACAGCCAACTCAAATGGGCGGATGAACTGATTGAATGCCTGCTCCACCTCCGATTCTGCCACAGCAGTCACTGGAATTGTAAATTCAGGTTGCTCAATCACTCGTTGCCTCACCCCCGAACTGCCCAATTCGAATACCGTGCGCAAGCTCTCATGGCGGTTAATCAAGTCCGTAAAAACGGCCTCTAAATGAGCAACCTCCACCTTACCCATCAGCTCAAAGATCATGGGCATGTTGTAAGTGGTTCCCGTTTTATCAAACTCATACAAGAAATACATCCGTTGTTGAGCCGAAGACAATGGGTAAAAATCCAACTTTTCTGCCTGAGGAATCGAAATGAATTCCTGTCTTTCTAAACGCTCGACATGTGCAGCTAACGAGCGAAGTGTTGGGTATTCAAAAATGCTTTCTAGTGATACATGAACTGAAAACACCTTATTTAACATATTCGACATCATCATTGCCCTCAATGAGTTTCCACCCAATTGAAAGAAGTTATGCGTAATGCTTATTTCAGTCACATCGCGTTTTAATACCTCTGACCAAACCTCAACTAAACGTTGTTCTGCCTCATTTGTTGGCGCTACATACTGAGCAATCGCTAAGGAAGGTAATGGCAGTAATTTGCGGTTTAATTTGCCTGATGATGTGCTTGGAAAGCGCTCCAATTGAACATAATAACTCGGAATCATGCTCATGGGCAAATGTTCAAACAGGTGGTTACGCAGTTTATCTTCATCCAATTTTTCTGCTGCCATGTAATACGCCACCAAATGTTTATTGCCCTCAATTTCCCGAACCATCACCGCGGAATGACCAACTTCAGCAATAGCATTCAAATGGCTTTCAATCTCTTCAGGCTCTATGCGAACACCATTTAGCTTTACCTGATCGTCTATACGGCCTAAATAGGTGATCGTTCCATCGCTATTCCACTTACCGAGATCACCCGTCTTGTATAATTTATATGCGTCATTCGCATTAAATGGATTCGGAATAAATCGCTCAGCGGTTAACTCTGGACGGTTCAAATACCCATTTGCCACCTGCACTCCGCCTATCAGTAATTCTCCCTGAACACCTATAGGCTGTAGCTGATTGTTATTATCTACTACATATAACTGCGTATTTGCTACGGGCTTTCCAATACTCACACCATGTACTTTCGTATCAATAGCTGTTAGCTCAATGGCTGTTACATCAATTGCCGCTTCTGTAGGCCCATAAAAGTTATAAATCTTCACCCACGGAATTAAGGATTTGCATTTTTCTACCAGCTCACTCGGTAACGCTTCTCCACTACATACGATTTGCTGTAAGTTTTTGCACTTTTCTGGAACAAGTACAGCTAAAAACTCCCGAAGCATGGAAGGCACAAAGTGAACTAGACTGATCTCATTATTAGCGATTAATTCTTGCAAATACGCAGGATCTTTATGCCCTTCAGGTTTTGCAATCACCAGTTCACTTCCAGTAATTGTAAACATTAGCAGCTCCCATACAGAAACATCAAATGTATAAGGGGTTTTTTGAAACAAAATGCTTTCGTGCGTAAGCCCTAACAGCTGTTGCATCCAGATCAATCTATTGGTCAATCCTTGGTGTGTATTACAAACCCCTTTAGGTAAACCCGTTGATCCTGAGGTATAAATAATATAAGCGAGATCATGAGGTGATGGGGATTCGCCAGTTAGCAAGTTACCCTGATCGCGATCAAGCACTGTCGTATGCAATACCTCATAATGCGTCCTAATTTCTTCTGATAGGTTATCCAAATTACTTAACACGAGCTTACCGCTGTTGACTAGTGACATCTCTGATAACATATGCTGCATTCGAGATTCAGGAGCACTTGGATCAATTGGAAGGTAGGAGCCACCTAACTTAAAGATCGAAAGTATCGCGGTAATCATGTCTATCGAACGATCCATGATCAATCCAACTACATCGCCTTTACCCACTCCTTTTGCCAACAAATTAGCAGCCCAACGATCGGTGCATTCATCAAGCGCTCGATAAGTTTTGGATTGATTTTCGTAAGTAAGCGCTATTCGATTTGGAAACTGATCGACTTGCTCCTTAAATAAATCTAACACCGTTTTACTTAAATCATACGCTTCAGACGTATCATTAAAAGCATGTAACTGCTGCTTTTCTTCTTCACTTTTTACATCATCAGCACTGTTAATTTGTGCCGCTTTATGAATGAATGCTAAACAGATGTTTTCAATATATTGAGCCAATTTTGCAGAAAATGCTTCATTTAGAATGGCGGTAGAGTAACTCACTAAGAGATCAAGGTGTTCTCCAACAGCATTAAAGTGAAGCGTGAGCTGATTATTTGTGATCATGAAGTTATCAAAATCCAGTTCATCAGAAAACGCTTCTTTATTCACCAACCCATCTAATACATGGAAATCAATGTAATTGAAGAATACATCAAATATTGGATTTTGATCATTGGTTGTTTCACCTAAAATGTCTAAAATCTTATAAAATGGTGTCTGATCATGCTTTTTAAACTGCCTCAATTTTTCTTCTACCGTAGCGATGTACTGTCCCCAAGTAGCTTCTTTTGGAACTTGTACTCGAATTGGAAGTGTATTCAAAAAACATCCTAGTAGCTTTTCTCCATCTATGGCAACAGGTCTATTATTTGTGGTAATTCCCACCGTGATGTCATTAGATTCAGACAACATATTCATCCCATACACAAAAGCAGCAAAGCAGATATGTTTGAGGTTACTTTGATGCTTGGCCGCTACTTCTTCAAGAGCTGGTTTAATACCGGATAAATCATGGCGATGCACTTTATGTTCGTGCTTTAACCCAGTTTCAGGCAAGGTCAAACGTTTATAATCTTCAAATTCTTTTGCCCAATATGAAGAGGTACTTTCATCCAACACACGCGCAGTCTCAGCAAGTATTTGATCGTAATAGCTTACTTTCAGGCCTTCAGGCGTAAACTGTTCATCTTCAAGCAGGCGATGATACAGGTTATTGAGTTCTGTCAAAAACGATTGTAAACTCCATCCATCAAGTAACGAATGATGAAAATCAAAAAGAAAGTAATGAGCTGAGTGTGTTTTTATAATGGATACTCTCCACAATAACGATAAAGACAGCCCTGTTTTATTTAATATTTCTTCTTTACGCTTTTCATTGATGTATGCTACGGTTTGTTCCTCGTTAAGATGAGCAATATCAATGAAGTTGATTTCTGGTGTAATCTCTTTTAGTACAATATGTGCTTGAACTTCTAAATCATATATTTTTCTGAAGGCAGGATGCTTTTGAATAATCAAGTGCATCGCTTTCTCAAAAATAGGAAACGATAAATTTTCAATGGGAAGTCTAAAAGAGTATTGCTCGTGATATAACACGTCATTTACATTGTCTCGCCTGCCAGATGATTTGCCTTTCAACGAATGGTAAACCATACCTCTTTCTACCCCATTCATGGGATAAACGGCTTCATAATTGGACTTAAACTTTCCTTTTTCCTTATAGT
>JBMYQA010000442.1:0-3562 GCA_049600855.1 Flammeovirgaceae bacterium | reverse complement strand
AATTTCAAAGTTCAAATAATGCCTTGGGCGGCCATATTCGTCATTATAGTAGGAGTTATCTCGTTCTTTTACCTCAAAATCGAGGTAGTCCACTTTTTGAGTAAGCCACTTTAATGGAACACTCGGGTATTCGGGATAACTTGCCGCAGGTCTGAATCGTTCAAAACGGTCTGCCTCCAAGCGGACTTTTGTTATTTTAGCAGGATCGTACTGCAATATTCCATAATCTTCCCCATGGAATAAATAATGATCATTTGGATGTAAGGTAAAACGATTTTCATCACCAGCAAAACTACTGTTCGCATTAAATAACCACAGGTAGCCATCTTCCCACTCCTGTCCATTTTGATTTTCAAATGTGAGTTTGAAGCGCAGTTTATGCACTTCATAAGTTTCAGAACTAATACTTCCTACATAATCGTAATCGAAAGAACGCTGTCTATGCACGCTTTCATCATGCTTAATCGTAAAACGCGTTATGTCTACTCCCACCCC
The DNA here is from genome assembly GCA_049600855.1 of Flammeovirgaceae bacterium. Classification (GTDB taxonomy): domain Bacteria; phylum Bacteroidota; class Bacteroidia; order Cytophagales; family Flammeovirgaceae; genus JBMYQA01. The sequence continues at coordinate 3,067 of JBMYQA010000442.1, read as the reverse complement.
TTCCAAGTTCGTCATGGGTGCGATTGCGACAGGCACATCGTACACTAAACCTTCTAAACCTGTTGGGCTCGGTTTAATGACTTCAATTTCTTTCAAAAAAACGTAGGTCGCCAATAACAGAATGGGAATAACAATTGCAGCAACTACTCGTTTAAATCGTCTAAAAAGCCGTCCTTTTCTTTCAGATTTAGCAATTTTCAATAATAGATTCTTAGCGGGCACATAATCTGCTTGTAACTCTAGGCACTGTTGTATCGCAACTGTTAATTCTTTTTTTTGCAACCCTGTTTTGTGCCATTTCTGGAAATAAAAAGCGGCCAGCTGATATTGTGTAGAAACATTGACAGGATCGAGTTCTGAGGCGTGAAGGTATTCATTTTCAGCTGCTTCCCAATCCTTAGCTTGTACATAGGTTTGGCCTCTTTTTAAATGACTATTTACTTCCTCTTTTGCCAGTTTCAAATCAGCTTCTGTTAAACCAATTTCTAAGGCAATTTCTTTCAATTCAGCTTGGGTAAATTGGCTACTCTTTAATTCTTTCATTTCAAGTAGCTTCCCAATGTATCTGTCGAGTAGTTGTTGACTTTTCTCATCCATCGTCTTGCAAGTTTAAATGAGACATAAGTTAGTCAATTTTACAGGAAGCTACAATCCATTAAAAAGGCTAAGTACATAAAAAAACAAGCCACTTGCATGATGCAAATGGCTTGTTTTGGAAATAAATACGCGTGATGCGTTATATTTATTTTCGCTTATATTTCTTGTTAAATTTCTCAACTCGACCTGCACGGCTAACGAAATTGTCTTTACCAGTGTAGAAAGGATGCGAAGCTGAGCTGATTTCGACCTTAACTAATGGATATGTTGTTCCATCAATGTCAATTGTTTCGCTAGTAGCTACAGTCGAACGAGTGATAAAGCTCTCCTCACTCGACAAATCTTTGAATACTACTTCTCTATATTCAGGGTGTATATCTTTTTTCATCACTCAATAATTTGTACGTTCGAAATTCGAGTGTGCAAAGATAATAAACACCAACTATAACACAAGTATTTTCAAGGCTTTTTTCAGAGACTGTTTAAACTTTTTCTTTGGGCTAAACAAAAAATTCAAACAGTCTCTCAAACTTCCAGATGTTCTTCCGTACTCTCTTCCCTCATTGGTGATTTCAAACGATTAAACGGCCTGATTATCAAGCGAATACCTCTATCGTAATTCATAAAGTTCCAGAGCCAATTAATCAACGTAACCATCTTATTTCGGAAGCCTGCTAACGAGATTAGGTGTACAAACATCCAAGTAAACCAAGCAAATGCCCCTTGGGACTTAAATTTCCCAATTTCTACTACTGCTTTATTGCGTCCTACCGTAGCCATTGAGCCTTTATCGTAATAAACAAAAGGCTTCATTTCTTTCCCCTTCAGTTTTCGCTTGATGTTCTTCGCCACATTTTGCCCTTGTTGCATCGCCACAGGCGCAACCATTGGATGACCTTTAGGATATTCATCCGAAACCATGAGTGCAACATCCCCAATAGCATAAATATTTTGATGTCCTTCAACTTGGTTCAACTGATCCACTTTAATTCGATTCGAACTTCCAATGCTTTGTTCTACTAATCCTTCTGGCATGTTCCCTTCCACTCCAGCCGACCAAATGAAATTCTTTGCCAAAATCTCCTTATCGATATTCGTTTTCACTTTCTGCCCATCGTAATCCGTTACGAAAGTGTTCAACCAAACGTGTACGCCTAATTTTTTCAGGTAGTCAAGTGCCTTTTTCGATGAGTTTTTTTCCATTCCTCCCAATAAAGCTGGCCCAGCTTCTATCAAATGAATTTGCATCCTTCGCACGTCCAACTCAGGATAATCATTGGGTAATACATGGCGCTTCAACTCTCCTAAAGCTCCAGCTAGCTCCACTCCTGTTGGTCCTCCACCCACAATCACAAAGGTCATTTTGCTTTCACGCTTGGCAATATCCGCCTCAATCAAGGCTTGCTCAAAGTTTTGTAAAATCATGCTGCGTAAGTCCAAGGCTTGTACCACAGATTTCAAGGGCATGGCATGTTTTTTCACATTTTTCAACCCAAAAAAGTTGGTTCTTGAGCCCGTAGCAATAATCAGTTCATCATACCTAATATCACCAATATTCGTATGCACCAATTGTTCGTCAGGCAAGATTTGGGTCACTTCAGCCATTCGAAAGAAAAAATTGGATTGCTTTTTAAATATTTTCCGTACAGGGAAAGCTATCGAATCAGGTTCTAGCCCTGCAGTAGCTACTTGATAAAGTAAAGGTTGAAAAGTGTGGTAGTTATTGCGGTCAAACAACACGACTTGACATTCGGCTTTGCTTAATGCTTTCGCTAATTTCAAGCCTCCAAACCCTCCTCCAATGATGACTATTCGTGGTAAATTTGTATCTGGAACATTGATTTTTTTCATGAACTCAATTTTGACTTGTTAGTATAGCAACAAATTTAATAGACAGATAGATTCCTTTTAGCAAAAAAAAAGAAAAAAAACAAAATTTCATCATTTTTTCTGATTCGCATTAGTGTTTATCACGAATGGTTTTGTATGTGCCATTTCGGAAGCAAGGCTTGCCCATTACAAACTTTCTTAATTTTCGGTCGAACAAGCTCGCTTGGTGAATGTAATCTTTAATCATTGATTTTTCTTTACTAAATCATTCGCAATCAACTCCATTTACAGGTGTAAATTTTGATATTGCAAGAATGTGAATAAATAATTACTTTGAACAATTCGTTTCTACTTTGTTGTTAAAGCAGAGGGGTAAATTGTTTGAGTATACTGTAAACATCAAGTATACACACCGCATAAGTATAAAAAATGGAAATAACTGGTTGGAAAATTAAGTTTTATGGCACGCGAGGCTCTATTCCCATTTGTGATTTGGAATACCAACTATTTGGCGGCAATACCACTTGCATTCTCATAGACCTTATCCATGAAGGAGAAAGTAAGGTATTAGGTATTTTAGATGCAGGTACAGGTATTAGAAAGCTTGGTAAAGATTACTATCAGGGAGAGTTTGGCAATC
>JBMYQA010000441.1:0-3646 GCA_049600855.1 Flammeovirgaceae bacterium | reverse complement strand
ATTATTCCAAGAAGAGGCTAGGAAAATAGGAGCGTCTTTTGGGGTGTTTTTAGGAATGGACTCTAACACAATGGTGAATTGCCCACAATTTACAGAGCCTAAATCCAACCAACTTAATACTTCATGCCTAATGGTATCTGTATACCCAAGCTCGACTTTTCGATGCGCTATTTTTTTTCCACATTTATCCCCTTCTATGCTTTCCCAGTTGCCACGTGTAAAGCAATACTCCAGTGTGCCAAAACCTCTTGGCAATTTTGCAACATACTCACCATGATCATTTTTTTTCATGAGGTATCGTCCATCACCAGTATCCCAATAATTGAATTGCCCAGTAATGTAAATAGTCGCATTGGTAGGCGTATTTTCGGGGAGGCTTTCAACAATTACCGTAACTTGGTGACAAGCTACTAAGCTGATCAGAAAGGTGCTCTTTAGCAAAAGTTGCTTTACTATTTTAAAAACAGTTCCCAAAAGCAAGCTCAATAGTTAATCCAATCAATTTCTTTTTTGAGAAGCGCTAATGTTTGAGCTTCTGGACTATCGGAAGGGGGGGTAAAATTGTATTTCCAATCTGCTTGTGGGGGCATACTCATCAAAATGGATTCTGTGCGCCCATTGGTGTCTAAGCCGAATTTGGTGCCCTTGTCCCATACCAAATTAAACTCCACATACCGCCCTCTTCTTAGTTTTTGCCAATCTACGTGTTGATCAGTATAGGGTAATACTCCATTTTTTTGCATGAAATGTGTGTAAATTGGTGCAAAAGCCGCTCCCACTGCCTTGGTAAAGGCAAATCGCTCAGCCATGCTGATGGATTCGGTAGCCGTTAAGCGATCATAAAAAATACCGCCTACTCCACGGGTCTCATCTCGGTGTTTGAGGTAAAAATAGTCATCAGCCCACTTTTTAAATTTGGGGTAATACTCCGAAGAATGTGCATCACAGACTGCTTTTAGCTGTTGATGAAACCATTTTGCATCTTGAGGGTCAATGTAGTGTGGGGTTAAGTCTATGCCTCCGCCAAACCAACTCACGCCATTACTCATCTCAAAATAGCGAGTATTCATGTGAATGATGGGTACTAGTGGACTTACAGGATGTAGGACAATAGAGATGCCTGTAGCAAAAAAATCAGCTTCTTGAAGCTGGAGTGCTTGTAGAATTTTTTCAGGCGTTTTACCATGTACAGCCGAAAAGTTTACGCCTCCTTTCTCAATGATATTGCCATTTTCAATCACACGCGAACGACCTCCACCACCTCCTGAGCGTTGCCACACATCTTCTTTAAATTTCCCCTTCCCATCAGCCATCTCTAACGCTTGGCAAATGCGATCTTGTAAATCCTGAAACCACTGTTGCGTAGCTTCTTTCAGATGTTGTTGTTGTGCTGCTTGCATGTATTCCTTCTTATTTTAAGCAAAGTTAATGAGCTTCTCAAACTTTAATTTGATTTGATCGAATATTTTATTCAGCTTATTGCCATTTAGAACAATTAACTAAACTGTGGTGTTTTGAATACAACACATAGGCACATTCCAGCAGCATTTTATCGTTTTTGGGATATAATCGCGGTAGTTTTGATCATTATTCAGTTGAAATCACACATTTTGTATGAATTTATATCACATCAACCTTACTTATTTGTTGAAATTATGCGCAGAGCGAGACGTAACTTTATTAAAAAAGCGGCGATAGGGTCATTCCTGAGTGTTTTGGGTTTTGATATCATGGGGAAAGTAGGACAAGAAAAGCATGTGTTAGCTTTTGATAAATCAGGTGATAATTTGTGGAGAGAGGTAAAAAAAGCATTTCTACTAACAGAGAAACGAAATTATTTTAACACTGCAGGACTTGGGCCATCTCCCGAAGTGGTTATTGATCGTATTTATGAAAAGCTTCGGATGGCCGAGGAGTGGAGTGAATCTTATCATGGAGAACTCAAAGACATTAGAGATAAAATTGCCCAATTTTTTAATACTTCGGCTGAGGAAATTGCATTTACCAGAAATACCACAGAGGGGATGAATATGATTGCCCGAAGCCTTCCGCTAAAGAAAGGCGATGAAGTACTGATCACTACCCATGAACATGTAGGAGGGATAAGCCCCTGGTTGGCACTACAACAAGAACTCGGCATGCGGATAAAAACGGTTGAATTGGATTTGAGTGGAGCGCGTAATTTAAGTATGTTGAAGCAAGCCGTTACCAAACGAACAAAAGCAGTGGTGCTCTCTCACATAACATGTACTACAGGAATGGTGTTGCCCGTACAAGAAATTGTTCAATTTTGCCGAGAACGTGCGATTTACAGTTGCATTGATGGCGCGCAGGCAGCAGGTATGATAAAAGTAGATTTAAGTACGATTAACCCTGATTTTTATGCCATGAGTGGACATAAGTGGCTTTTCGGACCAAAAGAAACGGGGTTGTTGTTTGTAAATCGCACGATTTTAAATGAGTTAAAACCCGCTTATGTTGGTGCCTATTCTGTACAAAGCTTTGATTTGAAAGAAAGGCAAATTACCTATGTAGATAATGCCTCTTTTTTCGAATATGGTACCCGAAATGTTCCCATTGTACATGGATTAGATGCGGCAATCGATTTTATCAACGCGATTGGTATGGATAAAGTGGAGGAACGCAGTAAACAATTGGCAAATTATTTAAAATCCGAATTGGCAAAAATACCCCAAGTAATTATTTTATCGCCCATAAATCCTGATTACGCATCAGCGATTGTCACCTTTAAAGTCAATGGACTAGATTATAATGCAGTCAGAGATACATTAATGCAAGAATATAAGTGTCGATTACGAGCGATTTATGAAAATGAACTGAATGCTATTCGTGTATCTTGTGCCATTTACAACACAATAGCAGAGCTAGATGAATTGATCGATGCCGTTAAGCAGTTGAGTGTAAATGCTGAAGATTGAGCTTTATTCATATATTGTAACCGATTTCAATGAGGCATTCCATGCAATCTCAAGGTATTCATAATTTGAATAAGCGTTCAGATATCATTAAGCGTAATGGTATGTGAACGCTTAAACTAAAAAAATCGGTTAAATAAAAAGTGCGAAATAGCGCATACATCCCATACTGACACTGCTCCGAAATTAGCACTCCGAAAAAAAATCTCAAAACATGTTTACCTTTTTCTTTTTTTGTCATTACTAATAGTATGATGTTTAAAATAGGGTTATTTACTTTATGATTATTGTTCATTCCAAAGTTTGAGAAATGAGCAAGTTTCAAAATACCTATAATAGTATTATACCATGAAAAAATGTTAATTTTTGTTTAATCAAATTTATCTAACTAATTTCGCGCCTGAAAATAAAGCGACTAACTCAAGTTTAAAATAATGAAAGAGCCCATAAAATCAGGATTACTCATTGTATTAACAATCACCACGATTACACTTCTCTTCTTACACTTCAATTCCTCTTCAAAACTGGCTTATGTAGACAGTCAAAAGCTGTTAGCTAATTACGAAGGAATGCAACGAGCTCAGAATGATTTTCAAGCAAAGGCAATTTCTTGGCAAGCAAATGTGGATACATTGGGGAAAGAACTGCAAGTTAAGTTAGCAAGTCACGAGAAGAATGTTTCTTCCATGACAAAGAAAGAAAAGCAACTT
>JBMYQA010000440.1:0-3652 GCA_049600855.1 Flammeovirgaceae bacterium | reverse complement strand
TCCCATTTTTTGACCTGGTCCAGGATGGCCACTACTCTACCGTATCGGTCGTAGATCTTTACCTCAATATTCGGAAATAACTCCCTATTCCTCGGGAACCATTCTTCATTCATATTATTCTCTCCAACCTCAAAATCTCGCAAGTATCCACCATTTGCCCATGAAGCATTATTATCGTGTACTTCTAAGTTTTTGGTTTGTCCATATTTCCACCAGCCATCGCTAAATTGAAAAGTGAACCCACCAAGAGAGTTTCCTACTTTCCCTAAGCCCGATGCATTTTCATAGATTTCTTTCCAATTGCCCAACATGTAATACGCTTGAGATTCCTGATCTTCTGCATTTTCAATGGCATTATAAGCATCTGCACCAAATTCGGTAAATAGGATGGGCTTATTCAATTCTTCCTTCACGCGTTTAAACGCATCACCAAAAGAAATTCCACGATACATGTTCGTCCCGAAAATATCAATGTCTTTACATTCTTGTTTGATGATATCTAAGAAAAGTAAGTCTCCATTACAAATGGCTATCGGGTGATTGGGATCAATGGCTTTCATTGCCACCGTAGCTTCATTGAACAATTTATACATCGCTCTAGCACGAACGGTAGATTTACGATCTTCTATTGGAATGTCTTCTGTTTCAGCTCCTTCCCAAAAAAGCCCATAATTGTTCTCATTTCCCAATAAGAATAATAGCAAGCCTGGAGTATCTTTATAGTCTTTTGCCAAATCAATGGTTTCTTGCAATAACAATTCCCGTACTTTCGGATCGCTATACTCGGTATTTCCCATCCATGCGCCATTAATGGTTAAGCCATACCGACCAAATGCATGATTAAGCATGGTATAGATGCCATAATTTTCATAGATGTATTGAATCCACTTTTGAGGCACTCCTGTATACATCCGTATGGCATTTACGCCCATGTTCCTTAAAAAAGACATTTCGTAGTCTACAGCTCCCTTAATCACCTCTTCTGGCTGATTCCATAAACTGTAATTAAAATTCGTTCCTCTAGGAAAATAATCCCAGTTCATGCCATTCACCATGAAATCTTGGTTGTTGACAACAAGCGTCATGCCTTCGTCACTTTGGCGTACAAATACTTTATCAGCTTGAGCTACAGCTGTAAACGCTGATAGAAGTAGTAAAATTACAAGATAGTTTTTTTTCATATTCACTATAAATTAGTTCGGGTAAAGTGGGGGTGATTAGGAATCAAATCTTTCGATTCCTATTGTGTGTACTTTGTTGAAAGCTCAGCTATACACCTATACATACATTCGGATGGCTTAACTCGTATTAACTGTTAAGACTAAATGTCTTCATGCTTATCCATGCGCTACCTTAGCCACACAAAACTTTGGTATGGCTGGTCTAAACGCTATTTCCTGTAAAGAGTGGAATATCATGATAACAAAACGTGATCATGTGCTTGATTGGAGAGAGCAGGTTGCTCAGTGTAGCATTAACTGCTATGGGTAAAAGTAGTAGTAATGTTTGTTTCATTTTCATGTAATTAGCGGTGAATGGAATATACAAGCTTTATCTAGGCGCACTTGTTTCAGTTGTGCTATTAAATAATATGCAAGATTATTTTCCGAAATCGTTTGCTTTACATCAGTAAAAGAAAAACTTTATCCCATACAAATGAAAAAAAGCACTACATCAACACTACATCAATGGCTTATTTTACTTTTCTCAAAACTTCATCATTTTCTATAAAAATAGCCTTAAATAGACGATATTACCTGATTTTATTTCATTTCACTATTCGACTTTTACTAAAAATGATTACATCACTTTAAATTTCAACACTCAACACAGCGTTTTCCTACTAAAGCAGTTATTAAGACGAAATAATTGACCAAAATAAGCATACTTTATTCAACTAGTAGGATGGAATTCGTTAGCGAAGTTGTGACAAATGGAATGGAAACTTCGTAAAGTTGAATTCATATACACTTTACTTACGAAAGCGGACTTTTATACCAAAACGGACATGTTACTAGTGTTTGGCCAAATGAAAAGTTGAATAGTACATTTTTAAACAGGACTTAAAAATACAAACTAAACAACACCACAATCATTTGAACTACCTGCCCAAAAATGGGACTCAAGTCCCATTTCTAGGAAATTGATCCTCTCTAGCTTTGCGCAAAGTTTAATTAAAAGATTGAGGATTATGCAAAACATAACAAACCAATTAAAAGTGATGTTCTCCTACTCTTCATCTACTCAAAACAAAGTAGATAAAGGTTGGAAAAATGTTATTCAAGGGCCAAGGTCTCAATTAGAGACATGTTTAAATCAGTGGATAGATTTAGTGAATACACCTAAACTTATCTTACCGTTTTTACTGCTGATTTTGTTTTTTATAACCATGAGTCACGTTTATGGGCAGCCAACTCTCGATAGGGTACGCGGAGGATTAGCACCTTTTGAGGAAACTCCCATTAGACCTCCAAGCAATATTGGCCCGTATCAGTATGGTATTAATTTAGTTTTAGAGTTAAGCGCAGCAAGGTATTTTGGTTTAAGTGAAGCCCAAAGAAGTAATGCGCAAAGGCTTTTCAATGATTTAAATCGAGCTGGAGAAATTACTGCCTCCAGCGAGGGATACGTACTTTTTAATGTTTATAATCCTCAAGTAATAAGCCTTCTTCAGACTTTTGGAGTTCTTGTAGATGCTAATCCTGCTACAGGAGTTGCTCAGATTACCTATGAAGCTCCACAACTTGATCTTTCGTTGTATGTATCAGAGGTAATTGTAGGGCCAAATGCGGTATTTGCAGTTGCACCTAGTATTGGGCAGCCAGGAGTAGACAGAGCAACGGTTACAGATGCGTTCAATGTTGGCATGGAGGTACTCACAGATCAACTGAGTAACGTAGATAGACAAGGTAGACTGAGCTTTTCTGATTTTTTAGCACAAAACAATGAGCTTGCAGGCTATATTAAAAATGGCATCATAAGAGGGCTTCCCATACCTGACGGTACTGTTAAACTAACGCGTTTAACTATTAATGGTAGGCCTCAGGAGCGTTTATATGTACATGGAAATTTGCTCTTAGCCCCCTATCTTATAGAGCCTGACTTTATGAATGCTAGGGATTATAGCGCACAAGCAGGAGTGAATCATGGGAGAGATCGCTTTTATGTACTCACAAGACCATCAGCAGGGGCACTTGCTGCAGGATATGATGGGTTTTCTGACGTAACTAAGCATATCTTATATGGAGAGGGTGGAGCACCAAATACGTCTAGAAATGTTTTTATTGATCTTATGGATGCACTTGAAAACTCTATTCGTGGTTTTTTTAAACAAGTAACAGGTTCGGGTAAAGGCAAGCAAGCCAACAGGGTTACCTCTAAATCTTCATCTCCATCAACCACTTCTATCACTGATGTAAATGGAAATCAAGTAACGTATCGGCTTGATAATAGACAAACGATATATCCCATTTCTGATTTTGATATTTCACAGATTACCTACTCTGAAGAAAATCCTATAGGCATTAGCTCTCCCTCATTTATTTTCAATGAATTTAATAGTGCAGAGTTTCCAACTTTTCCTGGGGCTTTTACATTCAATGAAGATGTTGCCAATCAGTTAGGAGGTGTGGATTTTACAGGTTTAGAAATT
>JBMYQA010000439.1:0-3667 GCA_049600855.1 Flammeovirgaceae bacterium | reverse complement strand
TTGATGATGAAAAGAACAAGTCAATTGGGGCTAGTTATTTCTCATCTTTTACTAATAAAGTTGTTTAATTTAAAAAGTAATTTTGCGGCTATATGATTTGGTGCAAAGGTAAGAGAATTCAACTGACTATTACATAAAATGAACAATCGGGAGTATACATGGTTGTTAAGATGACCAAATCGTTAAAATGAAGTGGAACTCACTAGTGAAGGAATGAATAGTTTCTCGTTAATTTGATGCGTGTAGTGCAATTATGGGGTTTATGAAGTAAGTATTGAATCCATGCTGTAAACTTCTTGCCAAAGCATCTATAATTTTGTGTGAGCTCATATTCACTTGTGGTTCATTTCTTCGTAATATACCTTTGGACTACCAAATACAGTGTTTGAGCTGATTGATTTTTTAACTCAGAAAAATAGACTTCAACATCCAAAACGTACCTCAAAATGTCTTCTCAATTAGCAGTAGTTGTCAATATCAACGGAAAGCCCAGTTTTAAATCTCTTCTACTCTCTCATGGCATTGTTGAAGGAACGGCTTTTGCCTTTAACTACAGCCCTAAATATTCTGGCTTAGTAAACATTACGATTAATAATCGAATGATATCAATTAGAGCAAATGAATTTCAGCAAATCGATTGGGAATGGAAAAAATAATACTCATGGGCAGGCCCAATTCGGGCAAGAGCAGTTTGTTTAATCAGCTTACTAACCTAAACCAGAAAATAGGAAATTTTTCTGGGGTTACGGTTGAACAGAAAATAGGGTATTTTCAAGATGTTGAAATCGTTGACCTACCTGGAATAAGATCGCTCCAAAGCACCAATTTAGACGAACAAATTTCGAAACGAGAACTTTTTAAACTCACTCAAGAAGAGCAGATTGTATTCATTGCAAATGGGATGCAATTAGAGGAAAGCTTCGTTTTGTTCTCCCAAATTGCTGACTTGCAACTTCCGATGTTGTTAGTCATTAACTTTAGCGATGAAATTGAAGAAAATGGTATCCAGATTGATCTCAAAGGCTTACAAAGTCAGTTGGGCTGTCGGATCGTGCTGATTAGTGCCCAAAATGGCGATGGCATTGATGAGTTGAAAACGGCTATTAAAAATAAGACATTTCAAGTGCCCAATGCGATTTGTAGAAGTTTATACGATGAGTTTACAGAAGCAGGTAACTACACCAATAATTATCGAAAACTGTTACTGCAAAAGGCTGACGATGAATTTTGGCAACGAGACTTTCTGAAAAGAAAAGAAACCATTGGTAACATCATAAAAACGTATGTAAGCCAACCCGCTTCAAATTATTTAAGCAAAACGCAGCAACTAGACCAACTCTTGCTCCATCCCATTAAGGGGCTCATTATTTTTTTGCTAACGATGTTTCTGGTATTTCAGGCCGTATTTACACTTGCAGAATACCCGATGGATTTGATTGATACTGCTTTTGGCCAATTGGCCGATTGGGTTGACTATAAGTTTTTAAAAGCAATTATTGCAGGCTTAGGCGCTATTATTGTCTTTGTTCCGCCAATAGCCATTCTGTTTTTTTTGCTAGGAATATTGGAACACACGGGGTATCTATCTCGGATATCCTTTATTTCGGATGCTTTTCTGAAAAAATTTGGATTGAGCGGGCATAGTGTTATCCCGTTGATGTCTAGCTGGGCTTGTGCCATACCAGCAATCATGAGTACCCGAATCATTAGCAACCCCAAAGAGCGATTTGCCGTGATTATGGCTGCGCCTTTGATGACGTGCAGTGCCAGGCTCCCCGTTTATGCGATACTCATTATCATGATTTTTCCTTCAGAAAATACCATAATCGGGTTAAAGGGACTGACTTTACTTTCCCTCTACCTACTTGGACTAATCGCCACACTCGTTGTAGCGTGGATTGTAAACAAAAACAGTAAAGTGCCGGCAAGTGAAAATTGGATTTTAGAACTTCCTGTATTTAGAAAACCTAATTGGAAGAGTATCTTAATTACCGTCTACCAAAAATCGAAAATCTTTGTGCTTCGAGTAGGTAAAATCATTCTGATCATTTCTGTACTTCTATTCATTTTAGCCGAAACTAGCCCTAAAAGTCAAGAGTTTATTGCGGAGAAAACCAAAGAAGCCCAACAGCTGAATCCTAACGATAATCCAGCGATGATTGAAGCAAATATTGCGTTGGAATATTCTTTTTTAGGCTATTTGGGCAAAGGCATTGAACCAATCGTTAGTCCCTTAGGCTATGATTGGAAAATTGGGATTTCCCTCATTAGTTCGTTTGCTGCACGTGAGGTTTTTGCCTCTACTTTAGTAACAATTTACAGCATAGAGCATATGGAAGACGAAGGGGATGAGGAAACCAACGTACGAATTGCCGACAAGTTTCGAGCAGATTTAGCGAAACGGAATAGTGAAGGAGAGATTGTAGCGATTTCTGTGTCGTTGTTGCTCTTCTATGTATTTGCCATGCAATGCATGAGCACATTAGCGATTGTGCGCAGAGAAACCAACTCTTGGCGCTATGCTACTATACAATTTTTATTTATGATGATGCTCGCTTACGGTTTTGCATTTATTGCTTATCAGTTGTTAAGCTAAACTGCGCTAAATGAAAAAAATAGACTTGTGAATGGAAAGTTGGGCACGCTGCTTTAATTTAAACGTTTTTAAGCAGGGTGTGTGTCCAACTCCTACCTTAAATGGACAAAGTAGTACTTATTCATAAATACCTTACACTCTAGTCCCCATCTAATTATAGTTTTCCCAATTATACGCTATTGTTTGTTTTATACTTTTGACTAAATTTATTTTAAATTCAGGTATTATTTCATTTACATTGCAACATAAAGCATAACCATATTAACTAAAATTGAATGATGTACACAAAAAAACTCAACCTCTACCTCTTATTTTTTGTATTCCTTCCACTTGCCACACTTGCCCAACGTAAAGGAGAAATTGATCAGGAAGAACTCAGCAGAGCAAACACATTACTAGATGAATATGAAGACGTTACGGCTGTTTCCTTAATGAGTAAACAACGTGTCGTTTTTGATTATAATGAAGCGATTCAACATGTATTTGTGACCAGCAAACTAGAAGAACAATTTCTCGGTTTAGCGCCTGGGTCGTTTTACAAAACGCAATTTTATAACGATCAAACCAAGATTTCCGAAGTAGAAATCACCTATAAAGGTGGTAAAAAAGTTCCAGCGACTTCAATTAGCCCAAAGTTTGAGAACTACAAACAATCAGGGATTTTTCATTCAGATGCCAAAGTTTGTTACATCAAAATGCCCTTTTACAAAGGCTATCGCTATCATGTAAACTTAACGAAGCGCATTGATGACATTAAGTACCTTACTGCCATTTATTTTCACGAGTCTTACCCCATTCGCAAGAAAATCATTGAGTTTGTAGTGCCAAAATGGATGAAAGTAGAGTTGAAAGAGATGAACTTTGAAGGGTATGAGATTCAAAAAGAAGCGCGATTCGATGTGGGATTGAATGCCAATATTCATACGTATACCCTTGAATTGCTTCCCAAAATGGCTAAAGAGAACAAATCTCAAGGTCCTTCGCACATTTATCCACACATTTTGGTGTTGAGTAAAAGCTTTGAAAAAGCAGGTAAAACCACAAAGCTATTTGAATCTGTAGATGATTTAT
>JBMYQA010000438.1:0-3675 GCA_049600855.1 Flammeovirgaceae bacterium | reverse complement strand
CTTATTTTTTCCGTCTCAGCAAGCGTTGTTGTTGATTGGGATTGCAAATGTAGTGGATAGATTTTTATACACAAGTCTTTGAGTCTTTTTTTTTGTTTTTCTCCAAAAAAAATCTTCCTCTGTTTTTGAGGAAGAATTTCTTATAGAAAAATCAAAGGTTTATTTTCTAATAATTGCCCCTAATTGCTGCTCAAAGGCTTGAATTAAGCGGTTCATGGATTTATCGATCACTTTATCGGTTAAGGTCTTGTCTTTGTCTTGAAGGATGAAGCTAATCGCATAGGATTTTTTGCCTGCTCCAATGCTTTCGCCTTCATAAACACTAAATACATTCATAGCTTGCAACAGCTTGCGCTCAGATTGCTTGGCTAACTTTCGCACTTCATCGAATGTAACTGCTTTATTTAATACTAAAGATAAGTCTCTTCGTACTTCTGGAAATTTGGGGATCTCTTGGAAAACCACTTTCTTCTTACCTTTCTTAATGAGGTATTCCCAGTCTAATTCTGCATAGAATACTTCTTGCTTTAAACCTACTTTTTTGCATAGTGATGGCTTTACTAAACCAAACTGGGCAATGGCTGTGTTATTTTTCACGTATTGAATACCGTACTGCAACGCTCCATGGTCAGCATCATTCGTTTCGTATCCTTCCACTCCGATCTTTTCCATGACTAATTGCACTAAACTGGCAATCGTATGGAAATTGGCCTTGCTACTCTCAGCAATCCAACTTTCTGCCTGCTGGTTGCCACTTACATAAATGCAAAGCTTTTCATGTTCTTCAAACCCTTCCCCAGCCTTTTTATACGTTTTCCCATAATCAAAGACTTTGACATCTTTCTGTCTTCTATTTACGTTATGCGCAACTACTTCTAAGCCCGAAAATACCATGCTCTGACGAAGTACGCCTAAATCCACACTGAGTTTATTCAACATCTCAATGCTTGCTTCTGGGTCAATCCCTTCTTCCCAACTTGCATATTCGGGTTTTGTGAGGGAATTGGTAAAGATTTCAAATGCGCCATTGGCCGCTAATGTAGCAGTAATGTCGTCACGCAAGTTATCTTTGTCCAGACTAGGGAAGTTTGCCAAGAAATCAGCATCCAAGTTTTCACTGACTTCAATTTCATTGAAACCATAAATGCGGAGGATATCTTCAATTACATCAGCTTCTCGCTGTACGTCTACGCGATATGGAGGAATTGAAAGTGTTAACCCTTCTTCGGTTTCATTCACCACTTCCATTTCCAGATCAGTCAAAATTTCTTTGATACGATCACGCGGAATTACTTTGCCAATGAGACGATCTACATTTTTATAGTTCACACTTACCTCAAAGTTGGAAATCGCTGCTGGATAAATATCAATAACCTCTGAAGAAATGCTGCCTCCCGCTACTTGTTGAATCAACAGTGCTGCCGCTTTCAATGCCGTTATGGTAATATTCGGATCGGTTCCTCGCTCATAGCGGAATGAGGCATCCGTTTTTAATCCATGCGTCATGGAGGTTTTACGGATGTAAGCGGGATTGAAGTAAGCGCTTTCTAAGAAAATCGCCGTAGTGGAATCTTTTACTCCAGATTTGATGCCACCAAAAACACCTGCGATACACATGCCTGATTCTTCATTGCAAATCATTAAATCTTGATCAGATAGGCTGCGCTCTACTTCATCTAATGTTACAAATTTTGATCCTGCTGGAAGCGTTTTTACAATCACCTTATTTCCCTTCACCTCTGCTGCATCAAAAGCATGAAGCGGTTGACCCAGCCCGTGTAAGATGTAGTTGGTTACATCTACTACATTATTGATGGGTGTTAAGCCAATGGAGGAAAGACGCTGTTTCAGCCAATCGGGAGATTCTTTAACCGTAATTCCAGAAATCGTTAAACCACTATAACGCGGACAGGCTTCTGTGTTTTCAACAACTACTTCAATGGGTAAATCGTTGTTGTCTACTTTGAAGTTGGAAAGATCAGGAAATTGAATTGGCTTGCGATATAATGCCTTGATGTCACGTGCAGCACCAAAATGTGAGGCGGCATCTGCTCGGTTTGGAGTCAGTCCAATCTCTAAAATATGATCGGCCTGAAGGTTGAAGTAATCTGCTGCTGGTGTTCCATTGGGCAATTCAGTATCTAATACCATAATGCCATCATGATCATCGCCCATGCCAATTTCATCTTCGGCACAAATCATTCCCAAAGAAACTTCTCCTCTGATTTTAGATTTCTTGATTTTGAACGGATCATGCCCCGCAGGATATAAGGTTGCGCCTACCGTTGCTACCACTACTTTTTGTCCTGCAGCTACATTAGGCGCTCCACATACAATTTGTTTGGGTTCGCCATCGCCAATATCTACTTTCGTGACGCGTAGTTTATCTGCATTAGGATGTTGTCCGCACTCTAACACTTCTCCAACTACAAGTCCTTTTAATCCTCCTGGCACTTTTTCGTAGGTAGAAATCCCTTCTACTTCCAACCCGCCCATGGTTAGAATATGTGCAAGTTCTTCTGGACTATCATTTATTTCTATATATTCTCGAAGCCAATCTAATGAGAGTTTCATTTGCTATTTGTTTGAATGCATTAGCGAATTTGCTGATCACAAAATCACTCGATAGTAAGTGAATTGGCAAAAATAAGAGAATTGATAGAAGTTTAAAATGTCTCGTTTAGAGAATCATCAGTTCTGAAGACTCTTCAACACATCCTCCATCGTTAAAACGGTTGCAAACTCTTCGTTTAAGCTCGCAATGGCGGTATCGTGAATGAGTTGGGCGGTATACTTTTCGCCATTTACACCTACCTTATCGAAGGTTGCCACTGCATCATTCACTAAGTAAGTATCAAATCCTAAATTGCCTGCCATACGTGTTGAGGTAGACACGCAATGGTCGGTGGTCATGCCTACAATCACCACTTGGGTAATTCCATCAGCTTCCAATAATTCTTTTAAATCAGTTCCTATAAAAGCGCTGTTTACGTTCTTCTTAATGACGGGTTCTGCGGCTAAAGGCTGCACAACTGCTGCAAATTCATTCCCTAGCTTCCCTTCCACCAATGGCGATTCGGGTGTGGTAGAACAATGTTTGACATGAAAAATGGGCAAATGCTTCGCTCTCCAAACTTGGAGTAGCTTCCCTGCATTTGCCTCCGCATCTGGATGATTCCTTCCCCCACCCCAATAGTCAATATCTTCAAACCCTTTTTGAATATCAATTAACAGTAGTGCTGGTCGTTTTTCTAGTTGAATGGACATGATTACGTTTTTTAATGAGTGTCACTGTTATGACATGGATGCAATTTCCTCAATAACCGATTCTCCTTTAGATTGGTTTCCTGAAGTCCATTGCCATTGCTCGTGAAGCCGAATGCGACCATCGGCTAACACTTCAGGAACAGAATGGCACCTGCCCGTCATAAATTGTCCTGCTTTATTTTGATGCTGGTAACAGAATTCTAATTCGCCATTGGGAAAGACTTCGCCACTTAAAGTACCAAAGCGAATTTCGCCACCTTCGTAAGTCGCCCAAATGATTCGTTCACCTTCTTGCCGATAGTGGAACGTAGTTTCAGCACTTACTTCTCCATTTGCTGTATTTGAGCTCGATCTAAAGTATTTATTATGGTAATTGATCTTTTTCATGATGGGTTAATTTAAGCATGT
>JBMYQA010000437.1:0-3691 GCA_049600855.1 Flammeovirgaceae bacterium | reverse complement strand
ATCAAGTCTTCGATTCAATTAGGCAAAGCCCCTAAAATGAATACCCTAGTAGACATGACTCCAGCCGATTATTTTAGTAGTATGGTAATTACCCATATGCTTCAAGAAAGCAGAAAAGCGGTTGACAACTATCACATTTTCAATGTTCAAACCTTTACCCTCCATGAATTGATTAATTGGGTTAAAAAATTTGGCTATCACTTAGAAACAATTACTTATGACGAGTGGCAAGAGCTGATTATAGAAAAGTCTTTAGGAGATTCTAGCTTGGCGGCGAGTGATTTATTGCCTCTTTTTATGGAACGAATAGAAATTGAAGACACCCCTAATGATGAAATTGATGCAGATACTTCCAATTATCAAGAAGTACTTGAAAAGTATCAACTGACCTCTCCGCAAGTTACTGAAACGATTCTTGAAAATTATTTTAACTATTTCATTCAAAGTGGTTATTTACCTCAGCCATTTTAAGTTAGGATGTAAATCGAGGGAGCCAATGCTTATTTAGGTCACTAGCTGTTCAGTTTTTATCTGTCAGTCTACCTGTACAGCTACGCAGGAGCAGCTAGTGATTCATATGCTAACTCAATTAAGAACCAGCCTCCCAAGCCCCAATAGTCACTTTAAGCGTTGATGGGGTTCTACTCCAATTTGAGGTTAAGGTTGGACTAAAACCGCCCTGATCATCAAAGGAGATGGCATAAGCACGGCCTTCAATGGAAATGGCGTTTTGGTGAAAAAACTGTGCATATGCATTCCACACCCCTCCATCAGGATAGAAATTGGCAAAAGTTAGGTACAAAGGGTTTAATGGAAGAATACGTTTGGGCGCTGTTACGGTCAATGTGGTGTCACTATCAATTGATTGGATCGTCATGGGCATATTCAGGGAGAAGGAAATGACCTGCATCCCTACAACCAAATTAGCGGTTGTATTAGGTTGATTTTGGTCGCTGTAATTTCCTGTCAGCGTGACTTTACTGGTGTAAGGAGGTGAGTTTTCTGCCGAAGGTGCGATGTTACCCGTTAAGGTAATCCAGCTTTGTGCATGCCCACGATTAAAGGCCACATTCACCTGATTCTCTAAGTTACCCAAAACTTTGGCTTGTTCGGTGGGCGCATTCGTATTTTTAATACCGAGTTGCCAAAAGGTGTCTGCAAAAATGCCATTTCCTGCAAAAACCATCTGGGCAGGGGTTTCTTCATCATTCAAATGCGCCTTTTTATTACCAGCAATAACGGATTCCGTCCACCAATGTGGAGGCGGCAGCAGGGCATTTCCATCAAAAGATGGATGACCAGTAGGGTTATTTGTCGTGAAAAATGGATAATACAAGTGATAAGGCCCATTCCCTGACGAGGGAGTTGTAGGCACTCCTGGATTGATGGGGCCATTGGTAGCAAAGTTAAATCGTAAAACAGGATAATCATGGATTTGCCCATCTATACCCTTTTCTGAAACGGTAGTCACTTGCCCCACATAAGGATAGGCCAAATCGGAGTTCAGATACAGTTTATTGCTGGAATAATGGGTAAAGAAGTCATCAATGGCCTGCGTAAACACCGTTGTTAAGTCACTGGTTGGTTTATTGATAATTGCCTGATTTGGACTTAAAATGCGCCAATAAGCTGGTGGCGTAGTTGCTGGCGAAACTGAAAGCAGGCAATCCTGATAAGCTGCTGGCAATTGGGATTGAAATTTACGAATCACGGTAGTGCGGTCTAACGTAATTCCCACTGTGGCCCCAAAGTTCGGGTCTGCTGGACTTACTTCTAAGGCAATGGGCACACCAAATTGATCCACCTGTGTAGTATTGACTACTAATTGATTGTGTTGACCAATATTCAGCGAAAACTCTATCCAATCGTAGTAATAATCGGCTTTAGTTGGATCTATTCCCTCCTTCGATACCGTTAATTCTTTAGAAGTAAAGTAAATTCTTCCGGCATCAATTCCCAAAGCACTGTCGAGCTTTAACGCACCTCCTAAAATGCTTGACAATCGCACTACGGTACTTCCTCCATTTCCTACGCTGAGGGGAGTACATGTTCCATCAGATGCAATATTAAAATTTTGGGCGGCTCCATCACATGTACCAAATAGAGAAATATAAGGATCGGAAAAAGGGCTTGAAGCCCCCGCCTTATTCACAATTACAATTACCACATTGCTCATTAGGTAACAAGGTTAAATTTAGGTCATCAGTTACATGATTCAAAATCAATATATCCCCAGAAAAAGTCAAGTTTTTTTTCATTTATCACCTACGAATTCCCTCCTTATTGAACTTCACACCATAGTCTTGCGTGCATTTTTATGCAAATGCGAACAAATCATTACAAAGCTCCTTTAAATTCACATTTTTGCCATCTATTTTTCTCGGACCTTGGCAGGAAAATTGTTATCTTTCGAGTACTTTCTATCATGAGCAATTGCTAAATAACATTGTCTCTCAATAGAAATAAATCATAAAGTTTTCACCATTACAATCAAGCTCTCTCAGTAGGTAATTTTGCTTACCTGCTTACTGTGATTTCACACTTTAAAAGCAAGGGTTATTCTCATTTGACTACTCAAAATATACCACTTTCAACACCAGCTCGGTTGGGTGGAGACTATTGAACACGTATATCAGAATAATTGAGGCATTTATATTTTTGAAGTTGTCTAAATGAAGCGAAACGGTTTACCACTTACATTTTTATTTTTTATTGGATTATTCACACACCTAGTTGCGCAACAGGCTAGTGATGTTAAGTTTGACCACCTCACCATTGAGGAAGGCTTATCGCAAAGTATTGTTAATGCAATTGCCCAAGATAAGTATGGCTTCATTTGGATTGGTACTGAAGATGGCCTGAACCGATACGATGGTTTGAATGTAGAAGTATTTCAGGCTAACCCTCACGATTACGATTCTACGAGCATTGCCGACAGTTGGATTACAGCCATTTACTTAAGCTCAGACAAAAAGCTATGGTTTTGCACCAAAAATGGATTGAGCTATTACCACCACGACACTGAAAACTTTGTCACCTACCGTCATGATCCACAAGACTCCACTACTATTGCCAGTAATTCTTTACTAAGTATCTGCGAATATGAAAATGATTTATGGATAGGAACGAGTGATGCAGGAATAAGTAGGTACAACAAAAATACGCAAACCTTTACCCATTATCGGCACAATGAAAACGATGTGCGAAGCCTTCCTGGTAACCAAGTGAATGCGCTTTTGGTAGATCATGCAAATGCGCTATGGATTGGAACAGATAAAGGGCTAGCTAAATACGATCCTGTAAAAAATCATTTTATCAGTTATCGAGAAGGAGAAAACTATCGTTACCGTTTGCCTTCGGATGAAATTCGTTCCTTATACCAATCTGGCGATGATATTCTTTGGGTAGGAACAGGTGGTGGAGGCATGAGTCGTTTCAATAAAAAGCAGACACGAATCATCAACTACATGAAACGCGACAATATTCATGAGATGATGAAAAAAGCAGGTATTAATGTCATTAAAGAAGATAGTAGAGGCCATTTTTGGGTAGGCACCTCACAAGGGATATTGATGAAAGCCCAAGGAGTGAGTGAACGGAACTTCACGGTAGTAAAAAATTCACTTTCAGACCCTAAAAGCCTCACCAGCAATGATATATCCACCATTTTTGAAGATAGCTCAGGGCTCAT
>JBMYQA010000436.1:0-3769 GCA_049600855.1 Flammeovirgaceae bacterium | reverse complement strand
AAGGCTATATAACTTTCTACATTCCTCCATTTTACAAGGTTGGAAACTTTTTAATACTTGAGTGACTAAAAAATGTCACCTTTCTACATTCCTCCATTTTACAAGGTTGGAAACATTAGCATAATACTAATACCGTGGCATTAAACACTTTCTACATTCCTCCATTTTACAAGGTTGGAAACCATTAAATTACCAAGGCTATTACCATTATCAACTTTCTACATTCCTCCATTTTACAAGGTTGGAAACTCTTTGGTATAAGAACCTCCTTTCTCCAAGAATTCTTTCTACATTCCTCCATTTTACAAGGTTGGAAACATCAATATCCTTTGCAACTTCTAAAAAATATTCTTTCTACATTCCTCCATTCCATGGCGGCCATCTTACAAGGTTGGAAACATTCAAGCCTGATGCGTTTTCTAGTGAGGTACTGCTTTCTGCGTTCCTCTATTCCATAGCGGCATCTTACAAGGTTGCAGGTAATCGTCAAGAACAGGATTAACCTGATTTGAGGATCAACAAGATCATTTAATCTTGCGTATGCTGTAAACCTTGATCATCCTGCTGTTTCAGCGTTTTACTGTAAAAACTTCCCTCTTCGTTTGGCCCTACGCATATTTTTTAGAAAATCCCTGCATTGTAATTCCAAAAACTGATCAAATTGTTCGGCTTGTTGCATTAAACGCGCTTTTGCTTTTTCTTTCAGGTCAACATCTTCAAGTTGTTCCAGTGCTTTCATTTTTTGTTTATGACGTTCTGAAAACGTTGCTTGAGCTTTGTCGAGTTCATATAACAAACTGGTGAATGCTGCACTTTGGGTAATGGCTGCTTTTTCTTGGTCTTTTAATCGAGCCTCACTCATGACTTCATGAAACTTCTGTGACATTGCATCCAACTTATTTTCTACTAACTCATTCAATACCTGTTTTTGGTACTCTTCTACCAACTCAGTTTTTTCAAGATCTTTCTGATCAATAATCTCTTGTTTTTTACCCCCAAAAAGTTGGGCAAAAAAGCCTTTTTTGGGTTGTGCATTGGCTTTGGTTTTCATCAAATCGTTTTCAGCATCTACATAACCCATGATGGCAAAATCATCTACGCTTTTGACAAGGGTCAAGTCTTTTTCATCGTCTAAAATACTTAATTTGTTCTTTTTCATTGTTTGTTATTTTTAAGGAACGTGTAAAGCATGACTCATCACATTTGACTGTTCTATTTTGCACGATACTTTGTTACAAAATCATTAAATAGCGCTGCTATTCGCTTCATTTGCGTCTCAGCGATAACTACTCAAACTGTTATAACTTATTTTTTACACGTTTCTAAGTGACTTTAATTAGTTAGGAAAGCTCATGCCATCATTTCTTCTAGCGCATGATTCATGGTTTTTTCTAATCTATTCTCCATGTTTTCTACAAAGTTTTTCGATTTTCGATCTGTTTGGGTATCTGTTAAAATCTGACCAAACTGTTTTTGCATGCGTTCATAGCGATGCAAACTTTCTTCCATCATATCCATTAAAATGTACTGTTTTTCTTCTAGGAGCTCACTCTCCATATCCATTCGTTTTAATTCGAGTTCATGGCTCAATTGCTTGTCGAGAACATCGGCTTTTGATTGCAATACTTTCAGCTGATGGGATAGTGCGATTTGGCGTTCATGGTTTCTAATTCCTCTTTTAGCCTCATTATTGGCTAAACGTTCCTCTTCTTGAGCTTCCACTTCATTTCTAAAACTTTCCCAAATTGGTTTATAGCTTTCTTTCACAATTAAAGGCATAGCCTCCAGCCCTGCGGAAGTCAGAATAAGTAAAAGCGCTACTAATTTAGCCATGACATCCTCTTCCATGATTTCATGCAATAGAATGAGTCGATTTAAAATTCCATTTTTCTGATTTGAAGTAATCGTCGCCTGTTGTTGAGCACTTTTCGCATGCAATGCATTGATCTTTTCGTTTATTTGCTGTTGTTCGTGTTCAAACCGAGGTATAACCAAAGAGTCAAAGTTTGATTTAGCTTCCAAAAGTGCGGTTTGTTTGGCTAGTGCAGCGGGGCCAAGTCCCACTCGCCCACTTCCTGAGCGTCCTTCAATTTCTTTTACCACATTTGCCGATAGGGAATCTAACTTGACCTGTTCGGCATGAAACGCTTGCTTGAGCTGTTTGAGTTTGTGTTCTTCATGGGCAATTTGAAGCTCAAACTGTTGCCCAATTCTCGTGAGTTCTTTGTTAAGGTTGGATTTACTTCTCGAAACAATATCATTATTGAAAATTGCTAGATCATAAAAAATACTCCCTAATAGTGCTAAGATGATCAAAATTCCAATTCGAAGAATTTTCAATTGTCCTTCGATATACGGAGAAGAAAGTGCGCGGTCAAGGGTGAGTATAATGGCATAAAGTAGTATCCACATGGGGATAAGTCCATACCAATTGAGTTGAAGCCCCAAATGTCCTAGCCCAAATGTTAATCCACTCGCAGCGAATGCGGGGCCACAAAGCGTAGCCATCCCTTGAATCGCTACGCCACTTCCTATTCGTTGACCTTTATCATCTAAATCAGCAGGATTTAGGCAGCAGAGCCAGGCCATGAGTTGATGCCAAGCACTTCTACCAAATTGCCTACTTCTATCTTTCAGCTGTATCGTTTTCATTTGCGGTAAGTTTTATTATTCGAAATTTTGAAAATGCATGTGATTATTTGTGTGAGGTGTTTTAAAAACTAGTTGGTTTCAAAAGATAATGTGCTAGAGGAGAGAAAATCGGATGGATTAGTTGATTTTTTTGCACATTACCTTGACTAGATGGGAAAGTTAGTTTTACTAAAGTTAGTACTTTCTTTTTTGCCATTTGCGTACGCGGTCTTTAATGCGTTCGGTAATATTTTTGACCGTGCGTTTTTCCAATTGCATTTCTTTTGCGATTGCGTCAATGGCAATACATGGGGTACCTAACGTAAGAGCAATGTCTATTACTTGTTGTTCTTCTTCCGTTTTGAGGCACTTCTCCAAAATTCGATATCGTTCATCCATAGGATCATCCCCTAAATACTTAGGTTCTATTCCGACGAGCTCATCGAATTTTGGAATATCAGCAATTTCGGGAAGCCATTCTCCCAATAATTGATGTTTGGGTTTGGTTCTGTGGTGACTGAGTGCTAAGTTTTTAGCGATTCCGAATAGGTATCCTTCTTCTCGTGGCTCGTTTGAGTTCGGGAAGTAGCCTTTTTCTAAAGCTTTGTCTGCAACAAGAGTGGCATCTGCTAAGTTTCGAACGTAATACTTTTTGACAAAGTTGATGAGTTTACTCCGGAAATTGGTAAACTCCTGGAAGCTCTTCAATTTTTGGTGAAGCATAGCTGTGTTGTTTAAAATTAGACAAAATGATTCCTTTCAGGCAATTGCCTGTTTGGTTAGGGTTTCAGTTCGTATGTCTTTCATTTACTTATGATATGGTTGGTCGTAGACTTGTGTGAATCTATATGAATATGGCTAGGGTTATGATTGGTGGACGTTTTGCTGGTGTCAATAGCATGTGTTGTCCATAGTGCTAAGCAATGTATTAAAGCGAATTTCTGTTAGATATCCAAATGTTATCATACTTAATTTGCTTTAACTCGTGCACTACTTAATAGTGTTGGATAGTTTATAAAGTCGGATAGGATTCGCAACTATTTTTCTTGATTTTTTCAGTGTCTAACCGTAACTTATCGACAATTCATAGGATAGTGTAAAAAACGCGTTAGAACGTATCATGTATACACGAACTTGT
>JBMYQA010000435.1:0-3844 GCA_049600855.1 Flammeovirgaceae bacterium | reverse complement strand
AAAATAAAATTTCCATCAGATAATATGGCAACCTTTCTATCTATTAATCCAGACAATCCTGAAGAACGGAAATTAAGGCAAGTAGTAGATGTCTTAGCCAAAGGAGGTTTAATTATTTATCCTACTGATACCGTTTATGGAATTGGTTGTGATTTAACAAATCAACGAGCTGTTCAACGATTGTGTCAGTTGAAAGGTATTAAACCCAATAAAATGAATCTCTCATTCATTTGTTATGATTTGAGTGATATCAGCAGTTATGCGAAACAATTGGATAATTCAGTTTTTAAGCTGATGAAAAAGACCCTTCCTGGACCTTATACCTACATTCTTGAATCGAGTAATAAAGTTCCGAAAATCTTAAATGTTAAGAAAAAACAGGTGGGTATTCGTGTTCCTGATCACAATATCCCTCGTTTAATTGTACAAATGTTAGGGAATCCCATCATTAGCTCATCTATAAAAGACGATGACAATGTGATTGAATATACCACAGATCCTAGTCTTATTTACGATAATTACCATAAGCTAGTCGATATCGTTATTGATGGGGGCTATGGTGGTAATATCCCTTCTACGGTAGTCAATTGTACAAATTCAGCTTTTGAAGTGGTCAGAGAAGGTGCTGGAGATATTCATCAATATATTTAAACGTTTATTAGTAACATCACTATGAAAGGAATTATTCTTGCAGGAGGCTCAGGAACACGACTTCATCCGATTACACTTGCTACAAGCAAACAACTTGTGCCAGTGTACGATAAGCCGATGATCTATTACCCACTTTCTATTTTAATGCTTTCTGGGATACGTGAAATCCTCATTATTACAACCCCACATGATCAGGCCAATTTTAAAAAATTACTGGGTGATGGCAAAAACCTTGGTTGTGAATTTCATTATGCTATTCAAGAAGTTCCTAATGGTTTAGCACAAGCATTCATTATTGGAAAAGAGTTTATTGGCAATGATAGTGTTTGCCTCATATTAGGTGATAATATCTTTTATGGACACGGATTGAGTAAACAATTACAAGCAAGTACAGATCCAGATGGAGGAATTGTTTTTGCTTATCATGTATCTGACCCTCAACGCTACGGTGTAGTAGAGTTTGATGACGACTTTAAAGCCTTATCGGTAGAGGAGAAGCCAGAAAAGCCTAAATCCAACTATGCCATTACAGGGCTTTATTATTACGACAATCAAGTTGTGGATATTGCACAAACGATTAAACCGTCGGCACGTGGGGAATATGAAATTACGGATATTAATCGCTATTACCTCGAACAAGGAAACCTATCTGTAAAGATTATGAATAGAGGAATGGCTTGGTTAGATACGGGTACGTTTAGCAGTTTGATGCAAGCGGGACAGTTTGTGCAAGTGATTGAAGAACGACAAGGACTTAAAATAGGTTGTATTGAAGAGATTGCCTACAATATGGGCTTTATCAATCAACAACAGCTGGAAGCTATTGCTACTCCGTTGATTAAAAGTGGCTATGGTAAATATTTAATGAAAATTATTGATTAATGACAATTAATGCTACCCCCTTTGAAGGGCTGTATGTCATAGAGCCTCGCGTATTTGAAGATCATCGAGGCTTCTTTTATGAAAGTTATAGCATGAAACACCTAGAAGCTGTAACGGGCGAAAGTCTTTGTTTTGTACAAGATAATCATTCCTATTCAAAACAATATGTGTTGCGTGGTATGCACTTTCAAGAGCCTCCACACGATCAGGTAAAAATTGTTCGTGTGGTGCATGGCGAAGTGCTTGATGTAGTCATTGACATCCGAAAAAGCTCCAAAACCTTTGGTCAATATTATAAAATCAAACTTTCGGCCACCAACCGTAAGCAACTGTATATTCCTGTTGGATTTGCACATGGTTTTTTAGTATTATCGGAAACAGCAGAGTTTGTATATAAATGTAGTAATTTTTATCATCCTGAATCTGAAAATGGTTTGGCCTTTGATGATCCAACTATAAATATTGATTGGGGAATGCCTTCTGAGCATTTTATTTTATCTGAAAAAGATATTGCTTTACGTAACAATACCATTCAAAATCTAGATTTTTATGTCTAAAAAAGTATTAGTGACTGGTGCAAATGGGCAGCTTGGCAAAGAATTGCAACACCTTTCTGCTGAATTTCCCTTTCAGTTTGTATTCACTGACACCAATGAGCTCGATATTACAAAAGCAAGTGGTTTACGTACCTTTTTCAAAAAAAACAAATTCGATTTTTGCATCAATGCTGCCGCCTATACTGCCGTAGATCATGCGGAATCTGATGCTGAATTATGCAATACGGTAAACATGGAAGGGGCTGCAAATCTAGCAGAAGCCTGTGATGCGTACGATGTAAAATTACTCCATATCTCTACCGATTTTGTATTTGATGGCGAACGTCACACCCCTTACGATGAACAAGCTTATGCAAATCCATTAAATATATACGGACGCAGTAAATTTGAAGGAGAACGAGTTATTTTAGATACACTGTCAGATGCAATTATTATTCGTACTTCATGGCTTTATTCTTCTTTTGGTAGCAATTTTGTAAAGACAATGCTCCGATTAGCCAGTCAACATCAAGCATTAACAGTGGTGGAAGATCAAATTGGCACTCCTACTTATGCACGGGATTTAGCACATATTATTCTCAAAATACTTACGGTGAAATGGGTAGAAGGAATTTATCATTTTAGTAATGAAGGCGTAGCCTCTTGGTATGATTTTGCTCATGCTATTTTTGATATAAAAGGAATCACTATTGATTTAGCTCCGATCAAATCAAAAGAGTATAAAACTGCCGCTCAACGGCCTTTATACAGCGTTTTAGACAAAAGCAAAATCAAAAAGATATACGATATCAAAATTCGGCATTGGAGAGATGCCTTAAATGAAATGTTAGCGAATTAAACGACATGACTTTGAAATATATTTTAGTTACAGGAGGAGCCGGTTTCATTGGTTCCAATTTTCTTCCTTACTTCATCAACCAGCACAGTGAGTATCATCTAGTAAACCTAGATAAGCTCACGTATGCAGGTGACCTAGAAAACCTGAAAGAGCTGGAAGGCAATGATCGCTATACCTTTATTCAAGGTGATATTTGTGACAAAGCGTTATTGCAGAATTTATTTCAGCAGTATGACTTTAGAGGAGTCATTCATTTTGCTGCCGAATCTCACGTAGATAACTCTATTGCGGGCCCTGAAGCCTTCATTCTCACGAATATCGTTGGCTCTTTCCAATTATTAGAAGCCGCAAGGAATCACTGGCTTAACGCACCGTTTCAAATTAAATCATCTTATGAAGATTGCTGTTTTCTGCATGTCTCTACTGACGAGGTGTATGGTTCTTTAGGAGAAACGGGCTTGTTTCGCGAAGATACCCCTTATGCTCCTAATAGTCCGTACAGTGCCTCTAAAGCTTCTAGCGATTTGTTAGCGCGCAGCTATTTTCATACCTATGGCATGCCCATCGTTACTACCAATTGTTCCAATAACTATGGGCCAAAGCAACACAACGAGAAGCTCATTCCTACCATTATTCGCAAAGCACTTGCCGAAGAAAACATTCCCATTTATGGAGATGGGAAAAACGTAAGAGATTGGCTCTATGTGTTAGATCATTGCAAAGGTATTGATTTGGCTTTCCACCATGGAAAAGCAGGAGAAACATATAACATAGGAGGCAAAAATGAGCGAAAAAATATTGATATTGCTACGCTCATTTGTCAACAACTTGATGAGAAAAGCCCGCGAAAGAATGGAAAAAGCTATACGGATTTAATTACCTTTGTTACCGATCGTGCCGGGCACGATCGAAGGTA
>JBMYQA010000434.1:0-3848 GCA_049600855.1 Flammeovirgaceae bacterium | reverse complement strand
TTTTTTTCGTTTTCTTAACTCTCGTAATCCATAGCCGATGCCTGCAACAATTAAGAAACCCGTGCCCCCATCAATAGGTACAGGAACTGGAGGAACAGGTGCTGCTGTTGGAATACGTGTATTCCAAGACCAATCGTATTCAGGTTCCAAAGTAGAATTATCATCTGAGGAGTAAGGATCAGCATATGGATCATTTTCTTCAGGTTGGGCATAACCTACTGAAATAGAAAATGTGAGGGCTATCAAAAAGATGAGTTTTTTCATATCTTGAATTATCTTCATTCTGAGAACTTCTTAAAGCTAATGCAAATTTAATAAAAAACATTGCAATGGTTTGCGGTTGTACGTTACCTAATCATTATCTTTTTGGTTTTTACTCCTGCACGATTTATTACTTGAACCATAAATAGATTCGTGTGATGTATCGGAATACGCACTAAACCTTTTTCCCCTCTTGAACTACGAGCTCGTGTTTCTAATCTGCTCAGAAATGATCAAAATTGGAAAGTATGGTTAAAGGAGAGTGCCACCACCAATGGAAAAAACACACATAAAAGCCCTAAAGTTAAGGAGGTGGTTTTGGTACTACAGATTACTTTTCAACATTGTATATTGCCCGATTTAAGAAATCACCTTCTCGGAGTTTTTCGAAATCCTGTAAACCAATTGGAAGTTTCTGCATATTCAAAGATAATTGATTTTGGAAAGATTAAAATGATGATCTTCAAGAAGGTCAAGTCTATAGGTCAGCTTATTTTTGCGCTCCCAACAACTCATACAAAGCATTATGCAGCGCAGGGCGGATATTCAATTCATAGATTTTACCATTGGTGCGTGTAGGATGTACACGGTTCGACATAAAGATAAACAATAACCCATTTTCAGGATCGGCCCAAGTGAAGGTTCCTGTGTAGCCTGAATGCCCAAAACTGGCCTCACTAGCCGCTAATGCTGGGGTTCCTTTTTCTTTATCTTTCAATAAAGGCTTATCAAAGCCTAAGCCTCTTCGGTTATTTTTGTGAGCATAATGCCTTTTGGTGAATTCTTTTACAGTAGCTTCACTAATGTATCGTTCGCCACCATATTGCCCCATCCACAGATACATTTGCATCATCTTTGCCAAGTCAATTGTAGAACTAAATAATCCTGCATTGCCAGAAACACCTCCCATCATGGCAGCGCCTTCGTCATGCACATAACCATGCAATAAGGTTTTTCGAAAGAAGGTATCCACTTCTGTAGGAATGATGCGGGCTAAGGGATAATGTTTGTAAGCATTGAAGGTAAACGTGCTGGCTCCTAATGGTTTATAGAAATGTTCTTTGAGGTGATATTCGTATTCATCTCCTGTCAGACTTTCGATCATTCGCGGGTACACGTAAAAAGACAAGCCTGAATAGCGATAGCCTTCTTCCTTTCTAAGTTTAGATTTCCGAATGGCCTTATCAATTTTATAATGATAGTCTTTATGCAGGAAAAGGCTGTCGGTCACGCGTATGGAATAGATTTCCGAAGAATCTTTGGCAAAGGTATTTTTCTTGAATGAACCATTCTTTTTTACTGCAGCTTGCCAATAAGGTATCCAAGCTTTTAAACGCGCTTGATGTGCTAAGACCTCCCGAACTTTTAACCTTTTTTTGTTGCCAGATTGCCAATCGGACCAATACTTGCTCAGAGGCATGTTGAGCTTCAATTTGCGCTCATCGTATAGTTTCATTAAAGCAGGCAATGGCCCTATAATTTTGGTGATCGAAGCAATATCATAAATATCATCCAGCCTCACTTTCCGTACACTGTCGTAGGTATGATAACCATAGTTTTTATGAAAAAAGACCTTGCCATCTTTGGCGGCTAACACCTGAATACCTGGGGCAACTCCTTCTTGCAAAGCCAAATTTACTACGGAATCTATTTTAAAATGAAGTTGGTTTGTTGCTATTCCAAGCTCTTCGGGTAAGGTAAATTTCAAACGTTCACCTCCTGTTAAATTTAAGCCATAACCTGCGTTGAATTTTCCGTCAATCGTTACGGGCAATTTACCATTGGCTCCTATTCCACCAAAAATTACTTGGGCTGCCAACTCTTCCGCGTCTTGATTGTCCTGATAGGTTAAAATTAACCCTTGGACTTTTTCGATGTAATCAATCTTAGCCAAGGTATACGGGTTGCGAAACCAAGCGAAAATGGATTTATGAGAGGTCGCCAAATCACTGATAAATAGACGCATCGCATCGTTATACACTAAGCGGTTGAATGGTACATAGCGCATCTGATGTAAGCCGACAATCACCACATCGTAATCTTTCAATTTCATTTTGATGGAATCAATCGCAGCAGCGCTATCGTTTTTACTGAGCCAATAGTGATCAATGTGGGTATATTTCCCTAAGGTTGTTTGAAAGTCAGAGATGGTATCTCGGCCAATAGAAAGTGAGGCAATCTTTTTGTAGTGCAACTGCTTAATGGGCATCACGTCATTGTCATTTTTGAGTAAGGTCAGCGAGGCCTCCATCAATTGACGATTGAGCCATTTGGCTTGTGAGCTGTTTAAATCTGGAATTAACTGAGTCGTATCGATGGCTGTCCACTCGTGGAGCTTAGCCCAATACTTAACTGCCAATAACTTTTTACATCTCCGATCTATTTCCTCTTGCGTAATTTGTCCAGTTCGAACGGCTTGTTCAATTTCAGCTATCGCTTTGGGCACATCTTCTGTAAATAATAAGGCATCGTTCCCCGCAAGTAAGGCTCTAACATCTACCTCACCTGGCGGAAAAAACTTAGTGACACCCTTCATGTTCAGGGCATCAGTAAAGGTCAAGCCCTGAAAGCCCATCTCTTTCTTCAACAAATCAGTGACGATGGGTTTGGATAAGGTAGAAGGCAAGTTTTTGGTGCTATCCAAAGCAGGAATACTCATGTGCGCGACCATCACACTACTTGCCCCTTCGTTAATCAATTCTTGGAAGGGGTACAATTCTAAACGCGTAAGCCGTTCTCGATCAAAGTTCAACAAGGGCAGCCCAAGATGCGAATCTACATCTGTGTCGCCATGGCCGGGGAAATGTTTAATGGTAGCCAACAAGCCATTTTCTTGCATGCCGTTCATATAGGCCAGTCCTTTGTCCAGCACATTCTCTTGCCCTTCCCCAAAAGACCGAAAGCTAATCACGGGATTATTTGGATTGTTGTTGACATCCACTACAGGTGCAAAGTTTACATGAATGCCCATCCGCTTACTTTGTCGGGCAATTTCTGCACCCATTTGGTAAATTAATTGCTCGTCGCGAATGGCTCCGAGTGTCATCTGATACGGGAACTTGATGGTATTTTTCAAACGCATGCCCAATCCCCATTCTGCGTCAATTGAGATGAGCAAAGGCGTTTTGGATAAAGCTTGGAATTGATTCGTTAGGAGCGCTTGCTGAATGGGTTCTCCCCTGAAAAAAATGATTCCCCCAATCTTGTATTCCTTAATTAACTTCACCAAATCGGCAGTGCGATGTGCTGAATCTGCATGCGAGTAAGCAGCCACCATTAGCAATTGGGCAATACGCTCTTTTGGACTTAGCTGAGCGAACTGCGTTTCTACCCAAAGCTGTGTCGTATCTTTCAAAAAATCTGGCATTTTTTGGGCGACAGCCTGATTAAAAAAGATGAAAGTGAGCAGAAGAAAGGCCAGTTTTTTCATTAGTTTTAGGAGTTGAATCGGAGAACAAATGTAGTGAGTATGCTTGAATTATAATGGGATTAGTAGTAAAAGAGAAAATTGTGTATTTTTGAATATTGATAAAGTATGTGGGCTTTTAAATAATGGGCGGGGTTATTCTTTTTTGCTCTTGAAAAAG
>JBMYQA010000433.1:0-3877 GCA_049600855.1 Flammeovirgaceae bacterium | reverse complement strand
AAAAAACTCATCAGGCACAAACCGATCGGTTGATTGATCGTACCGATAAATTGCTTGCTCGGTGGTGAATACTTGTCGGTTATTAATTCGCCAAAGGTTAATTAATAGGTTAGAGGGGAACCCTTGCGCTTTTCCATAATATTTTACCGCTACAGAAGCTAAATCATCGGATAATGTTAAACGATAAACACCCTTATAACCATGACTCATCCAAATTACCCCCGACTCATCTTGATCCATCACCCTTGAGGATTCTGAAAATCCACGTATCCGATGCAAAAAACGCAGTTCATTCCCTTCTTTTTTAAATAACAACAAACCTTTATAGGTACCAGCTACTACATAATCGGGATGATTTTTCAGCGCTAAAAACGTCCAAGCTCCTAAGATATCTGAGATTTGCTGGGTTGATCCATTTTGGATGGCATAAGCTCCATTGTGATGTCCTAGCACGAGAAATTGCGCTACATTCTGAATGCAATACACTTGGCCTTCCGTACCCTTAACTAATTGATAGTCAACACCATTACTTTCATTTATTGCTTTAGAATACAATCCTGTACTTGTGCCTAAATAAAACCGATCTTTGAAAAGAAAACCGTCATACCCCGTTCCTGGCAACCCGATTTGCTCACTAATAATGGAAAAAGGTAGGTTCAATTCCACCATGGCGATGCCATTGTTATGCCCAAGCCATAAATTCCCTAAGCGATCTTCGTACATGGAAAGTACCGTTCGGTTGTTTAATCCTCGTCCTTTGTTTAAATGTTGGATTAATTGCCCATCAGTGCTGGTAATAAATACACCTTCATTTTGTGTCCCAATGGCAATTTTACCATTGTGAAGACGGATGGCCGTGTTAATTCCTGCGGAAGCCAATTTGGGAATCCCATTCCCTTTCCAAACTTCATAACTTGATCCATTATAGATAAAAACACCATGATTGCGGGTGGCTATCCAAAGCTGTTGATTGGCGAGTGGTAATAAACCAGAAATGATTTTATCTTGAAAAAACTCGCCCTGATCAACCAATGTTAACTGATCACCATTCAAATAAGAGAGCCCCTTTCCCAATTGATTCACATATAGTTTATGATTGATAAAAAAGAAACTTTCTGGTGCATAATCGGGATCAATCACCTGAATCGCTCCTGTTTTCTTGAAAATAAAAACTTGACTGAACGTACAGAAAAATAAATCCCCATTATCTTCAAAGATTCGCCAAGTTTCATCTACATTCTGATAACTTTCTGGCAGGCTATCTATCAAAGAGACAAATTCAACATTTCCATAATTAGTTGGCTCGAAATATCCAAAAATCCCTTGACTTGCCACATACACCCTTCCACTTTCATGCACAAACACATCTCGAATTTTCGTTTCTTTAGGCAAAGTAGTTCTCGACCAATTTGTGCCATCATACGCTAACAAACCAAAATTATTTGCTACAAAAATAACCCCTTCTGCATTTTGAGTGATTGCTGAATTCTGAATACCACCATCGTATTCTTGCGTGGTATAGTTTGTCACAAAAGGAAGACCTACCAGCTCTTGAGCCAGCATTGAAGAATGATAAAAACAACAAAATAATAGTAAAAGAAAGGTACGACACTTCATTTTCACAATCATATTAACAGTCTACTAATTTATGAAAAATCAATAAAACTTAAAGCAAGGTGATGTATTCCTTTTCAATTTTAGAAAATTATATAGTCAATTAAAAACTGCCTAAAAATACGTTAAAAGGCACTAATGTGATACTTTGATGTGTTTTTGAGAAAATCACTTTAAACACTTGATGTAGTATTGATGTAGCTACTTTTTGAAAATAGTACCAATAAAAAACTAGATTTAATTAATCTGAAGTCCACCGATTTATCAAAAACGGGTACTTACATTTACCGCCAACGTTGAACGATTATGCATATGAAAATGTACACCTACATGCTACTCGCCTATTGTTGTCTAATTGGGTGTAAAAATCAAACTACTTCACATAATATGCCACCAAACAGCATCATTGAAACTAAGGTTGACAGTTTACTGTCCTTAATGACATTGGAAGAAAAAGTAGGACAACTCAATCAATATGCAGTGGGCAGTAATTTAACAGGGCCAGCACAACGCGAAGGCTTAGAAAAATTGAGGTATGAGCAATTACTCAGCGGCCAAGTGGGGTCGGTATTAAACTTGGTTGGCGCCCACCAAGCCTATGAGATGCAAAAGCAAGTGGTGGAGAACAGTCGCTTGGGTATTCCGCTGATTTTTGCCTACGATGTGATTCATGGCTACAAAACCATGTTTCCGATTCCCTTAGCTGAGAGCGCTTCCTGGGATTTGGATGCCATTGAGCAATCTGCAAAAATTGCCGCAAAAGAAGCAGCTTCGGCAGGCATTCAATGGACCTTTGCCCCTATGATCGATATTAGTCGGGATGCTCGTTGGGGAAGGGTCATGGAAGGTGCAGGAGAAGATCCGTTTTTAGGAAGTGAAATTGCTCGGGCTAGGGTGAAAGGTTTTCAAGGCAATGATTTATCAGCTATTACCACCATTGCTGCCTGCGCCAAGCACTTTGCCGCCTACGGTTTTGTAGAAAGTGGGAAAGAATACAATAATGTGTATATCGGACAACACACCCTCATGAACACCGTCATTCCCCCTTTTAAAGCTGCACTTGAGGCAGATGTTGCCACTTTCATGAATGCATTTAATGATATTGACGGCATTCCTGCCACAGCGCACAAACAGCTACTCCGAACCTTACTAAAAGGCGAATGGCAATACGATGGTTTGGTGGTTTCCGATTGGAATTCTATTGGCGAGTTAATGAATCATGGGGTAGCAAAAGATAAAAAACAGGCAGCTAAATTAGCTATTCAGGCAGGAACTGATGTGGATATGGAAGGCATTGCCTACATTGATTTCCTAAAAGAGCTTGTTGAAAATGGTACCGTAGCTGAATCCGTCATCAATGATGCAGTCAAACGCATCCTTCGACTTA
This sequence comes from Flammeovirgaceae bacterium, assembly GCA_049600855.1. GTDB lineage: Bacteria > Bacteroidota > Bacteroidia > Cytophagales > Flammeovirgaceae > JBMYQA01. Next base: position 876 of record JBMYQA010000433.1, on the reverse strand, counting down.
AATTTAAGTTAGGCTTGTTTGACGATCCTTATCAATACTTCGATGTGAATCGCGAAAAAGCCACCTTACTTCACCAAGATCATTTAGATGCTAGCCGAGAAGTTGCTAAAAAATCCATCGTTTTACTCAAAAATGAGAACAATTTGCTGCCATTAACTACCAAAAGTATCGCCGTCATTGGCCCGCTTGCTAAGGACAAAGATTCTCCTTTGGGCAACTGGCGTGCAGCAGCGAATGCAAATAGTGCCGTCTCTTTTTACGAAGGCTTGGCAGCAGCCATTGGCAAAGATGTCACGCTCAGCTATGCGGAGGGATGTAAATTATCACTTGGTCCAAATGTTTTCTATCAGCAAATGAAGGTAAATCAGGACGATCGAAGCGGTTTTGCCCAAGCCATTGCTCAAGCCCAAAAAGCAGAAACCGTCATTATGGTATTGGGCGAAACCGCCTACATGTCGGGAGAAGGCCGAAGCAGGTCAGAGCTTGGCTTACCAGGCGTACAATTAGACTTGCTCAAAGCCGTTTATCAAGTCAACAAAAATATCATTTTGGTGTTGATGAATGGCAGGCCATTAGCCATTACCTGGGAAGCTGAACATATTCCCGCGATTTTAGAAACTTGGCATTTGGGTGCTCAAGCTGGCCATGCGATTGCCGATGTGCTCACTGGAAAATATAACCCTTCGGGAAAATTACCCATGAGTTTTCCCCGAAACGCAGGACAAGCGCCCATTTATTACAACCATAAAATCACAGGCAGACCCGCTCCAAACAATCCAGGAGAGGTCTTTTATAGTCATTTTACCGATGTAGACAATAGCCCACTTTACCCTTTTGGCTATGGCTTAAGTTATTCAACGTTTGACTATTCCGAAA
>JBMYQA010000432.1:0-3890 GCA_049600855.1 Flammeovirgaceae bacterium | reverse complement strand
AAAATATTTTCGTTATACGGCAATTGAAATCGACCAACCTCACTTCCTAAAACATTATGAAGCGCAATTTCAGCTTTAGAGCTTGACTCATTCGCTAATTTATAAGCAAATTCACCATACTGCGATGCGGGATTTGGGTACATAAAGGAGATATTAATCTGCTGATTAATAAATAACTTATTTGTTTTGACTGAAGCAGATACATTATACGAAACCACCAAGTCCTGATAATCCGATTTTTTATCTTTATTGAAAAAACGGTAAGTGACTTCACTTTTTCCTTCGTGAAATCCTGTAGAAAAATAAGCGACAAACTCACTTGACGTTTCTCCTGGCTGAAGGATATAGGTGTTTTGCGAAACGGCATTACGCAAACCTGTCATTTTATGCCCTAATTTGAAAAAAGCACCTTGGTTCTTTTGTAACTTTTCCTTGAGCTTCTTGACTTGCAATACCACGGGCTGATCCGAATTATTTCGGAATGACACATTCGTCTCCACAATACTCCCCATAGGACAAGAGATGTCACCTTTTTCATCTGTCCAAACTTCAAGGTTTTGTGATAGGGCAATATGTGAAGATAAAAAGAGGAAGAGCAGTATTATTCTTGTCATAAGCAAGGAGGTCTAGTTGTTGTTCTATTATGTTAGCAGGTAGAAAACAAAGCTCCTAATGAAGACCCGAATATTCCCTTTCAAGGTATTATTGCCCTTGAAGGTAACTCTAGCCACATTTTAAGCTTTCTGTTTCCTAGATTTTTAGTTGGTAATTTTAATCAATCTAATAAATTTAGGATTTTTATAGGATTTTTGCAAAGCTAAATCATCCTGACTGAATTCGATGCAAGCTTTGCTATAAAAAGCACAAAAAATTTATAATATAATAACTGGATATCATTCACAAAACGAATTAGTTACCCTCAATGATTTCGCGCATTAGCACAGCATCTTTTCATCCTATATATTAGAAACAAAAAATTCCACTACCTGTTTATAGATAGTGGATATTTTAAGTGTAACTCAGTTAAATTAAATCAGCTTGCCTACAGCAACTTCTAGGGCTTTGCTCGAAAGCATGGTTTTTTCAGCACTTGCAGCATGAAGCTCTTCCAACGCTTTCACAATGGTATTTGTAGTATCTGTAAAAATGGCTTGATCAGTCATCTCCACATCATTTTCCATCAAATACGCAAATACACGGGCCATACCACAATTGGCAATAAAATCAGGAATTACCGCGGCGTGTCGATCTGCATGCGCAAACGTATCGCCGTAGAAGATTTCAGGATCGTTAAATGGTACATTTGCACCACAAGAAATCACTTCTAACCCATTGTTTACCAACCTTTCGGCTTGATCTTTAGTTACTAAGCGCGAACCCGCACAAGGTACAAAGATTTCACATCCTAAATCCCACACTTTATCATTTGCAGCTGCAAAAGGCAACAAGTTTGGAGAAGTTAATTTTCGTCCGTCACGATTTACAAATAACTCGCGAACTTCTTCGAAGGAATATCCTTCTTCATTAATTACGCCACCATCACGATCGGTAATGGCTACAATTTTTACACCTGCTTTTGCGAGGTAAAAACCTGCTGCTGCTCCTACATTTCCCCAACCTTGTACAAATGCTTTTTTTCCTTTAGGATTGCCACCCCAAATGCGATAGTAATGAAGAATTGCTTCAGCAACGCCCCAGCCTGTAATCATATCGGCAATGGTGTATTTTTCGGCTAATGCAGGAGTGTATTCGGCATCTTCAATCACCTTAGAAACCCCTTGACGCAATTGACCAATTTTATTGATTTTTTCACGGTCATTTGCCTGAAAGTGACCATTTACTACGCCTTCTTGTGGATGCCACAAGCCGTAATCTTCTGTAATTGGAATTACCTCTTCAATTTCATCTACATTCATATCCCCTCCAGTACCGTAATAGTTTTTCAACAAAGGAATAACCGCTTTATACCACCTGCGAAGTACTTCTTCTTTACGAGGATCTCTTGGATCGAAGTTAATACCTGATTTCGCGCCGCCAATTTCAGGGCCAGAAACCGTGAACTTTACCTCCATTGTTTTTGCCAACGACTCCACTTCTCGCTTATCTAAGCCTTTGCGCATACGAGTACCGCCACCCGCTGCACCACCTCTCAATGAGTTGATGACGACCCAACCTTGGGCATCAGTTTCGGAGTCATTCCATTCAAATACAACTTCAGGAGCTTTGTCCTCAAATTTTTTCAAAAGTTCTTTCATCGTAATTTATTGGTAAGGATATGTCAAAAAAATCTCCAACAGGCCCAAAATCCCCTCAATCTTTCACCATAATGGCCTGTACGCAATTAGTTACTGATTAAAATAATCCTGATAAAATAGCGATTATTTCGCCCAGTCACTTAATTTGGCAAATCTAGCTAAAATTCAATTAAAATAACCAGTTAAAACGTTTGCAATGATTATCTATAATGTAACTGTGAATGTAGAAAAAGACATCCAAGAAGAGTGGATAAAGTGGATGAAGGAAGTGCATATCCCTGATATGTTAAATACGGGACTTTTTGAAGGGCACAAGTTTTTAAGACTGCTCAATGAGGAGCCTGAAAACACTGGCGTAACCTATGCTGTTCAATGCTTTTGTGAGGATATGAAAAAATTACAACTGTACATGGCTCAACATGCTCCCGCGTTGCAAAAGGAACATACTGAGCGTTATAAAGATAAATTTGTGGCATTTAGAACACTGCTTGAGGAGGTATAAACCCATCGCGATTAAGTGGATAAAGGGATGGTTTCGATTAACCAGTCATCTACCTCTTTTAAATCGGTGTTGAAATTTACTCCAATTATGGTGATTGTTTTTCCGATATTCTTATAGGGTTCTGCATATTTATTTTCTTGAATCTGATGAATTGCTTCCTGTGCGGTTCGGTTGACTTTAAACTCAAAAATGTAAATGTGCTGTTCAGTTTGTACGATGCAATCTAACCTTCCTTTCGCCACATGAATTTCTGATTGAATGTGTACTCCAATGAGACTGAATGCTAAATGCATAACGGTATGGTAATAGGCTTCATTTTTTTGATGCAGTTCATAGGGAATGGAACCCAACATGGCATTGATATGCGCTCGTAACTCTGTTACATCCCCTTTTACTAATGCATGAGCCATTAATAATGCAGGTGCTGAGGCTCGACCTTGGCCTTGCTGTGTATAGTCTGCCAAAAGGTACTGCAACATTGATTCACGCACTTCCTGATTTGGATAGCCCAGCTCAAATAAGCCAAAACCTAAATCTTCTTTTATGGTAATGTAGCCCGTTTGGAAAAGTAAGGTTTCTGGAGAGATATTATCTAACTCATAACTGCCAAAAGCTGCCGATGCGCTCTTGATACTTTCCATATCGTACAATTTCGTTTTTCGAAGCAATTTTATCAGAAACGTTGGTGTTCCTGATTCAAACCAAAAGTTTAGAAATACACCTGCATCAAAAAAATTAAGGATGGAAAATGGATTATAAACGTGATTCGTTCCGTCCCAAGTGTAGCCATTATACCAGTGCCGAATTAATTCTAAAAAAGCGGCTCGCCCTCCAAAGTTTGGCGCTAAGTGATCTATCCTTTCTTCAAAGCTCGTTTCTAATTCTTGCTGCGTATAACCTAAAAAGGAGGCATAACGAGGATGCAAAGACAACTCCTGCAAATTATTTAACTCCGAAAATATAGATGCTTTGCTAAACTTGGAAACGCCTGTGATAAAAAGCATTCTCAAATATTGGTCAGAATCTTTGATAATGGAATAAAATGTTTTTAGAATATTTCGTTGACTTTTTGCTTTTTCAGGGTCATCTAAATAATCAATGATTGGTTTATCGTATTCGTCAATTAAAATAAC
>JBMYQA010000431.1:0-3891 GCA_049600855.1 Flammeovirgaceae bacterium | reverse complement strand
TTGAAGAAGTATAAGGGCAAATTAGCCATTTGTAGGTGAAAGACTTTATTTTAAACAAGCTCCTTATCTAAACTGCACACTATTATAATGCTTCCGCTTTTTCTTTCCTGTTTTCGTTTTACATTCTGGTCGTGCACACGATGCCATAAATATACCTATTACAAAGATGATTGCTAATGATTTCCAGTTCATAACCTTAGAGAGTTTAGTAAAAGAGAAGAGACTGCTTGAGTTTTCTTAATAGAAATATATAAATAAGTACGGAACATCGTTAGTGTTATTTTTGAGCATTTACATTTGTAAACAAAAAAGCATAGATGAATGTAAGGTTTAAAGCTTTGATTCACATTATTAATTAATCATGAACAAAATTATAGCCTCAATTCTCTTTTTAACCTTGCTTCCCGACAACTTGCTACTTGCAAAGTGAGCCTTTATCTATTCATACAGTAAACTTGTGATAAAAACACGGCCTTCAGGAAGCATGATGGTTATTCAGATGGACATCAAGGTGACTAAGAGACTGTTTGAACTTTTTCTTTCGGCTAAAGCTGAACGAATTCATGTAATCCTATGAGAAGTCTACAAGCTTATTCCTTTCTTTTAGTGGTATATCTGTATATTTGCAGTCCGAAATTGAGTAACACTAATCGTATATTTTGAATAGAACAGAAATTAAAGATCTTGGAGAGTTTGGGTTAATTGATCGGGTCACTAAAAACTTTGAAACGTTTCACAATAGCTCATTGAAAGGCATTGGAGATGATGCTGCGGTCATCTATCAACATGATGATGTGATGGTAACTTCTTCAGACATGTTGTTGGAAGGAGTGCATTTTGATCTTTCTTATGCCCCACTCAAGCACTTAGGCTATAAAGCCATGAGTGTGAACTTCTCCGATATTGCCGCCATGAATGCCTTGCCTTATCAGGTATTGGTAAATATTGCCATTAGCAACCGCTTTTCTGTAGAAGCCATTGAAGAGTTGTATGATGGAATTCGTCAAGCATGTCAAGATTATAAAGTAGATTTGGTTGGAGGGGATACAACATCCTCACGATCAGGATTGGTTATCTCTGTAACCGTATTTGGTCAAGCCAAGCGGGGGCAATTAGCGTATCGTAATGGTGCTAAGAAAAGTGAAATCATCTGTGTGACGGGCGATTTAGGAGCTGCATACTTAGGATTACAACTCTTAGAGCGCGAAAAACAGGTATTTATGGCTAATCCAACGATGCAACCCGAATTAGATGGTTTTGATTACTTACTTGAGCGGCAATTAAAACCTCAGGCTCGAACAGACATGGTGCATGAATTGGTGGAGGCAAAAGTAGTACCGACATCAATGATTGATATTTCGGATGGCCTCGCTTCAGAGCTTTTCCATCTGTGCAAACAATCGGGCACAGGTTGCATGATTTATGAAGATAAATTACCTATAGACGACCTGACGTATAAAGTTGCTGGTGATTTTAAAATGCCTATTGCTACAGTAGCATTAAATGGCGGAGAAGATTATGAATTACTTTTCACCATCAAGCAAGAAGATTTTGAAAAGATTGAGCACATTGATGATATCACGCCAATTGGATACATGAAAGAAGCAAAAGATGGTTTAAAACTCGCTACACGCGCAGGGCAAACACTTCCAATTACAGCTCAAGGGTGGAATCATTTTAAATCAGATGAGCACTAAAAAAATAAGAGCCTATTTGAACTTTTGGTTTAGCCAACTGAAAAAGTTGAAACAGGCTCTAAGCATCTGTTTCACTCAGCAGGTGCTTTTTGTTAACACATGAAGTGGTAAATAAACTTAATGCTCCACAAACTCTTGAGCTTCCACAACATCCATCAATTCCATCACATTTGTCCGAATCTTCTCCGTTAGTGTATCAATCGGTAAATCATTCGGATCTGTACCAAAAGGATCTTCAATTTCTTCACCGACTAATTCAATGCCAACCATGGTGTAAAATACAATGGCGGCAACAGGTACTGCCCAATATTCTAACTCGTGGATAAAAGAAATTGGAAGTGAGATGACGTAAATTAATAAAATGCGTTTGAGGTGTATCGCATATCCCATTGGAATGGGTGTATTTCGAATGCGTTCACAAGCTCCTAAGGCTTCTGTAAGTTTATTGAAAGATTGTTCGAGCACGAGCATTTGTTGCCCGTTAATGTATCCTTTATGCAGCAACCGTTGGGTATGTATAGAAAGCTGTAAGAGCATAAAGTTGGGCTTATGCTCAGCAGCTAAAAAAGCCTTATGGAAGTGCTTGGGCACATATTGATTGATTTCACTGTAATCGTGAGCCCTCAAGTGATTTTTCATTGCCCAAGCAAAGCCATACAGCAGTTGCGCAATTTCTGCTTTACCTGAGTAGTTACTATCGTGAAGGTACGCTTGATATTTGATGGCAATATTGCGCGAAAAATTGACTAGAATCCCTACTTGTTTTCGTCCTTCCCACCAGCGATCGTAAGCAGTGTTGGTACGAAAAACCAACAATAAACCAATCACAATACCCAAAACTGTATGGAAAAAAGGAGGAAAATCAAAAGGCATGAATTGGTACTGATCTTGGAGAAATGCCAAAATAGCTGTGGCAAAACTCATGGTAATTACGCTAAAGATCATACCAGGGAACTGATAGCCTAACCCCTTAAATATAAAGCTAAACCAATTTTCTGAATCATACCATTTAGGGTTGTTTTTTAGTTTGTCTTGCTTGGTGGGCATAGTATCAAATACCTTATGTGTTCGAAACACTTAAATAAACAGATGAATAAAATAAAGTAGTAGTTATTGTGGGTATATTTATTGTAAGCTATCGCAGTAAAACTGCTACTAATTAGTGGGTATTGGTTTAATCGTAATTTGAATTTTACGGATAAAGTGCAGCTCAAAAAAAAGGCCATACTTGTGTCCTAATAGTAGCGTTTATCCTAAATGATTTGTTAAAGGTAAAAAAATAATGGCTAACTGTCGAAACAATTAGCCATCATCAAAAGAGAAACTTTTAATGTTACAATCTTAACTTTTTAGAGTTCAAGAATGCTCATCACTCTCGGTTATTATTTGGTAAGCACTTCATCTACTAAACCGTATGCTTTTGCTTCTTCAGCATCCATCCAGTAGTCACGGTCAGAATCTTCCCAAATCTTTTCGTAGCTCTGTCCAGAGTGTTTCGAAAGAATCTCATACAATTCTTTCTTCGACTTTTGGATTTGCTTTGCGGTAATCTCAATATCAGAGGCTTGACCTTGCGCACCACCTAACGGTTGGTGAATCATGATACGTGAGTGTGGAAGCGCAGAACGTTTTCCGGCTTCTCCTGCTGTTAATAATACCGCCCCCATAGAAGCTGCCAAACCCGTACAGATGGTAGCCACATCAGGATTGATGTATTGCATGGTATCGTAAATTCCTAAACCAGCATAAACAGACCCGCCTGGACTGTTCATATACATCATAATGTCTTTGCTTGAGTCCACTGACGTTAAAAATAGCAACTGAGCAACAACAATATTGGCTACATAATCGTCAATACCCGTTCCCAAAAAGATAATTCGATCCATCATCAGACGCGAAAATACATCCATAGAAGCCACATTCATTCTGCGTTCTTCAATGATGTAGGGAGTCATAGAGGATTCAATATAAGCACCCGTATGCATACTACTCAAGCCTTTGTGTTGAGCGGCATACTTCATGAACTCTTTACCATAATCAAACATAGTGTTTTTAGGATTAAATGTTGAGAATCAATTTTGTAGGAACAAGTAATTAAATAATTCTACAAAAAATTTTGTTTACCTGTTCTTTTGATAGGAACTTGTCTAACATTAATTTATTTCGGCTCCAAAAGGTTAAGAAGCTCTCACTT
>JBMYQA010000430.1:0-3917 GCA_049600855.1 Flammeovirgaceae bacterium | reverse complement strand
CCAAAAACAAAAGAATTATTCAAAAGCGCTTACCCATTTTCAAAAGTCATTTGAAATTAAAACGAAAATTCAAGACCCTTACAGCTTGGTAAGGATTCATACCCATTTGGGAGAGGTATATGAGATCACGGGTCAAGGGGAAAAGGCTATTGTTGAATTGCAAAAGGCGTTACAGCTTTCGCGCAAGATTGCTGCAAATGAGCTTACCAGAGACGTGGTGGAAGATTTATCAAATGCCTATGTCAAACGAAAGAATTTTCAGAAGGCTTACGAATACCAGCAGCAGATGTTGGTGTTAGAGAAGGAGTTGTTTGGGAAAGAAAAAAGTGAGGCCATTGCTCAAATGGAAGGCTTGCTACAGGTAAGAAAAAAGGAGCAAGAGGTGGAGATTATGAAGAAAGAACAAGAAGCGCGCGAAAAGGAATTAGAACAACAACGCTGGCTGTTTATTGCACTTGGCGCTGTACTATTATTGACCTTTGCTTTGTTGCTTGTTGTGTTGCGAAGTAATCGCCAAAATCAATTGGCTAAAGATGCGTTAGCGCTCCAAAAAGCAGAAATTGAGCAGCAAAACCAAGAAATTCTTGCTCAACAAGACGAAATTGCAGCTCAAAATAAACTGTTGGCAAGCAGGTATGAAGAATTAAAGGAGTTGGATTCGGAGAAAAACTACCTAATTGGTGTGGTTGCCCATGATTTGCAAAGTCCATTAAATCAAATCAAAGGCTTTTTAACAATTCTCAAGTATGAGAAAGATAAATTAACCGATTCTGCCGTTCAAACGCATGGGATGATTGCGCAAACGGTAAATAATATGTCAGAAATGATTCGTAAAATTTTGGACTTGAAGGCCATCGAATCAAAGACATTAAATATTAAGCCAGAGCATTACCACCTTAATGAGCAGCTTGCCGAAATTGTAGAAGCTTTTCAGGTAGTGGCAGACAAGAAAGCCATCAATCTCTTCCTTAAAACACCTGAAAAGCCTGTGACAGTTAATCTCGATAAAAACTTTGTAGAGCAGATTTTTGAGAATTTGATTTCCAATGCCATCAAGTTTTCACCTCATGAAAAGGATATAGAAGTACGTTTAGAGCGTTTAGACAGTAAAGTACGTGTCCATATTCAAGACGAAGGCCCTGGCATTGCTGCTGAAGAGCAATCTATGCTGTTTAAAAAGTTCCAAAAACTCAGTGCAAAACCTACTGGCAAAGAATCTTCTACGGGACTTGGGTTGTCCATCGTGAAAAAATATGTAGAAGCCATGAATGGAGAAGTGTGGTGTGAGAGTGAAGAAGGAAATGGAGCCGATTTTATCGTTGAGTTTAGTTTAGCTAATTCGAAAACAAGCCAATCTACTTCAAAAGAAGTCACTTCCTAAAGAATCCACCTAAAAATATCCTTCCGCAATTGATAAGTCCTTTTCTAATTGATAGATTTAACCCAGCAAATCAATCATAAGCACTTCTATTGTTTCTCCCCACACACAACTTTACTAGCTTGATGTTGTTTAAGGTTCAACACTTAAGCAACTGACCGTTTTATAATTCTCGAACAACAATTTATCGATTTAAGTCAAACGAATTATTCAATGACAATGAATAAATTATACAGTCTTTGTATACTACTTTTTGGCATTCTTTTTAATAGCACAGCCCAACAAGTTGAGAATCAATCTACACTCACGATTGATCAAATTATGGAAGGTGAAAAGTTTGTCGGTTATGTTCCTCAAAACATCAATTGGTCGGAAGATGGACATACCATTTACTTTCAATGGAATCCAGAAGGAGAGGCACTACGAAGTTGGTATAAAGTGGATAAAACAGGTGGAACGCCACAAAAAGTGAGTGATGAAGAATGGATGGAATTGCCTGCTTTTAACGGAGTTTATTCCCAAGACTTCTCAAAAAAGGTGTATACCAAATATGGCGATTTATTTGTATTAGATCGATCAACCAATACAAAAATACAGGTGACCAATACCCTTGCAAGAGAATTCAATGGTACGTTTTCTTCGGATGAACAGTTTGTTTTTTACCAACAAGGCAACAATTTATTTGCTTGGTCTGTAGCTGATGGCAGCACCAAACAACTGACCAATTTTCAGAAAGGAACGGCTCCGAGCGAAAAGAACATGGCGGCTTATAAAGAATGGCTTAACAACGACCAACTCACGTATTTTGAGGTATTAAAAGACCGTAAAGCAACAAATGAACTGAGGAAAGCGCGTGCCGATAAACGTAAAATGAAGCGGCCTCGTGCGATTTACCTTTCGGGTAACTCATTGTCAAATGTTCGGATTAGTCCCAATGGCCGATTTGTAAGTTATAAGCTCACGAAAAGATCAAAAGCTAAACGAACCAAAGTCCCCAATTTTGTGACTGAATCGGGTTACCTAGAAGACATCAATGCACGTATGAAAGTGGGTACCCCTCAAGATACCTATGAGTTTTGGGTATACGATTGCGAAAAAGACAGCACCTATCAAGTCGATGTAAAACAGTTGGAAGGCATTTACGATAAACCCAAATTCAAGGAAGATTATCACACAGGAGATGACGCGTATAACGATCAATATGAGCAACCAAGGGAAGTAAATGTGCATGGGCCTGTGTATTCATCCGATGGCAAAGCGCTAGTGGATATTCGAGCAATGGACAATAAAGACCGTTGGGTTGCAGTGCTAGACCTTGCAACGGGCACACTAGAGGTTATAGAACGACAACACGATGACGCTTGGATTGGCGGGCCAGGAATTTCAGGATGGAACTTTGTGATGGGAAATATGGGTTGGTTGCCTGATAACGAAACCATTTGGTTTCAATCTGAGGAAACAGGCTATTCTCATTTGTTCATCAAAAACATCAATACGAAAAAAGAACAAGCCTTAACAAGTGGAGCGTTCGAAGTGTTAAGTGTTCGCCTATCCAGAGATAAAACGGATTTCTACTTGACAACCAATGAAGTCAGTCCTCATGAGCATCATTTTTACAAGATGTCGGTTAAGGGAGGAAAGCGTCAACAACTGACGGATGGTGTTGGGAATCATGAGGTGACTTTATCTCCTGATGAAACACATATGGCCGTACGCTTTTCTTACAGCAATACACCTTGGGAGCTGTTTGTAAAACCCACTAAAAAAGGAGGAAAAGCAAAGCAGCTCACTACTTCAACCCGTAAATCGTTTCAAGCATATACTTGGAAAGACCCTGAAGTGGTTCGCTTTAAAGCAGAAGATGGGGCAGAGGTGCCTGCTCGTTTGTACAAACCAAAAAATCCCAATGGAGCAGCCGTCATTTTTGTACATGGGGCAGGCTATTTGCAAAATGTACACAAATGGTGGAGTGTGTATTACCGAGAATACATGTTTCACAACATCTTGGCCGATAATGGCTATACCGTACTGGATATTGATTACCGTGCAAGTAATGGTTATGGACGTGACTGGCGTACCGCTATTTACCGACATATGGGCGGAAAAGACCTTTCTGATCAAGTAGATGGCGCAAAATACTTGGTTGCTGAACATGGCATTGATCAGAATCGAATTGGCATCTATGGTGGTTCTTACGGAGGGTTTATCACTTTGATGGCGATGTTTAAAGCACCTGAAACCTTTAAAGCTGGGGCAGCACTAAGATCGGTAACAGATTGGGCGCATTACAACCATCCCTACACATCTAACATTTTGAATACACCTGTGGAAGATAGCATTGCCTATTACAAAAGCTCCCCCATTTATCATGCAGAAGGCTTAAAAGGGAACTTAGTGATTTTACATGGCATGGTGGATAGCAATGTTCAATTTCAAGATGTGGTGAGGTTGTCACAGCGTTTAATTGAACTAAAGAAAGAAAATTGGGAAATGGCGGTATTTCCCATGGAAGGACATGGTTTTCGAGAGCCCAGTAGCT
>JBMYQA010000429.1:0-3940 GCA_049600855.1 Flammeovirgaceae bacterium | reverse complement strand
CGTAAAGTTTTACGCCCCAACACCACACCACACCACAAATACCAAAAAGTACGGGCGTAAAACCTTACGCCCTTCATCCCTTTGCCCTTCATCCCCTTAACTACACCATTCAACTCACCACCCGCTTAATATTTGCCCCAAGTGCATTTAACCGCTTATCAATAAATTGATAGCCACGATCAATTTGTTCGGCACTGTGAATGGTACTTTTTCCTTCTGCGGAAAGTGCTGCAATCAATAAAGCCACTCCTGCTCGGATATCTGGTGAAGTCATCGAAATTCCGCGCAGTGGCACTTGTCGATCAAGGCCAATCACATTGGCACGGTGTGGATCACACAGAATGATTTGTGCGCCCATATCAATCAATTTATCGACAAAAAACAGGCGACTTTCAAACATCTTTTGGTGAATGAGCACGGTTCCCCTTGCTTGAGTAGCAACTACTAATACGATGCTTAATAAATCAGGTGTAAACATCGGCCATGGCCCATCAGCAATGGTTAAAATTGAACCATCAATGAAGCGATCGATTTCATAGTGATCTTGGGCGGGCACATAGATATCGTCTCCTCGAAACTCCATTTGGATACCTAAACGTTGGAAAACTGTAGGAATCAAACCTAATTCGTCCAAACGAACATCTTTAATGGTTAACTCTGAACCTGTCATAGCTGCCATTCCAATGAAACTGCCAATTTCAATCATGTCAGGCAACATGGTATGTGTCGTTCCACCCAGTTTTGTTACGCCTTCAATCTGGATTAAATTTGAACCAGCTCCTTGGATATTGGCTCCCATGCGGTTGAGCATGCGTGCCAATTGCTGAATATAAGGCTCACAAGCAGCATTGTAAAGGGTGGTTTTGCCCTTGGCCATGACAGCAGCCATAATCACATTTGCGGTTCCTGTTACTGAAGGTTCATCTAATAAAATGTATTTTCCTTCTAAATGGCTTGCATCAATTTCATAAAAAGGATCAGTGGCATCATAAGAAAACTTGGCTCCTAACTTTTTGAAGCCTAAAAAATGTGTATCTAATCGTCTTCGGCCAATTTTATCACCACCTGGCCGAGGAATTTTAGCTTTGCCAAAACGCGTAAGCAATGGCCCCAATATCATAATGGAACCACGTAAAGAAGCTGCTTTTATTCGGAATTCAGGGCTTTCCAAGTAGGTGATATCTACATTCTTTGCTTCAAACTCATAAGCGCTATCAGACAACTTGGTAATTGAAACCCCAAGTTCTTCAAGCAACGAAATGAGTTTAATGACATCACGTATTGCAGGGATATTATGAATAGTTATTTTTTCATCGGTCAATAACGTAGCGCATAATATCTGCAATGCTTCATTTTTTGCCCCTTGTGGTATGATTTCTCCCTTCAAAGGATTTCCCCCCTCTACTTCCAAATAGATTTTCTCTGCCATAATAATCCGAAAATTGTTAGCTTTTTAAATGAATTTAATTTCCATTATGGGCACAAAGCCTTGCAATAAGTCAGCTGTAAACGACTTTATGCCTGTGTAAGCAAAGCTATCAAAATAAGTTACTTAACAAAATAAGTATACTTAATGCTTTTATGAAGCTTATATGCCCTATAAGCTTGTACTATTTCAAGCAAGTCGTTACTTGCTACATTATTTATTGATTAAGCGTATGATATTCACTTGCAATACTTCCTAAAATTGCCAATATTTGGCCTGTTATATATGATTTAAAGCTTCTTTTCCCTATCCATAACGGGTTGGGAATTTTTACTTTAATGAATTTCGCTCTAGCAGATTCACAAGTTCGAATTTCAACTCTATTGCAGCCGTAATATCGATGAAGCGTTTTATTTTACTGACTATCAGTATATTAGGTCTAGTTGCTTTTGTAATGCCCGAAGCATTGGCCTTTGGAGTAAATGGGATAAATGAAGTAGCATCGGGAGGTGGAGATCATACTCCTTCCACTTGGTCGGTGATCCCCTTTGCCATCTTACTCACCATGATTGCCACTGGCCCCTTGTTTTACGAACATTTTTGGCACTCAAATTACCCAAAAATCGCCGTTATTTTGGCTGCTATTGTCGTGAGCTATTACCTTTTTGGCCTGCATAATTATCATGGCCCTGTTCATGCTTTTTTTGAATATTTCCAATTTATCGCCCTCTTATCCTCTTTATACATTGCCTCTGGTGGTGTGCTCATTAAAATTGATAAAGAAGGTAAACCGCTCACCAATGTCATTATCTTAATCATAGGTGCTGTTATCTCTAATGTCATTGGTACTACAGGCGCTTCGATGCTGTTAATACGCCCTTTCATTCGATTAAATAAAGAACGCATTCATGCCTATCACGTAGTCTTCTTCATTTTCATGGTGAGTAATGTGGGTGGCTGTTTGACTCCAATTGGTGATCCTCCATTATTTTTAGGGTTTTTGAAAGGGGTTCCCTTTGGCTGGACGTTAACCCACAGTTTTACGGCTTGGGTATTTGCCATTGTGCTGTTATCCATCATTTTCTACATCGTTGATAGCCGAAATAAAACCATTAATTACCTATTTGTAGAAGAAGATGCCCCTGAAAAAACGGGAAAAATCAGCTTAGAAGGAAAGCGGAGTTTCATTTGGTTAGGTATTATTATCATAGCGGTATTCTTAGATCCTAATGTAGAAGGGTTTGAGTGGGTTCCTGCTATTCCTTATGACGGCCAAAAGTTTTCTTTCATTCGTGAAATTATCATGCTTTCTGTGGCCTACTTGTCTTATAAATATGCCAATCAGAATGCGATGAAAGGCAATGAATTTAACTTTGAACCCATTCGTGAAGTGGCCTTCATTTTTATCGGCATTTTTGGAACCATGATGCCTGCATTAGAATTAGTGGCCAATTTTGCGGCATCTCCTGAAGGAAAAGTTCTCATCTCTCACAATACCCTCTATTGGGGTACAGGCATTATTTCTGGCTTCTTAGATAATGCCCCTACGTATTTGAACTTCTTGACGGCAGCGCTTGCGGCACAAGATGGAAGCATTAGCAATACCCAAGATGTCATTAATTTTGCTTATGGAAATGGCTTTGAAGATTCGGTCGTGCAATTGCTGGCCATCTCGGTATCGGCCGTATTTTTTGGAGCGATGACGTATATTGGTAATGGACCAAACTTTATGGTAAAATCCATTGCTGAACAAATTGGTATTCGCATGCCTTCTTTCTTTGGCTATATTCTTCGCTTCTCCATCCCAATTTTACTTCCAGCCTTATTACTGGTCTGGTTGGTATTCTTTGCTTTCTTGTAGAAAGTAATGGATATTTTAATTCATACCTTATCGGGAGCAGCTGCGGCTACGGGCGTAGCTGGACTCTTTGGCAACTCTAAAAAAGAGCGGATGCAATTAATCGGCATCGGAGCTTTTGCTGGTGCCCTACCCGACTTCGATGCCATTAGCCTTTGGTCTAAATTTGATGCTACAGTTGGTAAATGGCTATCACTCTCCCACTCAGGTAAAGAGATTTATTTTGGAAAACTCTGGTATTCGCATCATGCTTTTCTTCATTCCATTTTGGGGGCTTTAATCGTGCTCATCTGCTATTGGAGCATTCGAGCACTAATCCGTAAAAACAGTCCAAACCTGCGTGCGTTCTTATTGCCTTCAACGACTTTTTTACTGGCGTTTTGCGCTCACTTATTAGGTGATTTACCTACACCAGCAAGTGTTTGGGGCGGCATAGCCCTTTGGTTTCCCTCCAGTGAATACGTTGGAGGTTGGGGCAAAGTCTGGTGGTGGAATAACTACGATATTTTCCTGATCTTACTTTGGTGTACTACCATCAATTTTATTGTTTTTCTTCTCTTTAACACCCAATGGGTAAAGCTATTTAGCTGCGTTTTAGTCTTAAGTGCGTTCCTACTCATTACCCACCAAGTCAATACTAGGGGTTTTGATTTCGC
>JBMYQA010000428.1:0-3949 GCA_049600855.1 Flammeovirgaceae bacterium | reverse complement strand
ATACCATATTCTTTCAAAGATCATACCCCACATAAAGAACACAAGAATTGCTATAAGCCAAAGCACATTTCCACCTTGCTCCATAAAATCTTCGAGTATGGTAATCAGCTCGCTCATCCTCCGAACACTTTGTCCATTCCACACTTCGAAAGAAACATGCAGGCAAATTAATCCATTGGTATGCTTCACTGCTTCATGCAAATAATCATAAACGCCTTGTAAAGCAAGTGTCGAATGCTTGGGCAATACTCCAAATAAATGAATCATGCCATACTTGGGATAAATCTGATAATTCGCTCCTGCTAAGTCTCCAAAATCGGGTAATTCAAGGTCAATCATAAACAATTAGAACATTTGTACTAAAAATACTTGCTTTCATTATATAATTGTACTAATATAGTCTTATCAACTAGAACAATTCTACTTTGTCAACAAAAGATAAGATATTAAATGCAGCTTTAAAACTCTTCAATGAAGAGGGGTTTATGAACGTCAATATGCGGCAAATTGCCCAAGAAACGGGCATTAGCATTGGCAATTTAGCCTATCATTACAAGAATAAGGAAATGATGGTAGAAGCCATTCACCAGAAAATCATGGACGAACGCAATGAGTTATTGGCAAATGTTCAATTCATCCCGTCTATTGCCAATATTCACCAACAGCTCATTCCATTGTTGGAGCTGTATAAGAAATACCGCTTTTTCTATTTGGATATTCTTGAGGTAGTTCGCGCGCTTCCATCCATTGCCAAAATCCATCAACAACACATCGAAAACCAGATCACTTACATCAAAGCAATCATTGACTATTCGGTAGGTTCTGGCAATATGAATCCAGAGCCCAAGGCAGGCTTTTACGAAGAGATGGCGCATACCGTGTGGATATTACTCTCTTTTTGGTTAAACCAAGAAATGATTCGAGGTCGGGAAGGAAACTATTACGATGAAGCCCGAAAAGCCATCTGGAACTTGGTATACCCACACCTTACCGAGAAGGGGCATCACAATATGCGACAAATAGAAGATCAATCTTCACTCAAAACAATTGATAATTAAACATGCAACAGCTTAAATCGACCATAAACCAACACACCGATCAGTATAAAAAGAATTATACTGCGATGCAGAAATTGCTGGAAACCTTGCAAAAACACTTAGCAGAAAGTCGATTTCAGGGGAAAGAAAAGCATTTGGCAAAAGCCAGAAAAAAAGGAAAACTACTTGCCAGTGAACGCTTGGAGTTGTTGTTAGATCACGACAGTCCCTTTCTGGAATTGTTACCGTTAGCAGGTTTGGGCAATAAAAAAGGCTTTGGAGCGGGTGGCACCACCATTGGCGGCATTGGCTTTGTGGAAGGAAGATTGTGCATGGCAATCTCCAATGTAGGTACGCACAAGGGTGGTGCAGTAGATTACAGCACCTTACAAAAAAGCTTACGCTTGAATGAGATCGCGCTTGAAAACGATCTTCCCGTCATCAATTTAGTAGAAAGTGCGGGAGCAAATTTGCCCGAACAGGCTAAAATATTTAACTACGGCGGAGCGAGTTTCAGGGACATCACGCGAAGATCAAAACAAGGAATACCCACCATTTCAGTTGTATTTGGCAATGCAACGGCTGGAGGCGCTTACGTACCTGGCATGTCAGATTATTCGATCTTAGTCAAAGCGCAAGCAAAAGTGTTTTTGGCAGGGCCTCCTTTGGTAAAAATGGCAACGAATGAAGTGGTAGATGATGAGTCGTTAGGCGGAGCGGCCATGCACAGCAAAGTTTCTGGCGTTGCCGACTACATGGCGGAAGATGAATATGATGCGATTCGGATTGCGCGGGAAATTATACAAACGATCAAAGCGCCTACGCCGCACTTTGAACCAGATGTTGCTTTAGTTAACGAACCTGTATTTGACTGTGAAGAGTTACTTGGCATTGTCTCGGCAGATCCTAAAGTTCCATTTGATGCGCGAGAGGTGATTGCGCGTGTGGTAGATGGCTCGGAATTTACAGAGTTTAAACCCGATTATGGAAACACCTTAATCACAGGCTGGGCAAACATTCATGGTTATCCAGTAGGTATTTTGGCAAATAACGGCGTATTATTTTCAGAATCTGCCAATAAAGGAACGCACTTTATCCAATTGTGTAATCAGAATAACACTCCCCTACTCTTCCTTCAAAATATTACAGGTTTTATGGTGGGGAAAGCTTACGAGGAAGGAGGAATTATTAAGCATGGCGCTAAATTGATTAATGCCGTTTCCAACAGCGAAGTTCCCGCCATTACCATCATGATTGGCGCTTCTTATGGTGCTGGAAATTATGCGATGAATGGTCGTGCTTATCAGCCTCGCTTCTTGTTTTCGTATCCCAATTCACGCATTGCCGTGATGGGCTCTGAACAATTGGCTGGCGTTATGGAAATCATTCAGCGCCAAGCGGCAGAAAAGTCGGGCGTTCCTTATGATGAAAAGCAAGCTGCTTTTATGAAAACCATGCTGATGCAAGAAACTGAAAAGCAATCCAATGCTTGGTATTCTTCAGGGCAATTGTGGGATGATGGGGTAATTGATCCTAGAGAAACGAGAAACTACTTGGCCTTCTGTTTAGCAGTAGTCAATAATAAAACAATTAAAGGCACTCAGCAATATGGCGTGTTTAGAATGTGATATTGAATTGATCAAAAGTCTGGCACCAGCTAGTAACTATCCTCCATTACTTTTTGTACATGGAGCATGGCATGCTGCTTGGTACTGGGAAACGCACTTTTTAGATTATTTTCAGTCTCAAGGCTTTGATGCCTATGCCATGAGTTTCCGAAAACACGGTACAAGTCCGTGTGATCAAGCATTCAATCAGCTTACCTTACAGGATTATGTCGATGATGTGAAGCGCGTAGTTGATTCATTGGATCAACTGCCCATCCTTATTGGGCATTCGATGGGAGGAATGGTCGTGCAAAAATACTTAGAGAAATACACCTGCCATGCCGTAGTTTTGATGGCACCTGTACCACCAACAGGCGTATTGCGATCCTCATTAAAGTACTTAACCACCTTTCCACTAGCAGCCTTGAAAGGACTGAGTACCTTCAATTTACATGCTTTAGTGGATACGCCTACTAAAGTCAAATGGGCATTTTATGAAGATCATATTGCTCAACAGCAACTCACACATTACGCTGGAAATTTACAACAAGAGTCTTTCCGAGCTTACCTTAATATGTTGTTTCCAGCTATCCAAGTAAACCATCACACACAACTACCGATGTTGGTCATTTCAGGTGGGAAAGACAATATCTTCACCGTGAAAGAAGGCCAGCAAACTGCCACAAAATACCAAGCAGACTTCATCAACTTTCCTCATGCAGCACACAATATGATGTTGGGTTCTCATTGGAAATCCATTGCCACTTACATGAGTCAATGGATTTTTGATAACGTTGAGGCTATTGAAGAAGTCGCTACTTAAAAAATTGCTTGCTCTTTGGCCGCCTTTGAGCCTGAGCGTAAAGCACATGATGTACTTGCTTAGAACTTGAAAACGAATGAAAATGGAAAAACCTTCACCAAAAGTCTGTGTGATTGGCGCTGGATGTTCAGGGCTGACCACGATAAAAAACTTGATTCAAGCAGGTGTTGAAGACATCACGTGCTATGAGCAAAATGATCAAATTGGGGGCAATTGGGTGTATACTTCACAAGTTTCCCACTCTAGTGTGTGTGAAACAACGCACATCATCAGTTCTAAAAAACTGTCAGAATACCTCGATTTCCCCATGCCCGCCCATTATCCTGACTATCCTTCCCACCATCAGGTATTGGCTTATTTCCAAGCTTACAGCAAGCAATTTGGTTTGGAAAGATTCATTCAATTTAATTCAAAAGTTCAGCAAGTCACCAAACTCGCCAATGACACTTGGGAAGTAGCACTCGCATCGGGCGAAAAAAATA
>JBMYQA010000427.1:0-3970 GCA_049600855.1 Flammeovirgaceae bacterium | reverse complement strand
GTCTAACATTAATTTATTTCGGTTCCAAAAGGTTAAGAAACCCTCACTTTTCGTTACTTTTTCTTGAAAGAGCGCTGCTATTACTGCAAAAAAGCGCCTCAATTGAGGGCTTCTTAACTCTTTTTCACTCGAAAAAACTAATGTTAGATAAGTTCATAAGTAAGTGTTTTAGCCAATATTTGTATATACTGCTTGAACATCATCATCATCTTCAAGTTTATCAATCATTTTATCGATATCAACCATTTGTTCTTCCGTGAATTCTACCGGATTATTGGCAATGCGTTCGAGTTTGGCAGAAGCTACTTCAATGCCTTTTTCTTCAAGCGCTTTAGATAAAGAACCAAAGTTGGTGTAATCGCCGTAAATCAACACACTTCCATCTTCAGTTTCAATCTCATCTAAGCCCGCATCAATAAGGTCAAGCTCTAATTCTTCTACATCCAAGCCTTCTGGTGCATCGAATTCAAAAACGGCTTTGCGTGAAAACATGTATTCTAATGAGCCGCTAGGTACGAGTCCTCCTTTCGCTTTATTAAAATAAGATTTTACATTGGCAACGGTTCGATTCGTATTATCTGTTGCACACTCAACAAAAACAAGTACACCATGCGGACCTTTGCCCTCGTAGTTCACTTCAAGGTAGTTGACAGCATCGTTTCCGATGGCACGTTTGATGGCGTTTTCGATGTTGTCTTTCGGCATGTTTTCTGCCTTGGCATTCTGAATGGCTGTTCTTAACTTGGCATTCATCTCAGGGTCTGGTCCACCTTCTTTGGCTGCAACGGTAATTGCTTTTCCTAATTTGGGGAATATTTTCGACATCTTCCCCCAACGTTTTTCTTTGGCTGCACGTCTATATTCAAATGCTCTTCCCATAAGTAATCAAAATATGTATTGTTGTTTGTTAATGAGGTTATTTTCAAACTTTTGCACTACATAATTACAAATTTGTTTGATTTATTCAAAAAACAGCGAAGATAATTGAGCCAGAACTTAGGGCTTCTGGGACTCTATTTCTGCATTTTCCGTCTTAATAGGGTTAATTTGTAGGTTGTCAAATACGACAATGTCAACTAAAGGGGTGAGCCCCTCATCGTAAGTCAACAACACGGAATCTCCTACTTGTGAAATGGGCAATTCAGTAGAAACTGTGGAAGAACCAATAAATAGTTTATGCTCATAATCTTTTAGCGTGATGTAGTAAAAGGTGTTTCCATTTCTAACATCTGATGCAACTCGACTAATGATAGTGCGTAAACTATATCTTTTTGAGGTGTTTTCTGATTGAATATTATTCGCCGTGCTGTTCAATACATTTTTGTAAGCTCGTATGGATTCTTGAAGTGTATTTCCGACTGCTACCACGGAGTAATCTTGAACAGAAACCATGCTATACATTTTTATAAGACCAGCTTGATCTTTTAGCGGCATCACATAGGTAGGTACGCCATTGATGTTATAAGTGAGCGGAAAAGAGGCTTGATAGCCTTTCTCCTGAACTTTACCCATGGCTGAGATCATGGCCGCTTGTTCAGTTGCGCCAATTTGTTTGTACCAAGTGGTTTTTTTAGTTCGTGTATCTACCAATACAAAACCTACTGTACCTTCATCGCTACCTACAGAAGTTAGCCCTGTATACCAATACGATTTGTCATTTTGATCGTATACCAAAGACATACCAGGCGTGGTGGTTAACTTTTCTTCATTAGAAGGATTCCACCAACCATGAACAAACTCTCCCCAATCATCCAATTGCCGCTGTACAAACGATTTAGGTTGAATACGATCAATCCAGAGTGGCGCATCCGCTATGCTATATTCTTGGATTTCGCCAGTCATGGCATGGATCACAATGATACCGTATACATTATTTCCAGCAAAACCAACATTTTTATCATAAAGTGAAACAACCCAATATGGAGTTCCTTTGTCATCTATTTCAAAGGTGTAGTCTGTGTATCCAGTGGTCATGTAACCATTGAAGTAGATGTGTCTTTTCAAATAGTCAAAGCCAAAGCCTCCTGGTTGGTACTTGATGTGTATAGGCTTACCGTCAATTTCCTGTACTAACCGAACGTCTCCAGACCCCGTTGCGGGTACAACTACATACCCAGGTGTTCCCTCACCATTACTCCACCATTTGAAAAAACCAGAATGAATGAGCGGTGCCACCCAAACAAATTCCCCATTCACCTTTTGGATTCTGAAAACACCCAAGTGAGCTTGGCTTCCCAATGAAGGCTGCGTGCCTAATACTTTATCGCCTAAACGATAGGCTAAGCTTTGGTCAACTACTCTGATTTTATCGATGGAAATGGGAGCTACATCTTTGGCAAAGCTGTTTCCAATTTCAACTTGACCGATCATATTTCTATAGTCAGCTGCTCTAAATAATGACCAAGAAGTACTCAGTGGAATCACTACGGCATAAATGATGGCTAATGTGAGTAAAATGCCTGGCACAATGAGTGGCTTACGGGCACTTTTAGGCTTTTTGAGCTGTGCCGTCCGTTCTAATACGTAGATAATCCCTGTGACAAAAAGCAACATCAGTGGTAGACCAAAAAATCCCCATTGAAAAGTAGGCATTCCCAAGTAAAATTGGAATCCTAGAAATACACCAAGAATAAAAATATACTTAATTGCTTTTTTCATATTATCGAATTAGGTGAATGCAATGCGTTTTAAATTATCGAACTGACGTTGACTAAAACTTTGTCTTACTATTTTGGAACGTGAACTTGTCTAAATATACATAATGCTTCGAGTTTCATGCAGTTTCCCAATGAAAATTAATGAACTCAGCGATAAATTAGAAATAATACTTCGAAAAAGCCCAGACACATACATCTACTTGGAGATGATGCCTTTTTTTTATAATGTTGATCATGGGCTTTTCTATAGTAGGGATGTTGACATTTTGAAATTCTGGGATTTGTGTTATTTTCTCTTAAAATACTTTTATAAGTATGATGAAAACGTGCTCTAAAAAGGCTGTTTTGACGAAAGCAATTTCAGTTTTTTACCTAGAAAAGCTTATTTTAGACGAGCTCAATACACTGTAAACGAAGTTTTTTAATATTTTGCTATAAGCGTAAATCTGAAGATTTACTCGATTGCAGTTTGTAGAGGTGGGCCGCATTCGGACGTTTTACTAACTCTACAAACAACTTCAGAATGTTAAATAATTTAGTTTACACAGTACTCAATTCGATAAGATGATTAAATGCATGCTTGAAATAAAGAAATGACCCACAACCACACAATGCAATCAATAAATTCAAGTAGCATGCTAAATTTTTAGAACTTAACCTGTGAAAAACCTATTCCTACTTATAGTCACTTTTCTATTCACGATTCCAGCTTTTTCTCAAAAGCTAGGCAGGCCTTTTTTACAAAACTATCCTCCCAAAGTTTATAAAGCACAAAGTCAAAATTGGTCGGTTATTCAAGATGAGCGGGGAGTGATGTACTTTGCCAATACCAGTTGTGTGTTAGAATATGATGGTGAATTTTGGCGAGAAATTGAATTGCCTAATCAAGCTGTTGGGCGTGCGTTAGCAAAAAGTAAAAATGGGGTAGTGTATGTGGGTAGTCAAGCATCATTTGGTTATTTAGCTCCCGATTCATTGGGTAAAATGCAATATGTGCCCTTGGAAGGTAACTTGCCAAAAGAGCACCAAAAGTTTAATGATGTCTGGAAAGTGCATGTAACAGATGAGGGTATTTATTTCATGACGGATTATAAATTATACCGCATGAAACCCTCAGGTGAGTTTGACCGACTGTGGGTTCCTAAAGGGAAGTCTTTCTTTTTAAGTTATTTGGTGGATGACGAGCTTTACGTGTACGAGAGCGGGTTGGGGCCAATGAAGTTAATTGATAATGAGTTTCAATTATTGGAAGGAGCAAAAAACTTGGCACAAACACCAATTTATGGAATTGTCCCGTTTGCGAACCGAAAACT
>JBMYQA010000426.1:0-3972 GCA_049600855.1 Flammeovirgaceae bacterium | reverse complement strand
TAGCCGAGCGCCGTCGCACCGATGATCTCGACATACTGGAATGGCGCCAGCAGGTTCGCTGGTGCCTTTTCGGCAGCGAAGACGATGAACGCGTGTCCCAGCGTGGCTGCGATTCCCATGGATCAAAACTTTTATCGGCAATATGTTGGAAGCATTAATGGCACTATCCCTGTTCACTGTTCCATCACTAAAATCGGAGAAAAATTACGCGCTTCTTATTACTACGACCGCCATGGCATACCCATTACGCTTACCGAAGGCAAATTGGCGAAAGATGGGAGTTTTTCGTTTAAAGAATATGGTGTTTTTGATCAAGTAGGCAGCATTGAAGCCTTATTTAAGGGCAATGAGATTGCTGGTTTTTGGTACAACAAAGATAAATCGAAAGAGTTGTTGTTAACCCTTCAAGAAGATAATAGTACGGGTCAATTACCCTTTGATGTATTTCATGAGGTAAAGGTGGAACAGCTTATTCAGGGAGATACCGCATCTCCTACGCACACGTTTATTCAAACCTTGCTCTATCCTTCAATCAACTACCAAGGCGCACACAAAGAAGCCATTTACACCCTTTTTGACGAACTCTTTAAAGAAAACTTATCGGCTGGCAATCCATATCGTACCATTGCCAATATGCATCAACAAGCATTGACAAGCTATCGTGAGGCCAATTTAGAAATCTATCAGGAAGATCCCTCGTTTAGTAGCTCTATGAATTGGTCGGAAGTAGCGCACATGGATGTGGTGTACAATAGTCAAAACCTACTTTCGATTTGTCAAAACTGGTACAATTACACAGGAGGTGCACATGGCAATTATGGCGCGAATTATTTTGTCATTGATTTAGCAAAAGGGCAAAAGGTGATGCTCAAGGATGTGATTAAGCCACAACATCATGTAGACATTGCTAAAATGTTGCAGCAAAAAATTTGGGAACAGCGAAATTTAGCAAAGGGAGAAACACTCAAAGCAGCTGGATTTGATACTGAAGAAATTAAGCCTACCGAGAATTTCTACCTTACGCATACTGGCATTGGCTTTTACTATTCGCCTTATCAAATTGGCCCTTATGCCTTGGGCAGTGTAGATGTTTTCCTTCCATTTAAAGAATGTCAAGATTTCATTACCGCAGCTTATCAAGTCACGCCTTAAGCGCATGGTTGAAGCGCATATGCTGTTAACCTTTATTTAGTAATTAGGCTTCTATTTGTTGTTAATTCAGCACAAAGTATGGATTTTTTAAGAAAAAATAGCACCAGAATCTCCATGCATTTACACAATCCATCAGCAATTTCAACGTAGTAATAATAAGGGTGGGCTTCAAAGTATGTTTGAATCAGCCTTTTTGATCCATAAGGCTTTCTAAAATGGACTCAAAAAGTTAATTCAACCATGTTTTGAAAATGGGTTTATTATTGAAAATGGAAGTAAAAATTGGATAAGTACTAACAGATGAAAAACAAATTTGCCTTTGTGCTATTGGGCATTTCCATGCTAGTTGCATTCGCTTGTAGCAAAGAGAAACAAGAGGAAACTACCGAGGCCAAGCCCGTAATTAAGCTAGAAGAACCCGTCATTCCTTCAGCTAAGTTTGCCTCATTTGTCAATGGTTTTGGCGCTGCACTTCCGCCTGCGGTGTATGACCATCATTGGCTGGAAAGTTTCTTAGATAATAACAAAGTCCGCGAGATTAGCCCAAAAGTCTGTGAAGATTTTATTCATGGCAATGAGATTTGGAATCATGGATTTGACAAGCAAGCTAAAAAACGGTTGGCGGCGGATAAGCCCTACTATTACATTGGGCAAATTGCAGATACGGGCAAATACATTATGCTCATATTCACCGATTTACAAGAAAAAGCAACCGAAACCTACCTGTGTACCTATACCAAAGATGGCAAATTCATTTCAGGCATCGTATTGCAAGCAGATTATGTAAATACACAAGACGCTTCAGCTCCCCTTGCTTCTAAACGAATTTGCCGCATACCAGCAAACTCTAAGCCTACATTGATCATTGAAGAAACGTATCAAAACCAAGGGACTAAAGCGAGTGTCTATTCCATCAGTCGTGATGGCATTATTCAGCCCGAACAACATTCTTCTTAGGCAACTTGGTAATAATTAGTACTTTTCATTGTCCACGAACCATTCAATGCGTAATTTTGTTACTTATAAAACGGTTCTTTACAACACACCTTAATTTTAAACATATGCTTACTGCACTTCTAGGTATCGGGTTCATTGGGCTTTTTTTTATTTTAATGTCCACACAAATTTTGCTTAAGAAAAATGGCGAGTTTAAGGGAACGTGCTCTTCCAATAATCCTTTGCTTCAAAAAGAAGGAGGCACCTGTTCATATTGTGGAAAATCACCTGGCTCTTGCGAAAACAACAAGGAAGAAGTAGATGCACAAGTTGCCTAATAAGCTTGATTGCTCCCTTTGAGTATCAGCAATATCGTTTTAACGACAATTTTAATATCTAGCCAAAAAGACCAGTGCGTAATGTAGAACTGGTCTAAGGCAATTCGATTTTCCATGTGGGCAATCGTTGGCGTTTCTCCCCGATGGTTATTTACTTGTGCCAAGCCTGTAATGCCTGGCTTTACCAAGTGTCGAGACATAAACTTATCAATCCTTCCAGTATAATTTTCATTGAGTTGAATCGGGTGTGGCCGAGGCCCTACAATCGACATGTCTCCCAATAATACATTAATAAACTGAGGGAGTTCATCCAAACTATTTTTTCTCAACCACGCTCCCGCTTTAGTCACCCTAGCATCATTTTTTGTAGCTTGTTTAAAAGCTGATTCTCCATGTTGCACGGTCATGGTTCTGAATTTCCAACACCAAAACACGCGACCATGCATACCATGCCTTTTTTGCTTAAAAAATACGGGACCTTCCGAATCAAACCGAATCCATAAGGCAATCATGGGCACACACCAAGAGAGTATAAATACACACACAAAACAAGAAAAGCTCACATCAAATAGTCGTTTCGCTATTCTATTCAACTGATGGTCTAATGGGTTCGCATTCACATGAATGATTGGGATACCGCCATAAGCTGTTGATCCAAAAGGCAATCGGTTCATCGCTTTTTTTGCTCGCATCCCTTGAATATCAGGGACAATGTGTAATTTAATGACGTGTTTTTCAGCAGCTTGAAGCAACTCCTGCATTTCAACTAAAGCGGCTGAGTCTAAACAAGAATACACTTCTTCGATTCCTTGTTGAACCAGCAACTCATTAAGTGAAGTCAAACTTCCTATCACTTGTTCTTGATGAAGCTGTGTATGAGCTGCGATGTATCCGACAAACAAGAATTTATCTGATGCCTGATTTTCGAAAAATGCCTTTAATTGATGCGCAATGGGGTTATATCCTAAAATTACGATTCGCTTTCGATATGGCTGTTCTTGCAAAAAAAAACGTTTTGTATACATTTGAATGCCATTGATGAGTAACTGACCACTCGCAAATAGTCCAGCAGTAAACCACAAATGTAGGATGGATGCATACGTACTTCGAGTCACTAAAATGAATCCTTGCCATACCAATGGATGAATCAACACTGCGGCTAGTAATAATTGCATGAACTGGTCTTTTTCAGTGCTTCGGTCAATCGTGTATAGCTTCAGGGAAAAGTATATCCCTCCCCATATGGCATTAGCGCTTGCTAATAACAACCAGTAACGCTCATCAGCAAATTGAAGTCCATCGAAACAGTAATAATAGGCGGCAAAAAAAACCACGTTCAATAACACAAAGTCAATTGCCAATTGCGTAATTGGGAAATATGTAGCGTACGGTTTAATCATACATTTTAATATAGAACTTACTATTACTTACAAGCAAATGCCCAATGTGGTTGTCTATGAGTTTTTAGGTGAGCTTTTTCTATAGAAGTTGTCTAAAGTATAAACTTGTAGTTTAAAGTAGATTGGTTTTGCTTCAGACAAAGCAT
>JBMYQA010000425.1:0-3980 GCA_049600855.1 Flammeovirgaceae bacterium | reverse complement strand
TAATTCAAGATGCCTTAGGTGGTAAAACGAAATCGACCTCTGGTAACAAGGCACAAGATGGAGCTGTAATTAAAGAGAAATTAGAAGCGCTCAAAACGTATATTCCACCTGCCTCAGGAGAATATTTCTTAGCAGCAGGAATTAAATTCACTTCTTTCGAGATTTTGAATGCTTTGGCGTTACTCACCTTTAGTTTTGGAGAGCGTGTCAAGTTGGAGTTGTTTGGGCGAGCATTTTTGGTGCAGCCTCCTATTCCTGCCGATTTGGTGTTGAAAGGAGGAGAAGGAGCCGAAAGTATGGGTAACTTTACCTACCTCGCCAAAGTTGAAATCGACGTGGATGTTACCATGGATTTTGATAAAGGCATTTTGCAGGTATTTGCAGGCATCAAAGAAGGGTCATTTGTGTATTCACCTTTGTGTACCATAAGCGGCAGTATGGTATTCAAATCTTGGTTTAAGGGGGAGCATGCTGGCGATTTTGTACTGGTAGTTGGAGGATATCATAAAGACTACAAGGTTCCTAAACACTATCCTTCGCGCGATTTTATAGATTTAGTCACTTTACAGTTTAAAGTGAATGATAATTTGTATGCAAAAGGAAGTTTGTACTTTGCGCTTACTCCTGCTTGCATGATGGCCGGTGGAGAGTTTGAAGCCGTTTTTCATAGTGCAATCATAGATGCTTCTTTACGCATATATGCTCATTTCTTTATCAGTTGGAAACCTTTCCATTACGATATTCTGATAGGAATCGAAATTAAAATAGGGCATATTACGGGTAATGATGTCGCTAACCAACGAGTCACGTTTGTATTAGGAGCGGAGTTGCACATTTGGGGACCTGATTTTTCAGGAACGGTGAAAGTGACTTTAGGTTTTATTTCCAAAACAATAACATTTGGCAGTGGTGATAAAACTCCACCCCCTCCAATTACGTGGGAAGAGTTTAGCGATTCTTTCTTACCAAAGAAAAAAAATATACTCAGCTTAAGTTGTACGAAAGGTTTACTGAAAAAGCTAAAAACTGCTGACCAACAAGATCCTACCAAGGAAATGGATACTTGGCTGTTTGATAATAAGAACTTATCCATTGGGTTGAATACTGTGATACCCATGAGTCAAGCGAGTTTATTTACAGGCGGGAATGTAGCCTTTGAACAGGTTTTTGGAGAAAGTGGTGTGATGACAAAACCACAGCGTTTGGAAGCAAGTAGTTTACAGCTATGTCAAAAAGTGGGGAATATTGGCATCAAAACGATGCATTTGGAAGTGGGAAAGGTTTATGCTGACCTATATATTCAAATTTTACGAGAAGGTGAAACTATAGCTGCTGACGATTTTATTTTTACTCCGATTTACCAAGATGTTCCTAGTGCCATGTGGGGCGACTTTACTAAAGATGCTGAAGGCACTAGCCGAGATCGTGTAAATCAGAAATCGTTGGTAAAAGGTGTGATCACAGGCATGGAGGTTACACCAGGGCATCCTCCTAAAGCTGGAAAAACACATGCTGTACCCAAAGAGAACTTACAATACAATACTTCGATTGTTGAACAAGCCTATTTTTGGGAGGAGGAACAGCGCTATCAACCTCAAACGATGCCTGCTGATCAAAGAAAAACAACCATCATACAAGCGTTAACCAATCAAGATATTGAGAAAGTTTATGAAGCTTTTAGAGGAATCAATGATGACATAGAAGGTGCTAGTTTAGTGTCAATGGAAGCATTCGATGACTTAGATATTTCTGCTTTGGATGAAGAGATGGAAGCGTTTGTAGATGTACCACAAGTCGGAATACTTTAAATCACTTCTTTAATTTAAATAGCAATGGCAAAGGATCAAATTACCTATATCGAACATCACATTCCCGCAATGCACAGTGGGCAATATGAAATTAAGGTGCAGCAAAACCTTTCTTACGAACAGTTGTATCAATACGATACATTTGATTCAAACCAAGCTTTTGCTATTGCTGGAAATCGCTTTTCACTGAATCCTAATCAGATACATACGCTCTTTCCTCCCAAGAACAGTGCTGGAGATCATTCACATGTACTTCCGCATATTGTTTTAAAGCGCAGTACATTGCCTTGGGAATGGCTCAGTGCAAATCGAGTGACTATTAGTGAAAACGAGTTGAGTCAAAAACTAGGTCAAGCCGATGTGAGTCAGATTTGGAACGCCTTGATTGCATATGAATGGATAAGTTTAGATATGGATACGGAAACGGCAAGTTTAAATGCCGTTTCAGAACGAGATCAACAACTAAAGTTACCAGATAAAGCCCAAGTTGTCATTAAAGATTGGGAAGGAAAACAATGGACTAAGGCTATTTTTGCTGATTTTTTGAACCATTTTGCACCTGATCTTTCAGCGAATGATTTATGGCGAGATTTACTTCAACACAAGTGGATTGTACTGAATACAACATCAACTAGAGCAACACTCACACCTAAACCATTTCGAAAGCTGGGGTATGTACCCACACAAGCAGTACAGGATATTATCCAAAAGTATTTGAGTTTAGAAGAAAAGCGGGTAAAAACACCTTGGCTTGCATTATTAGTGTTTGATGAAGATGAATTACAAGGTGAAACTCAACTAAAAATGCTAGATGAGTTGAAAACTGCTGATGCTACTACGAGTTGGCCAGGTTTTTCACCTGAACCTTTTGAAAAGTCAGACGAGCAGATTCGAGTAATTGAGGTAGACCAGGAGTTACTAGCTAGTATTTTGCCAAACTTTAATGAGTTACGGTATTTGGCACACATTCGTGAAACGGAAGAAAGCTCAGCAGAAAGCCAAGAGGAATTTGCGGTAATTATGGGCAATCGTTTGCCTGCTTCTGGTAAAACGACTACAGTTCATTTAGTATCTCTACAAGAACGCTTTAAGTTTGATTCGGAAAATTTAACCTTTAAGTTTGATTTCCAAGGTTTGCAAAATCAACCTAAAAAAGTGCGTGTCGTCTCATTAAAAAGTTGGAAATTCTCCTGCTTTGATACTAAGAAAACATTACAAAGTGTGTTGGCTAATCTCAATGATTATAAGGAAGGTTGGAGCGATACTTATTTCCCTGAAAATACTAACGTGAGTCATGCTTTGCGAATTGCTGTTCCTGAAGATACACCTGATCAAATTAAAAAATATTTGTCTCAGGGATATGTTCCGCTGCCGCATCAAATGCGCCAAGGAAGTAAAACGATCTCCTGGTATAAGGGACCTTTAGCGACAAACCTTCGCCAGCAATCTTTAGCGGATGGAATTCATCAGAAAGATGAACTCGTAAAGTCGGCTGACCAACTCTATCGTTTTGATCGCTCTTCAGAATTACCCGTATTTGATGTGAGCTATGGAGCTGCTTGGGAATTGGGGCGTTTGTTGATGTTGAAAGAGAAAGACCTAGCCATGACATTGTTTCAGTGGAAACGAAAGCAACGGCTTAGACTTAGACAAGCAGAACAATTGTTGGTATATGACTATTTACCGTTAGCAGCAAATGAGCGAGAAGAACAGGAATTAGAATTACCCTTAGAAATCAAAAATTGGTTCGAAAACCTTCGATTATTGAAGTCGATTCCATTTCGATACTTAGTGCCAGATGAACGCATGTTACCACAAGAGTCTATTCGTTTTTTTCAAGTAGATGAATTGTGGATAGAAGCTTTACTTGATGGCGCTTTTAGTATTGGACGTGTACCTTATAAAGACCAAGGTACCCATAAGAAAGATCAGGTCATAATGAGTGGTTTCTTTCTCCGTTCAGAAGCGGTATCAGGCTGGCCCGATTTATTAGTTGATGGATACGGAGCCCTGCCACATCCTGATAACCTGGATAGTGAAGTAGCCTTGTCAAGCAATAAACTTCAATTGCTTCGTAAAGAAAAGCTTTCTGAGAGTTTAATGATCTGTTTGTTTGAAGGGATTATTCAAACCATTGACATCCACTTAAAACCTGAAGCGATTCACTTTGGC
>JBMYQA010000424.1:0-4061 GCA_049600855.1 Flammeovirgaceae bacterium | reverse complement strand
AATGGGCACGTAGATCTTTCACTATCGTTCAAGATGACAAAGTGAGAATTGCTGGCTATGTACAAAAAGAGCTATCCCAAGAATTTCGGATAGCTCTCCATTTTGTTGCTATTCAGTAACTGTCCTGTCGAATTAGTAAACCTCAAATTCGTTTACACGGGCATAGATTGATTGGTTATCTGGACCTCTTTCCGCATACAGTCTTACTGCGGTGGTAACCACGGGACTAATGGTATGTGTGCGACTTACTGCGTAATTATTGCTTTGATTTACTGCTGTAGTCCAACCGCCGAGAGAATTTCTATATTGTATTCTATACTGCTTAATTTCGTAGTTAGTACTTGTGTAAACTCTGAACATACTAACTTCGGTAGATGAGCCAAAGTTCAATTGAACATACTCTGGTAATCTACCATCACCGCCAAGTCCACTACCTGAAGTATGTGCATTTGTCCAGCTATGCGCTCCTCCTGCAGTAGTGTTACGATTTCCATCATTTACACGTGATGCGGAATAACCAGAAAAGGTTGATGAAGCACTCGCAGTGGCATTTAAAGCCTTGTTAACAGGGTTTGCTTGGTAAATAGGTGTACAATTGCTGCCATCACTGAAGGCAATAGAGCTTACTTTATCGTTAATCTTACCATAACGGAGTCCAAAAAAGTCGTAGAACTTTAACTCATCAAAATCAGGGATATTAAGTGTTTCACCAACTGATGCGCCAACAGTTACACTTGGACCTCCAAATGCCGAGTCTCTATACAGGTGAACATACAAGGCCGAAGAACAGTCGTAATTGGTAGCTGTCATTGAGCTAGCGACATCACTAAAGCTGTACTGATATAAATGGAATATGCTGTTGCACATTTGCAATGAGGCACCTCCATAATTCTTGTTTTGATAGAGCGTTACTCTCGCCGAACAAGTTTCTTCCTTCGGGTCACTTGAATTGATACGTTGAAGGTAGCTTTCGAGTTCCGAGCGATCGTCAAAAACATAAATTGTTTTCAAGTCATTTGCATTTACATATAATGCGTAATTTGGGTTACTAAACACTTGCTGCAGTGCTGTAATTTGGCTAGGCTTTCCTTCTTCCACATTCTCTACATAGGTTTGACCTTTATAATGAAAAGTATACAGTTCATTAGTGGTTGATGGTTCTACTACTCCTTGCTCTACATTACATGAAAATAGAGCAGTCATAATTAGTGTAATTAATAAAACTTTTTTCATAACTAATTGATAATGTTTTAGTTAAATTAAATTAGCCGCAATGGTTGTCATTGCGGCTGCATAATTAAGAACTAGAAATAGTTAATCAAAAGTAGACTTAGTAAGTGGCAAGGATTACCTAAAAAGTGGTGGACGCGAATTGATAAGTGGTTATCGAGTTGTAAACAATTGCAAATGCCTTTTCATCACAGAAAAAACACCTTTAATACACTCCATTTGAGTTTCGGATTTTTCCGCCAGTTAGCAAATTATAGAAACGCATGAAGCCGCTCATAGGCTGGAGGGCATCCCAATGCTCTACAATTTCTCCATCTTTTATTTTCCAGGTATCCATGATGTTATACCCTTCTTTATCGTTGCCACGGTGCTTTGCTTTGGTAGTGGCTTGGGAATGGAAAATCACATAATCGCCATCTGCATAGATGTGCTTTACATCGTACGCATATTCTGGAAATTGCTTTGCGAAATTTTCCACAAAACTAATTAAGCCTGCCATGCCATCAGGAATACCTCTATTGTGTTGGAGGTATTGTTGATTACTGAATTTCTCTCTGACATAATCGAAATGGTGATTATTCATCAGGTTTTGCATGAAATCAATGATCAATTTTACATTTTTAACCTCTTTCTCAGACCAACTGTCTTTCTTAAGCGTATCGTAATTAATTTGTAAGGTATCCATTGTTTGTTGTTTTGACTTTTGATGTTAGACAAGTTCGTTGAATCACTTCGCTGTAAACCTGCTTATTTCGGATGAATTTTGATAATTCCTATTGGAATTTACTAACTTGCAAAATACAAGTGAGCAAATATACAAATACTCACTTGCATTTTGCAAGTAAATAAATAAAAAAATATGAGATCAGACTGCCCAGTTAGTTATGCACTGGATTTTTTGGGAGATAAATGGACTTTTTTAATCATCCGCGACTTGTTTGAAGGCAAGCGCTTTTATAAAGATTTTCTCAATGCTAAAGAGGGCATAGCGACTAATATTCTATCAAATCGTTTGAAAAAGTTAGAGAGCAATGGCTTTATTGAATCCAACGTTTATCAAAAACTAAAAACTCAAAAAGAGTATTCATTAACTGAAAAGGGGAAGGATTTACTGCCTGTCCTAATAGAAATCATTTTATGGTCAACGAAGTATCAGGATGATTTGGCAGTAACGGAGGACTTTCTCATGAAGGCACGGACAGATCGGGAAAAGTTGATTGGGGCAATTCGATCACGGTTAGATGAATAGCAGATATTTTCAAACGTTGAACGGTATAAGCTGGCGTTACGCTGTTACAAATTCAATCGTTTTTTTGATGGTATCGTTGGCATCTTGGCCGATCCAAAACAGATGTCCCCATTCATTATTTAATGCCAATAGTGTTGAGTTTTTAATGAGTTGATGTGAATGTAATGCGTGTTCAATGGGAACGCTATTATCGTTTTTACTATGAATAATGAGTGTGGGACATTCAATTTTTGTAAGGGTAGAGTCAGCTATACGTTGATCGATATCGTTTAAGAATCCATTTTTAGACCCGTAATGTTTCAGGGTGTGGATCAGTTCCGTTACGTCATCTTTATGTAGTTGATGTAAAGGATAACTTGAAAATTGGGGGTAGAAACTCTTTGCGATCATGGTGGGGAAAATGTTTGAAAAAAACGTCACCATTCCCCATGTGAATTTTTCCATGTTAGGATTAAAAATAACCTGAGCAGTTTTATAAATCTTCTCATGATTATCCAGCCATTTTTTTGAGATGGCAGATGCCAAAATCAATTTATTCACTCTTTCTGGATAATTGCTTGCTAACTCAATGGCGGTTAGTCCTCCCGCAGATATGCCATAAACCGTTACCTCATTTACCGATAAATGATCTAAAAGTGCAATCAGCAAGTCTGCGGCTTGTTTGGGGCTGATATTTTTATTCAAAGGAGTTTTTCCATACCCAGGGCGAGAAGGAGTGATTAATTGAAAATTTTCGGTATCAAATCCCTTGTGGCACAGTGTTTCATTACAATTTGAATGTCCGCCATGAACGAATAATACAGGTATGCCTTTTCCAATGGAACAGAATTCAACTGCTCCTAATCTTGTATTGGCTAGGGAATTATTCATTTTTTATTTCTTTCGTTTCGTATTAATCAAACATTCGCTAAGTAAAATGATTACGGAGTTGATCATCTATCATGCTGAACGTTGTACGTCAACGTTTTCCACTACTACAACCAATTCAACAATAATGATTACGTAGATCGAAATCAAATTAACACTAATTCAACCCTTCGATTTTGTTGTTTGCCTTCTTCTGTTTTATTACTAGCCACTGGAGCTAATGGTCCCACACCTTTAGCAGAGAGTCTTCCTTGTTTAATATTGAATTTATTTTCTAATTCATTTTTAACCGCCATAGCTCGATCTAATGACAATTTGCTATTAATGTAAAGGGAACCGTCAGAATCAGTATGACCTACTACCCAACATTGAACAGATGGATTTTCTTTTAAGTATTTTGCAATCTCTTGAAGAGCTGGTTCTGATTCATCTCGAAGGGTGGCTTTTCCTGTATCGAAGAAAATACCTTGAAGCGTTGCCTTTCCATCACTGTCGATTTTACTTTTTATAAGGTCGGCAGAAATGACTATATCCTGACGCATAGCTTCTTCTTCAATGATCTCTAACCTATAATCTTTACCAGAATAGGAAGGTAATACTTTTACCCAAATCTGTTTTCCGTTTGAAGCATTAAAGTTGTAATGTCCTTGTGCTGCATTTTCATGTAAAACTTTTCCTCCTGCTTTTTTTATTGCATTAGCGTAATTTTTAAGTA
>JBMYQA010000423.1:0-4069 GCA_049600855.1 Flammeovirgaceae bacterium | reverse complement strand
AAGTTGTTATCATAAAATTAGTTGCATAAAATTTGCGTAATTGATTGTAACTTTAGCGGCCAAGCAGTAAAACATATCGACAAACAAAACCATTTTTTAAATAGGTGGAAAAAATCAAGCTTGAAATATTAGGGTTATCGGCAAGTCATTCACAATCTGGTTCTTTTGCTTTGGTATTGGGAGAAGAAATAGGTAACAGAAGATTGCCAATTATTATTGGGATGTTTGAGGCTCAAGCTATAGCAGTTGAGATGGAAAAGATTGTTTCTAATCGCCCCATGACTCACGACTTGTTTAAGTCTTTTGCTAGCCATTTCGATGTAGACCTCCATGAAGTAATTATTTCCGACTTGCGAGAGGGCGTTTTTTATGCAAAGATCATTTGCAGTTTTAAAGATGGAGGCAATTACATTGAGTTAGATGCGCGTCCATCAGATGCCATTGCTATCGGCTTGCGATTTAATGTACCTATTTATGCCTATGAGTCTGTATTACAAGAAGCAGGCATTGTTTTAAGTGAACTCGAAGAAGAACAAGCTGGCTTAAAACGCCAACCCGAAAAGGAAACCATAAAGTCTCAATCAACTGTTGAAAACCTCAAAGAAATGTCTACTGACAAACTCCAAAGTATGATGGCTAAAGCAATTGAAGCCGAAGATTACGAAAGAGCTGCTAAAATCAGAGATGAACTAAGTAAACGAGAGTAGTTTCAGTTAAATCATTGGTAATGTCATTGTTCATTATTTTACTCTGCACCTAACTAAACGAGTAGAATAACCCCCTAGTAACATGACATTACAGATCAACATTTTGCGAATTGAGAATTATAAGGAAACCATACCGTTTTCTAGTATGCTTCTGTTGCATTTGGTTTGCCTTATCCAATGAAGTTTTGGGTGATACCCTAGTGATTGAAGCTCCGCTTCAAACCATTTCACTTGCTCAAGATGTTGAATTTTTAGATTGGCAAATTCAAAGTGCTCATCCCGAAGATTATACTTATTCGCTCTTAAATCAAGCCCCTGTTGTTGATCTTCCCCACCCTACTGATCAGGTATTTTCTTATCGAGTCACCTTAAAAAACAATACGGGTAAGCATGTAGAGCTTTATTTAAAAACATTTCCTGCAGGCCACACGAAAACATTCATTATTCCTGAACTAGGGGATGTAGCATTAATCGAAATTGGAGAATCGCTACCTTTATCTAAACGTAGTACCCCTTTTGGAAATTACTCAAACCTGATTCCTGTTGAACTTCCTGCAAATAAAGCGGTCACCATTTATAGCTTCCATTTTAATTCTATTGCAGGTTACACGCGAACTTATAAAACCTTTCCACATTCAACACTACCCAGATTAATTCCCCAAAAAAGTTACCTGCAAGACTATCACGAACACCGATACATCGAATTCAGCATGATTGCAGCCATGATTGCACTTGTGCTTTACAACTTAATTGTATTCTTCAAAACAAGGCATCGCTCATACATCTATTACGTATTACACGTACTATCATTTGTTTTTTATTATTTATTTCAATCTCAAATTGGTTTCGAATACCTCTGGGGAGAGTTTCCATGGTTTCATTATAAAGGAGGAATCTATTTCTCAGCACTTTCAGCACTTTTTGCCATCTTGTTCTTCCAAAACTTCATACGTTCTAAAACATTACTCCCTGCATGGCACAAAGTATTGACTTACATTTCGTATACGTTCTTAATCGTAGTTTTTGCCCTGATTTTCTTTCAACTCACTAAAATTGATAGCATTAAGCAATACCTTTCTCCATTTAATATGGCGCTTACTTTGCTGTCTACAAGTGTGATTTTATTTGTCACTATTTTAGCGATTCGGAAAGGTTCTAAAGATGCCAAGTTTTATTTATTCACCACATTAATCCTCATTGTTTCGGTTGTCTTATTCTTAATTCTAGGAAGCTTAAACAACTTCAGTAAAAGTTTAATTTTAATCGGATATACTTCGCAGTCTTTACTCTTATCTTTTGGCTTGGCTAACAGCATCAATAATTTAGAAGAAGAAATTTCACGCCAAAAACTGGTTCAAATCAAGTTAAAACAACAGCAAGCTAAGGAAAAGCAACTCATGCTTGAAGAACAAAAGGAAAACTTAAAATCTGAGGTTAAAAAGCGTACTGCTGAACTGTTAGAAACAAATGATGAACTATATAGCACCGTAAACCAGTTAAACGATGCCAACCAGCAATTAGCTGAACAACGTAAATACTTAGAAGGTGTAAATCGTAAAATCACCTCTAGTATTCAATATGCTCAACGCATCCAAATGGCGAGTTTGCCCTCCAAAGACTTGATGCATTATTTGCTACCGCAGTCATTTGTTCTGCATCTTCCGAGAGATATTGTATCTGGAGATTTTTATTGGTTTGGACGAATCGAAGCCAAAACCATTGTCATTGCGGCTGATTCTACAGGCCATGGCGTGCCAGGAGCCTTTATGAGTCTCATTGGGAGTAAGCTACTCGATCATATTATTTTAGAAAAAGGCATTACCGAACCTTCTCAGATACTTTCACACCTCGATACAGGTGTGGAGCAAAGTTTAAATAGTGGAACTTCGCTCGATCAACAAATGAACGATGGAATGGATATTGCCGTTTGCGTGATTGACCCTACGGAGAACAAACTCTATTTTGCAGGAGCACACAACCCCATTTTTATTGTGAAAAAAGATGGAGAAACTGTATTGATTAAAGGGGATAAATTACCCATAGGAAGCGCGCAACACTATCGACAAAAGGCGTTTACGTCCCATTCTTATAAATATACTTATGGCGATACATTCTACCTGTATAGTGATGGTTTTTACGATCAATTTGGGGGAAATGAAGGACGAAAATACTATCCTAAAAACTTTAAAAAATGCTTGGCAAATTTAGCAATGTTTCCCATTGAAGAACAGATGTCGCGATTAAGCGATGAATTTAATCAATGGAAAGGCGAACACGCTCAAGTAGATGATGTATTAGTAATTGGTGTTCGGCTCTAGGAGAGCAGCACTAAAACTATTTCATGGACATATCTACTTAAAAAACAAGCAAAAAACTGTGATTTATCATTGTAAACTCTATTTTTGTGACGAACTGAAATCAGTAAACAAATGAGTGTTTTAGTCAATAAAGATTCTAAGATTATAGTACAGGGCTTTACAGGCTCAGAAGGTAGTTTCCATGCCTCACAAATGATTGAATATGGAACCAATGTTGTTGGTGGAGTGACTCCAGGTAAAGGAGGACAAACGCACCTCGACCGTCCTGTATTCAACACTGTTGTTGATGCTGTAGAAGCAACAGGAGCAGATGTTTCCATCATTTTCGTTCCACCTGCATTTGCTGCCGATGCCATTATGGAAGCTGCTGATGCAGGCATTAAAGTAATTATTACCATTACTGAAGGAATTCCTACGAAGGATATGATGATGGTAAAAGATTACTTATCTGATAAAGATGTACGTATGATTGGCCCTAACTGCCCTGGTGTGATGACTCCAGGAGAAGCAAAAGTAGGTATCATGCCTGGATTTATCCACAATCCTGGTAAAATTGGAATCGTATCACGCTCTGGTACGCTGACTTACGAAGCGGTTGATCAAATCACAAAAGCGGGTTTAGGTCAATCTACTTGTATCGGTATTGGTGGTGACCCCATTATCGGAACTACTACGAAAGAAGCTGTAGAATTGTTAATGAATGATCCGGAGACTGAAGGGATTATCATGATTGGTGAAATTGGCGGAAGCATGGAAGCTGAAGCTGCCTACTGGATTAAAGAACATGGCACAAAACCTGTTGTTGGATTCATTGCAGGGCAAACAGCACCTCCAGGAAGACGTATGGGACATGCTGGTGCCATCATTGGTGGTGCAGAGGATACGGCTGAAGCTAAGATGAAGATTATGGCTGAATGTGGAATCCACGTAGTAGAATCTCCTGCTAACATTGGTGAAAAGATGGTAGAGGCATTAGCTGCAGTTGCCAAATAAGCATGTAAGCAGAATGAATACGGCATTTTTACTGATTCTTTTTAAGCTAAA
>JBMYQA010000422.1:0-4104 GCA_049600855.1 Flammeovirgaceae bacterium | reverse complement strand
CCGCTCGATTCCAGCTATATCCTTGACTGCGTCCCGCAACTTTCGAAGAAATCATTTCCTCTTTAATGTTATCTTTCCCTTTTTTAGAAATGACTGATTGCGACTCAGACAGGTAAATTAAGCCGATATCTGTGGAATCGGGTAAATCACTTTTAGGGATGAAAGGAGGCAGTTTTTTGGGCATTTCATCAAAGCGATTGATGGATTTCATGTACGCATTTACCCGATAGGTTTTCACGCCGTTTAGGTATTCCTTGCGCTTTTCTTGTGCTTTCTTGATGATGCCATATGCAGGATCATTGAATTTATCAGATATGGTCACTGCTTTTAAGAGCGTGCTTTCCGTTTTGAGCTTAACGTCAAGTACCTGAGGTGTGGACAAATCCACTTCATGCTTTTGTTCTTCAAAGCCTACAAACTGGTAGACAAAGGTGTATTTTCCCTTCTTCAACTCAAATTGATACTCGCCTTTGGCATTGGTGGTTGTGCCATTAGTTGTTCCTGCTAACACTACCGTGGCAAAAGGCAAAGGCTGATTATTTTCGTCATAAACGACCCCTTTAATGCTACTGTAATCCGACTCAATCCCCAATACTTTAAATACAAAAGCCATGACAAAAGCCGATTGCTTTAAGCCATTATACCTTCCCGAACCGAGGCCATGCCCTCCACTCATCACCATATTGAGTAGGAGCAAGTTATCATCCGTTTTCAGCTCGCGCATACGGGCAATGTATTTGGTTGGTTCCATGTACCTCACTCGAACATCCTGAAAACCAGCTGTCAAGAGCATGTGCGGATATGCCTTTGCTTCAATATTTTCGTAAGGCGCGTAGGATTTTACATAGTCGTAATGTTCTTTATTTTCGTTCGGATTTCCCCATTCTTGATGATGATACTTTGAACCAGGAAATTTGTCATCGGTGAGGAAAGTGAGTAAGTCCATCGCAGGCACTTGGGCAATGATCGCGTGGTATAATTCAGGCGCTTCGTTGGCTACTGCTCCCATCAGCATACCTCCTGCACTTCCGCCTTGCGCAATCAATTTCTCTTTAGAGGTATAGCCTGCTTCAATCAAGTATGTTGACGCATCAATAAAATCGTAGATGGAATTTTTCTTTTTCATCATCTTCCCTGCGTCATACCACTTTTTTCCAAAATAGCCACTCCCCCGAATGTGCGCTTGTCCTACAATGATTCCGCGATCCAATAAGGTGAGGAAATCCGCATTAAAGCTCGGTTCGTAAGTCATGCCATAGGAGCCGTAGCCCGTCAAAAAAACAGGATTGTTTCCATCCAGCTTCATGCCTTTTTTATACACGATGGAAATGGGAATTTTCACCCCGTCTCTTGCAGGCGCAAAAATGCGCTTCGTTTCATAATCATCAGGATTGTACGCATACCCTTCGGAACCATACACCTTGTATTGCCGAACCAACGTCCGTTGTTTGGTACTCAGGTTAAAATCAAATACTTGTGTGGGTTGTACGTACGACGTGTAATAAAAGCGCAAAATATTGTCCTCAAAGGGTTTCCCTTCTTGTATGCCCACACTGTAAGGGTTTTCAGGAAAGTTGATTTTATACGATTCTTGACTAATTCGGTTAATGACCCGAAAGTGTACCAATCCATTTTGCCGTA
The DNA here is from genome assembly GCA_049600855.1 of Flammeovirgaceae bacterium. Classification (GTDB taxonomy): domain Bacteria; phylum Bacteroidota; class Bacteroidia; order Cytophagales; family Flammeovirgaceae; genus JBMYQA01. Next base: position 2,463 of record JBMYQA010000422.1, on the reverse strand, counting down.
GCTTTAATACAAGGTAATCTCTGAATGCGACATAGCCTTCTAGTTCAGCTTCTCCTTTAGTTTCATAAAGTACTTCCCAGTTTTTCTTTGCGGTGTTTTTTAAGGAAGTCTTGTAAATTTTAAATTGATCGTCTTGATGGTTGGAGTAGATGTGGAAATAATTATCGCCTTTCAAATGACTCAGGCTGTATTGATGATCTGCCTCTTTCTTTTGGAATAATTTGAAACGATCATTCGGCTTATTCGCATCCGTAAAGTATTGATAAGACTCGTTCCGAGAACTTGCGGTTAAGGTGATGTACGCTTTTGAGCTTGTTTTAGAGAGGTAAACACTCAAATCATCCGATTGAAATACTAGGGGATCTTTTTCTGCTGCATCGCCGATTTTGTGTCGATATACTTTTTTAGCATTGTGTAAGGAGTCGTAGGTGGCGTAATACACTTCTTGATTGGTATTTAACCATTCTACCGAAGCTAGGTTTTTGATTTGATCCTCATACGTTTGCCCCGTTTTTAAGTTTTTGAAGAATAAAGTGGGCTGCTCGTTGCCTGTGAAATCAATGGCATAAGCCAATAACTCATGATTCGGACTCACTTTCAAGAGCGAAAGGCTGGTAAATGCATTTCTCCGCGCCAAATCATTCATATTTAGGAGCACCTCTTCTTTGGCTTTCAGGCTTCCCTTTTTTCGGCAATACAGCGAATAACTTGCATCTTTCTCTCTTCGGGAATAATAAAAATAATCGCCTCGTTTAATGGGGAGTGATTGGTCGGTTTCCGAATAACGCGCCTTCATTTCTTCCAACAGTTTTTTCTGGAACAACTCGGTACTGCGCATCATCCGCTTGGTATACCCATTTTCTGCGGAAATGTAATTAATCACTTCTCGATTATCTTTTTCATGAATCCAGTAGTACGGATCATCCCAGGTATCGCCGTGCATTTGAATGGAATGAGGTACTTTTTTTGGAGTTGGCGGCTCAATTTCTTGTGCCTTTAAACTAGTTAATAGGTTTAACGTGATCCATAAAATCAGTTGAATGGTAATACTGTGTCTCATAATTTGACTATTTGAAGTGAATAAATTGCCACGTTGGCAGTTTAAACCCTTTGTTGATTGGTGTAGTTTGACAAAATAAATTTAAATGCTTGATCCTTGAGAGAAAACGAATAATCTGCCAGTAACGAAATAGTTCGGTAAGGCAGCTCAATACACTTTCAAATCAAGTACTCAGCTTGTAGATGCAACAGTTGAGCAAGAGGTTGCCTCCACCTCAATACGCTAGTAAAATTTATGGCGAAGCAATGGAAGTGAATATTTAAGGTTGCTTAGGAAATATGGAAGAAATTTAAGGGGGATTAACAAATGCCTCATTCTTTTTATTTACCTGCTTACTTCACGGGATCATACAAATGAATACGCGGCTGGGCAGACTGCCACCCAAGTGGGAATTTTTTCAAACGAGAGGAATTGGTATTGGCGGTTTTGGTAAGTGTTTTGGGCTGAAAGTGGTGTGTTGAGTAAGTATAATCCGATGAATAGCAGTAAAAATGTGCGGGTCAGTTTCATGGTTTTGCGTATTTTTTGATGAGTGCTGCGATTTCTTCTGCTTGGGGGAGGTCATTTTGTTGGGCAATTTCATAGGCTTGTTGGAGGATAGGAAGGCCTAACTCTGTTTCTTTAAACATACATAAGACAGCACCTAAATAATGCCCCACAGATAAGATTCCATGAGCATTTTGAATTTCATTAGCTAATTGCCATGCTTTAAGCTCTTTCTCAAAAAAAGCTTCTATACGATCTTGTTCATAATCTATGCAAGCCATATTATGCAAGGTAATTACTTCGCCAGCTCGATTTCCAATTTCCTGACTGATTTTTAGGCTCTGCTCCAATAGCTGCATTGCCTTTTCATACTCCCCGCTTGCGTCGTAAATCTGACCAATATTATTAAGTATTTTTCCTTCAACTTCTCTATTTCCAATTTCCTGATTGATTTTTAGGCTCTGCTCCAATAATTCAAGTACCTTTTCATACTCTCCTCGCATTCGATAGATTCCACCAATATTATTGAGTGTAGCCACTTCGCCTTCTCGGTCTCCAGTTTTCTGCCTGATTTTAAGACTCTGCTGCAACAAATCAAGCGCCTTTTCATACTCACCACGCGCCTGATAAATCTGACCAATATTGTTGAGAGCAACCCCTTCACCTTTTTGATCTCCAATTTTCTGCCTAATCTTAAGACTCTGCTGCAACAAATCAAGCGCCTTTTCATACTCACCGTGTGCCTTATAAACCTGACTAATATTGTTGAGAGTAACCCCTTCACCTTCTTGATCTCCAATTTCCTGCCTCATTTTAAGACTTTGCCCCAACAACTCCAGTGCCTTTTCATACTCACCACGCGCCTTATAAATCTGACTAATGTTATTGAGTATAGCTCCTTCACCTTCTCGATTTTC
>JBMYQA010000421.1:0-4132 GCA_049600855.1 Flammeovirgaceae bacterium | reverse complement strand
TCCAGACTCCGTGATTGCTAACACACGAGTTTCGGCCAACGCTTGGCTTGTATATTCCTTAAGGTGAAATGCTGGATCAATTTTTAAAATACCTCTAACAGCCTTACCCTCAGGTGCTTGACACACCCACACATTTCCAGTTTGATCTCCATATAAATTAAAAATAGGCCCTCCACGATCGGATAAATCAATGTGTTTCAGTATGCGTCCATTTTCCATGACGTACAGGTTTGCTCCACTCGAAGCGATCCAAACTCTTCCGTTCACCTCGATCACCTTGTTCACTAATCCAATTCTTGCATCTGCTAGTGGCAATGGTTTGCTAATCATTTTTCCATTTTCCTTTTCAATCACATATCCACTTCCCGCAGCCACATAAATTCGTTCATCAGGTGTAGCACTCGAAGTAATTCCCCGTATTCCAAAAGCAAAATCTTCCGAAAAACGTCCAAAAGAGTTTATCCTGATGTGTCTCAGCTTTGTCTCATCAAGAATCCAAAAACTATTTCCAATCCCATTAAAAACCTTTTGAATGGTACCTACTTCAAATTCTTGCACTTCATGCCCATAGTTTTTGATGATTAATTTGGATACGGTAAGTGCTTGTTCATGTTGTTCCTGCACCAAATGGAGCTCATTGTCATTCATCAATAGCATGCCATTCATAAATGGAAAACAAGTGTTATACGACTTCACTGGTATTGCTTGAAGTAATTTTCCAAAGTGATGCTTATCGATAGAAACTAATTGGATCTCATTTGGAGCAACTAAGCCTATTCGTTGTTTGTCCAGTACCAATAATTGCTTCACGTCCTTAAAAACCGCTAGCTTGCCTTTAACATTGGGCTTACCTTTCACGAATTGTATTAAAAAGCCCTGATCACTCAAACCCCACGCAATATCCGAAACAACTCCTTTCGACAAACAGCGCAGGGTATCTGTCTGAATGCCGATTTTTGAAAATTGTTCACCGTCAAAATACCCTAAGAATCCATCCTGATATTCAAAGAAAGAATAATTAGGCGTGTCAAGTAGCTTTTTTTTCAATGCTTGTCCTTTCACCGTGGTGCTTGTACCATCTGAGTGAATGATCAGGAATTGATCAGGTAATACACACCCTATGGATGTATGGTTAATATTCACTAGGGTATTTACCCCTGATAGTTTTTTGTGTTGAATCAATTGTTTGCCATCAAAGGAATAAAGGCCAGTGGCATTTGCCAGCCACAGTTTGCCGTCATTCGTTTGTATGACATCATGAACGGAAGGTAGTGCCAAAGATTCAGGCAAGGGAATCAACGTACTTTGCGCCTCTTGACCATTTAAGAAAAATACCTGTAGTAGTAGCAAAAATGCTAACTGAGTAGTAACATATAACTTGGGGAGCCCAACCATTAGGAGAAGGTAAAGGTTTTAGTATTTCATGAAATTTAACTAGAACTTACATGCTAAAGCCAGTATTACCAAATATAATAGAATTAAGATGTAAAGACATTTTCATTTAAAGACATTAGATAAAAATAGGTTAAATGTGCCCAATTTGTCCTTCTTTTCTAGGGTAAAATGCAATTTCCTTCTTAAAAGTATGGAAAAACCATGCAATAAATTTATATTTATGAGTCAAATTTCGTAGCTGACTAGCAACGTCAATGAGAATTACCATCTTTTTTAAGCCTACAAAGCTATGCTTCAACACCAATTGAGACACCTACTATTACTCACATTTTGTACTTTTATAACACATGTACAAGCGCAAGATGTGATCACTCCAGATAAGCAAGCTGAAAAACGCAACTTTCGGCAACAAACCGCCCAAGGCATGTTGTATGCTGGAACCAACTTCGGACTTGGAATTGGTCTACAAAGTTCTTCGGTAAGTGTTGCTGATGCACAGCCACTCATTGATGGAGTTTCCAATACTAAGCTTGGAGTTTTCCCAATACCTCGCTTATTAGTGGGAGCAAATTTTGATTTTGCTGGTGCTATGGTTATTCAAGGAGACCCTGGCGAAAGTGAACGGGAGTTAGTACTTACTAAAACCATTGGTCCTTTTGTACGCTACTACCTTTCTAAAAGTATTTTTGCAGAAGGTCAATACGGTTGGGGAAGCGGGGAAGAAAGAAATGGAGATGCAACTCCTGAGCCAGAAGAATTTAGTGCGCAACGTTATGTAGTTGGTGTTGGATTAGCGCAGTTTTGGGGAAAACGCATAGCATTTGAGTTGATGGCTCGATACAGTGGTATTCAGGGTGATGTGGTTTATTTAGGAAACATTGGCGTAACTGCTGGTATAGGTGTCACCATTGGGCAAATGCCTTGATTCAACTCACCTTCAACCCTTTCGATTTGCCTCAAACGACAAATGCTTCCTTATTCGAACTTACGGCTATTGTATTAACTGGATTATGCAAATTCATCTTTGTTGATGTGTTGGCATTAAAGTTTTGGTTTATTATTAGTGCTTGTTTCTTCTGGTTAATTTATGTAAGCTATAAAATCAAACAAGATCAACAGATTTTAACAGTTTGGGGATTTACTAAAAAAGGCTTTCGTTCGAGTCTAATCTTCATTTTACCTTTCGCGCTACTTGCCATCATCTCCTTTGCTGGTTATGGGATGTATACCGAAAAAATCATCCTAAATTGGCATATCATTCCTATTCTCTTCCTTTATCCATTGTGGGGGACTATTCAGCAGTTTTTGGTCATTAGTTTGATGGTAACTAATTTAAAACGAATCGAGAAACCCATTTTCTCCCAACCCATGATCATTTTAATTTCATCCATTGTATTTGCTTCTGTACACTACCCATCTTTACCATTGGTTATAGGCACTTTTCTACTAGCCATCCTATATACCATTACCTTTCTCAAATACAATAACATCTGGGTTTTGGGTTTATTTCACGGTTGGCTCGGCTGTTTCTTTTACTTCTTCACCTTAGAAAGAGACCCTTGGCTCGAATTCATTCAAGCTGTACAATAGCATTTTTTGGCTTTAAGCAGATGCTTAATATAGTGTTTTGATTATTTTATTTTCAATATTTTTTGAAAGTTTTAAAACTTTTCACAAAACATCGCGTTAATACCCATGAAAGCAATTCAAACTTACCGAACATGAAAAAGCAAAAGAATAAAATAGTCATTCCTGGCGGATCAGGTTTTTTAGGAATTAGTTTAGCAGGTTATTTATCAGGCGCTGGTTATGCGGTTGTTATCTTATCTAGGCAAAAGAAAAACACACAAAATGGCATTCGATACGAACAATGGGATGGCAAAACCTTAGGCGCATGGGCCAAGGAAATTGAAGGAGCATTGGCAGTGATTAACTTAGCTGGTCGAACCGTTGATTGCCGTTACAATCAAAAAAATAAAGCTGAAATACTGAATTCAAGAATTGATTCGACCGCGATTCTTGGCAAAGCCATTCAACAATGTCAAACGCCCCCTGAGGTTTGGATAAATGCAAGTTCTGCCACCATCTATCGCGATTCTAGAGAACAGTTTATGGATGAAGAAACAGGTATTATTGGAGATGACTTTTCGATGAATGTATGCAAAGCATGGGAAAAAGCCTTTTACAGTTTTGAGCTCACACATACACGCCAATTAGCCTTACGAACTTCCATTGTATTAGGACGACATGGTGGTGCTTTTCAGCCATTGCGCAATCTTGCAAAAATGGGATTAGGAGGCAAACAAGGAGATGGCGGGCAGTTTTTCAGCTGGTTACATATTGATGACTTCAATCGAATACTCTTATGGCTTTTACAAAATCCGCAATTTAGTGGTACCGTAAACTGCGTGGCTCCACATCCAGTGACTAATGAAGAGGCTATGGCTACGCTTCGAAAGGCACTAAATGTTCCTTTTGGACTCAACCTGCCAAAATGGACGCTTGCCATCGGAGCCTTTTTCATGCGTACCGAAACGGAGCTAGTTCTGAAAAGCCGCAAGGTCATTCCGAAACGTTTGCTCGATCAGGGTTTCCAATTCAATTTTCCAACACTAGTGGAAGCCATGAATGACTTAATGAACTTGTCTAACATTAGTTTTTTCGAGCGAAAAAGTGTGAAGAAGCATTCAATTGAGGCGCTTTTTTGCAGTAATAGCAGCGCTCTTTCAAAAAAAAG
>JBMYQA010000420.1:251-4138 GCA_049600855.1 Flammeovirgaceae bacterium | reverse complement strand
ACCTACCGAGTGTCGGCCCAGCAAAAATACCACATTCATTTTGCTCACCTGCTTATATAATACAGGGCGATATAAAAAGTAAACAAAAAAAGCTGCACTTTCCCCTATTTTTAGGATTTATTAGGGAAAAATACAGCTTTTTAAAACTTTGTATTATCAAGTATTACTTCATACTTTCCAAGAGCTTATTTGCATCAGCAATACTCTTATCCGTATCTTCTTTTACTTTTTGAATCATTTCTTTTTGTACAGCAAAATACTTCACCATTTCTTCATATTTCATCACATCATCTGGCTCTTTGTATTGCCGCATCCAATCCATCATATCTTCATCGGCCTTTACCAAAGCATTAATGGCAGAAGCCGCCAACTTCATTTGCTTCTCATTGGTTGAGTCAACAGCTGCGTTAATCTTCATTTCCAAATCGTGTAAGGTTCCCATTTTTGCCATGGCATAATCATGAATATCCATGACCTCTTTTTTAAGTTCCTCTTTCGACGGTTGTTGTTCACATGCAGCTGACAACATTAGCCCAGCTACAGTAACCAAAGTAAAAAATTGAATAACTCTACGTTTAATCGTTTGATTCATAACTAATTATGTTCACATTTTTCTAAAATTTGCTTCACTTGGTTTAAGGGAATATGTGGATGTTCATTTCCCCATTCATTTCGGATGTAATTAATAAGATTAGTAATATCCACATCAGACAGGCTTTTATTTCCTGGCATTGCCATGTTGTATTGCTTCCCATTTACAATCATTTCTCCTTGTACACCATGTTTAATGATGCATGGAAGCATCGCTTCGTGTTTTAACAGGTAATCTGCACCGGCTAATGGCGGATACAAATTTTTCAGGCCCTTGCCATCATCCATGTGGCAATTTGCACAATGTTGTTGATACAATTGCGCACTTTTATTTTCTCCTTTCGAAAAGTAGAGCATTGCCAAAGGGATTAACCCTAATAAAGCTACCCACACTAATTTTCCCAAAGGAGATTTTGTGGTTGTTTCATTTTCGCTCATTTAGGATGCGGTTAATATCACGAATCAAATCATCTGTTTCTTCGGCCTTTGTTCCATCGTAATACCCTCTTACTCTCCTTTTTTTGTCTAGCAATACTAAAGCGCCACTGTGTATGTATCCACCAGGTGCATTGGCATCTACCCCTGCAGTAATCATGTAAGCTTTCGCCATTGAAAAAATTTGATTTCGATCGCCCGTTACAAATTGCCAATCTTCCGATTTTACCTCAAGTCGTGCCGCATAATCGCGCAGCACTTCCACCGAATCTTTTGGATCAATGGAATGCGATAGCAAGATCACATCTGTTCGATCCTTAAACTTTTCGTGAACGCGAAGCATTTGTGCCTTCATTTTCGGACAAATGGTGGGGCAAGTGGTAAAAAAGAAATCCGTTACATAGATTTTATTTTTGACAAGCTGCTCATTAATTCGTTCTCCATCTTGATTTATGAACTCAAAGGGTTGTTTGATCTTTCCGAGGATAGGTACGGTTTTTTGGGGAATATCACAGGCAGAAAATAATCCTATGAGGATAAGGGTTAAGCCATAAAAATACTTCATCGAATGGTCGGTTATTGAATGGTTGCAAAGGTAATATGGAAATGGGAGGATTGAAACAAGGTGAAAGGCATATGCATAGGGATGCAGGCCAATGCTTCATCATGATTGTATGAGGTTATGCTCCCACATCTGCCTCTGCTTTTCCTACAATGGATATAAAAATATCATTCATAGAAGGAATTTGCTCTTGAAGGGAATGAATTCGATGCCCTTGTTCAATCACTGCTTGTAAGAGATCGTTTGCAGATTTGCCATTCAAAATTTGGATGGTATTGTCAATGTAATTGTGAGATGCCTTTGCTGAGTCTTTAATCGTAAAGCCTTCTGGTAAGTTTACGATTTCGCGCTCTGTAGCTACTATAAATGTGTTCGATTTGTATTTTTCTTTAATCGCTGCTTTTTCCCCATCCAATACTTTTTTTGATTTATTAATCAGTACAATATCGTCGCAAAGCTCTTCCACAGAATCCATTCGATGTGTTGAGAAGATAATTGTACTTCCTTGAGCCCTCAGGTTTAGAATCTCTTGCTTAATCAGATTCGTATTAATTGGATCAAATCCAGAAAAGGGTTCGTCCAAAATGATTAATTCGGGTTCGTGCAAGATGGTGGCTATAAATTGTACTTTTTGCTGCATCCCTTTGGAAAGGTCTTCTACATTTTTATTCCACCAAGAGGTAATTTCAAACTTTTCAAACCAGTATTTTAAGCGTTTACGTACATCAGCCCTTGTTAAGCCTTTTAGTCGAGAAAGGTAGATTAATTGTTCACCCACCTTCATTTTTTTGTATAAGCCTCGTTCTTCAGGCAAATAGCCAATACGTACCACATGCTTGAGTTGTAACAGTTCCCCATTAAATGTAATGGTTCCTTTATCGGCCCCTGTAATTTGATTGATGATGCGAATTAATGAAGTTTTACCCGCTCCATTTGGCCCTAGTAAACCAAAAATTCGTTCTTTTTTTATACTCATGCTCACATCATCTAATGCGGTATGGTTTGCATAAAACTTTGATACATGCTGGATGTTGAGCAAGTTATTATTCATACACTAAGCTTAATTTATTCTTCTACAAACATCAATTTTAAAAATACAGCATTCGTCCAGCCAAACCCGTCTTGTAAAGGATACTCCCCTCCTACTGGTGGTTTTTTAATATCTACTACATTATACTTTTCCAAGATTTTACCTGTTTCTTCATAAATCCGATTGACATTATTTGTCCACCTGAAAATGACATCATCGGCAAGTCCTTCATATTGGTAACTTCGAAGTCCTTCAACGGCTACATATTGCAGTGGAGCCCAGCCATTCGGAGAATCCCATTGCTCGCCTGTTTCGCTCAACGTAGTTACTAAACCACCTTCTTTCAAGAAATCATTTTCCAATTTTTCAACAGTTCGTAATACCTGATCATCCGTAGCAATTTCAAAGAACATGGGAAAAACACCGGCTAAAGAAAATACCCCTGTGTGGTACTGATCCCAAAACGCATAATCCATAAAAAAGCCTTCCTCGGGAACCCAACAATACTTTAAAATTCCGTTTTTTCGATAATCTGCTGCCACAGCCATTTCTTCTGCTTTGTCTCCTTGGCCTACGTGTAAATAGGCTTCTGAGAGTACAATTTCTAAATGATAGAGCAAACAATTGAGATCTACAGGAATAATCTCCGTGGTTTGCATGGTTGCAAAACTTTTGGTGTACCCCAACCATCGACTACTAAAATCCCATCCTGATTCGCAAGCAGCTCTGATATTTCGATAGAGTCTAGTAGAATCACCTTCTGTTTTTGACTCAATGGCTAAATCTTGTCTAAAAGCTTCAGGACGCGGTGCTGTTTTACTATCCCAATAGCGATTCATAATTTCGCCATGAGGCATGAGTACCACGCGCTTTAAAGCACTGTTCATATTCGTAAGTGAATCCGACCCATCCATCCAAAAGCGATATTCCTTTTCTAAGAATGGTAAAAAGTCTTCTACTTTTAAGCTTGAATCCAGTTCTGTAACGAGTCTGACCATTAAAGAATATACGGGAGGTTGAGATCGAGTCAGGTAATAAGTTCGATTCGCATTCGGCATAAAGCCATATTGATCGATTAAATAAGAACAGTTATCTAATATGTATTTTGTATTATACATGTTTTGATACATATTAGAAAAATTCAGTTTACTACACACACTTTTCTTTTGAATATCTGAGACAATGATTGATTAGAATACACATTTTTGGCAACATTGCTAGACAGGTAAAATGTTTAGAATTTTATTGGCTTGTAACTTCATCTCTAGT
>JBMYQA010000420.1:0-241 GCA_049600855.1 Flammeovirgaceae bacterium | reverse complement strand
TATTTTGCTTGTTCAATTTTACCAGCCTCTACTAAACCAAGCATGGTGAAATAGCTATCCCAATAATACATTTCTTGAAATCGACCGCCTGGTACTACATATGGATGTGGTAAGCCAATAAATGTTCCCTTATTCAATTTATTTTCTTTGGTCAGTATGGGCCAAAGTTTCTCAATATGTTCTTCAATAGGAACCGAACGATCTGATTTAAACCCGCTATCGTCTAATTTTGGTTCATTGA
>JBMYQA010000419.1:0-4167 GCA_049600855.1 Flammeovirgaceae bacterium | reverse complement strand
TGGAGGAGCCGGTGGTGGCAATAGCGCACCATTAATAACCAGTGGAAATACATTCTCAGTTACTGAGGGTAATACAAGCATTGGTACAGTATCGGCTACTGATTCAGATGGCGATTCTTTAGTTTATTCCTTATCGATTCCGATGAGTGGCTTTAGCTCTCCTAACTTTCCAGTACCAGATGGCCCGACACCGGCTTCTAATCCAGGAACAGACAGTCCATACCCCACTGTTGATTTCTTAGCAGGCTACAATATAAATAACATGGTGAGGGGCACTCCTGCTTTAGCTATTAGCGAATCAGGATTTTTAACGGTCACGCCATCTGAAACGGGTTTATATGTTTTTGCGGTAAAATGTGAAGAATATCGTGATGGAGTAAAAATTGGCGAGGTAAGGAGGGATTTCCAAATGTTGGTGATTGATTGTATTGATCGCGATCCTCCAGTATTGAGTTTTGAAAATGAACCACCAAATGTCAATTCTACCACCTTAACTTTCCAAGCAGGTGATGTGGATACGTGTTTAATCTTCGAAATTACAGACCCCAATGTGGATACAGAATTGAATGTTAATGTGACTCCGATTACGCATAGCACGAATAATGGGATTACTTTTAACTTCCTAACAAGTTCTGAAATTGGTCCTGGAGAAACCGCACGATTTGAAGTATGTATCCCTGGTTGTACCGAAATCATTGACGAAATCTATCAATTTGAAGTCCGGGTATCGGATAATACCTGTGCGCTTCCACTATGGGATACTGCCACGGTAACATTAGATGTTCGAGCACCTTTGAACAACCCTCCAGAAGATAGTCTGCGAACCGTAGGGTTTGATTTTATCGAATTTAACCCAAGTACTGGATGCTACGATGCCAATCTCTTAGTAGGTGATACCTTGCGATTTGGCATTGATGCATTTGACTCAGACAATGATTCGCTGTGGGTATATGCTTTTAGCAGCTCTGTTAACTTAGAGGCAGAAGGCTTTGCCACAGATACGATTTTAGGCGAAGGAATCATTAGTACCGATTTTGAATGGATTCCCACTTGTACCAACCTGCCACTTGGAGAGCAAGAACGCAATATCGAAATCAGCATGATTGTCGCTGATTTGTGGAATTGTGGGGTGCGTTCCAGAGACACCATTTGCATTAATATTAACTTAGGCCAACCTCCTTTTGAAAATGTTTTACCCGAACTCACTTGGGAAGACGGCGAAAGTCAACTCGAAGATGTTGGAGATGTCATTTGCGATACGATTTTAGTGGATGAAACCATTTCGTTTACCATAGTTGGCGAAGACCCTGACACTACTGAGTTGGTCCGATTATCCGTTATTCCAGATGGCTTTACGCTAGCAGGATTGGGTATGAGCTTCGAAAATCGTGAGAAAACCTTAAACCCTGGGGGAACAACCATTTCTGATACCATTGCCTCAGTGTTTAGCTGGACTCCAGATTGTAATTCACTAAATGGAGCGACTGAGCAAGCTTATTTCCTAGATTTTATTTTGGAAGATGAAAATGGTTGCCAATTTAAAGGCTACGATACACTTCGAGTAAAAATTATAGTACAAGATTTACCACAGCCCGAAACGGGAGCCTTTCCCAATGCTTTTAGTCCAAATGACGATGGTATAAACGATGCCTTCACCATTAACAATTTACCCATAGATAACTGTGCTGACGTATTTCTCAGCATCACGATTTATGATCGATGGGGTAAAAAAGTATTCGAAGGCCCTGATCGTTCCTTCGCTTGGACAGGCGAAGATCATCCATCTGGTACGTATTATTATCATGTAAATTATCAAAATTCTGATTATCGAGGCACGGTGCAATTGCTACGAAGCGGTCAGTAGTCCGTCAATAGACTCATCCTTATATTTGAAGCAGCGTCGATCTGAGTAAGGTCAACGCTGCTTTTTTAACATCTACAGTATTTTTTTCAAAAAAGAGTTTACTTCTTGTAATAAATCGTGCAATCTGAATACTAATTAGACAAAGGCTGTTGAAAATAAGAAAAATTGTGGATGCATTCGTCAAGTATTCGAAATCCTTCATCCTTACTTTTTAACAGTTCATCCTAATAAAAGTGGGATTAAGACAAAAAAAGAGTTCTTAACAGAGACTTAACACTTCATTTACTATCTTTGTATAAACACAGCAAGAACATGAGCCGATCAACTAAACATACCATCAAAAATATTTTCAAAATCAGTTTTATGGTTTTGGCGATCAATGTATGTGCTTTAACCACGCAATATTTTTTGGAAGTACATCACAACACTGCGCAGTCAGAGCTTTCTATTTCAGAATACACGCACACCTTAATTGAAGGAAAAATTCTCCCGATCGTTTGTACAGTCACTGATCAATTTCTCAAATAATCAACGTATTGTTGTTGTTTATCGAAATCTTCCTTTTTTGTTATTCAAACTCCTTTCAATTTCAAGTTTCTTGTGGTTATTTTGCGGCGAAGTCGTAGTTTTACACTTCGAAAGGTAAACTATCTTGACATCCTTTAAATTTTTGAAGCAATGGAATTGGCTGCATACGTATTTTTTATCGCACTTTTGGTTGGATCAGCTGCTATTGGCTTTTGGCTGGAAGGAAAAGAAAAGCAACGCGAAGGCAGAAGCTAAATAGGTTCTCCTTCTAAGATTTTGGGTAAGGTAATGATAAATTCAGCACCTTGCCCTTCTTGGCTTTTTACAACAATCTGTCCGTGGTGTTTTTCTACAATGCCATAAGTAATGGACAACCCAAGCCCTGTACCCTTACCAATCTCCTTGGTAGTGTAGAAGGGATCAAAGATTTTTTGCTGCATCTCTTCAGGAATACCAGGGCCATCATCTTTAAATGAAATGATGATTTGCTCGCCCTCTAATCGTGTTTTTATCTTAATAGAACCTTTTCCATCCATCGCCTGAATCGCATTACTCAAAATATTCATGTATACCTGATTCAACTGTCCAGGATAACATTGGATCGGTTCCAAACGAGTATCATATTCTTTTTCAACTTTAATACCATCTCTTAGTTGCGTACTCAAAATCACTAAAGTTGAATTAATGCCCTCATGAATATCTGCAATTTGCAGATTTGTATCATCCATGCGAGAAAAGTTTTGCAGTCCCCGCACAATTTCTGCTGTTCGTTCTGCTCCAATCTTAATATCTTTCATCATCTGAACAATATCTGCCGCAAGCTCACTCAATTCAACATCATCTTGAAGTTCTCGAATTTCATGCATCAATTGTTGTTCTAACGTTGTATTCCTCTGCTGTTTTGCTTGCATGAATTGTTCATACTTCAGAGCCATATCCAATAAGTCCTGAATACTCACTTGCAGCGCTTGAATTCCCCCATAGATAAAGTTTACCGGATTATTAATCTCATGGGCAACACCAGCCGTTAATTGTCCCAATGAAGACATTTTCTCAGAATGTACTAACTGGGTTTGGGCAGATTGTAAATCTTCATAAGCTGCTTTTAATTCTTCTTGTTGATGTTGCAAGCTCTCATTTGCATCAGCGAGTTGTTTGGATAAGGCTGCCATTCGCTCTGACTCCTCCAACTGTTCCTGCGTATTTCGCAACTCTTCCAGCGCATTCTCTAGCTCCTGTTTTTGCATCAACAAGTCATGATTTGCCTCTAATAATTCCTTTGAGCTCAAATCTATTGAGCGTTCTAACATGTAACGGTCATTATCATGATGATCATAACTTTCGCTAATGAGCAAAAAAAGTTCTTCGAACTCTTCAGGAATCGTTGCTCTTCTGCCAAGCGCCTTGCGGATTTGGCGCATTAATACACGATTATATTTCTTTTTCCCAGTTGTCAATGTTAAACAGTAAGCCCAAAATTATACCCTAATAAACAGGTTTAGTCTATTTAAGTTCGTTGCAGTTGAATAAACTAAAATAGTTAAACAACAGTTGCCATCATTTCATTCCAAATAGTCTCTTAAACAAACCCACTAATTATAATACATAAAATTAGGAAGATTCGTATTTCAACGAAATAATATTTCCAGAAAAAACAAGTGATTCGCATTATTGAAATTTAAAAAGCAAGAAACCATGCATACTGCCTCCTCCAAGACATTTAGTCGATTGTCGGGTAAATACCAAAAGGTATTGACTATCAGGGAAGTAATAAG
>JBMYQA010000418.1:0-4235 GCA_049600855.1 Flammeovirgaceae bacterium | reverse complement strand
CACCTTTTTTAATGAAACCTATGGATTATCTCGTAAGACACATCGAAGGGCTGATATTTTGTTCGGCAAATCCCATTCAAGTTAGTGAAATTAAGGCTTGTTTGGAAGAAATGTTCGAAGCCGAATTGCCTGAATCAGACATCCAACAAGCTATTGAGAAGCTACAAGAGCGCTATCAACAGAATGAGTATTCTTTTGAAGTGATTCAGGTGGGTAACGGTTTTCAATTTATGACAAAACCTGCTTATCAAGAAAGTATTGGGATTTTACTCAAGCACAAATCTAAAAAGCGCTTATCCAAATCTGCTTTGGAAACACTGGCTATTGTGGCCTATAAACAGCCCGTTACTAAATCGCAATTAGAGCAAATTCGTGGCGTAAATTGCGATTATGCGGTAAAGAAATTGTTGGAGAAAGAGTTGCTAGAAATTCGTGGCAAATCGGATGCAATTGGCCGACCGTTATTGTATGGAACCTCTCCTAAGTTTTTAGAATATTTTGGGATAAACGACATTAAAGAATTGCCCACACCCAAAGATTTTAGCGAAGAAGAGAACGAAATTGGAGATGTGGGTGATTAGTGTTTACAAGGCTTCAATAAGCAATCCGTCTACTTCTCTGAGATTAGTATTAAAATTCACGCCAATAGCGTAAACAGGTTTATGCTCATCAAGAAAAGGTTGCGCATAGTTCTTCTCTTGAATTTGATGAATTGCCTCTTCTGCTGAACTATCCACTTTAAATTCGAAAATATAAACCGCTTTGGGTGTTTGAATGACACTATCTAACCTCCCCTTTGCCACATGAATTTCTGATTGAATATGTACACCAATCAGACTAAAAGCCAAATACATGACGGTGTGATAGTACGCTTCATTTTGCTGATGTAAATCATAAGGAATAGAACCGAGCAAGGCATTAATGTAGTGCTGAAGTTGGGCGGTTTCTCCCTTTAATATTGCATGAGCCATTTGTAAGGCTGGAGCAGCGGCTAAGCCTTGACTCGCTTGTGTATAATCAGTAATGAGGTATTGCAGCATAGACTCGCGAACCTCTTGATTAGGATAACCTAATACAAAAAGATTCATGCCTAACTCTTCTTTAATGGTAATATAGCCTGTTTGAAAAAGTAAGGTAATGGGAGAAATATTATCTAGTTCATAACTGCCAAATGAAACACCAGTAGCTTGGATATTTTCCATATCATACATGCCTTTTTCCCCCAACAATTTGATTAAAAAGGTTGGTGTACCCGATTCGAACCAAAAGTTGCGGAATTGGAATTCGGAAAATACCTGTAAAATAGAAAACGGATTATAAATTCGCTGTTTGCGATTTCCCCAAGTATACCCATTATACCACTTCTTCACTTCATTTAAAGCCCAAGATTCATCCTGTTGGTGTTCTGCTGCTAATTGATGAATTTCATCCGTAAAAGCATGTTCTAACTCTTCTTGTGTATAACCACATAAGGCATTGTATACCTTACTCATCGTGAGGTCGTACAAATTATTTAGCTCAGAGAAGATGGAAGTCTTACTAAACTTCGAGACACCTGTGATGAACACAAGTTGCAGGTGGGCATCTGCATCTTTTAAGACAGAATAAAACGTTTTGAGTATGTCTCGTTGCGCTTTTGCTTTATCAGGATTTTCTAGGTAATCAATAATGGGTTTGTCATATTCATCAATGAGAATGACCACTTTCCCTTCTTTTTCAGCCAGTTTATGAATGA
This sequence comes from Flammeovirgaceae bacterium, assembly GCA_049600855.1. Taxonomy (GTDB): domain Bacteria; phylum Bacteroidota; class Bacteroidia; order Cytophagales; family Flammeovirgaceae; genus JBMYQA01. The sequence goes on along the minus strand of JBMYQA010000418.1, from coordinate 2,500 downwards.
GCTCTCGAAATTGGTTATCGTAACCTTTGGACTTTAATTCGATGTCATGTGTTTGCGCTTCTTGACTTAATCTGGCATAAATGGCTTTTTCTAATCCTAATGTCTTATAACCCATGCTGCTAAATCCGATTTGAATAATCGGATTTTTTTGATTCCAATCCCATTGATCTTCAATCCATAATCCAGCGAACAAGTCTTTAGAACCTTTAAAAACTTCAGCGAGTGTGTTAACGGTTAGACTTTTACCAAATCTTCTTGGTCGAGATAAAAAATAGTATTTCCCTTTTGTAATTAATTCATAAAGGTATTTGGTTTTATCGATGTACAGAAAGTTATCTTCTCTTAAGGATCGAAAATCTTGTATGCCAACTGGAAGCTTTTGCATAAGGTTTTTAGCTGATAAATTTAAGTAAAGATATAAAATCAAGAAGGCTTTACAAGCGTAAATGATGCCTTAACGCTTTATTTTACTTGTTTAAAAAATAATCCTTTGAAACTTTTTAGATTATTAATTGTTATTATTTTGGTCATTTTTCTATTTTTGTGACAAATAATACCATCATTCCCGCTCAAAAAGTGAATATGAAAGCATTAGAGGATTTAGATCCTAAGCACTACATCATCATTAAGGGTGCTAAAGTAAATAATCTTAAAAATTTAAGTGTTGCTATTCCTAGAAATAAGCTTGTGGTTATTACTGGTGTATCTGGCTCTGGTAAATCATCGCTGGCTTTTGATACATTGTTTGCAGAGGGACAACGCATGTATGTAGAAAGTTTGAGTTCTTATGCGCGTCAGTTTTTGGGGAGAATGGAAAAACCTGAAGTAGATTACATTAAAGGCGTGTCACCTGCCATTGCTGTAGAACAAAAAGTGAATACACAAAATCCACGTTCTACGGTAGGTACTACTACGGAAATTTACGATTACATGAAGCTACTTTTTGCTAGGGTAGGGAAAACCTATTCCCCCATTTCTGGTGAAGTAGTGAGTAAAGATACGGTTACCGACGTAGTCAACTGGATTGAGCGCCATGAAGATGGTACGCGTTTTATGATTCTTTGTCCGTTGCATGTGCATGAAGAGCGAACAATTAAGGAAGAACTCAACATTTTGTTACAGAAAGGTTTTACACGAGTTGCAGTGAATGATGAGGTATTGTTTATTGAGGAAATGTTAGACGAAGCGAAGGGGATTGTCTTGCAAGAGGATGCCGTTTATCAGTTGATGATTGATCGAAATTCGGTCAAACAAGGCGATGAAGATAATCAGTTCCGTATTGCAGACTCGGTACAAACGGCTCTTTTTGAGGGGCAAGGTAACTGTGAAATTAAGCTTTTCCCTAAAGGAGCTGAACCGATTTCACAGACCTTTTCTGATAAATTTGAGCTAGACGGCATTCGCTTTGAAGAACCAAGTGTAAATCTATTTAGCTTTAATAATCCTTATGGAGCGTGTAGGCGTTGTGAGGGCTTTGGTTCGGTATTAGGGATTGACCCTGAGCTCGTTATTCCCAACAAAACGCTTTCCATTTATGAAGGTGCCATTGCCCCTTGGAACGGCGACACGATGAAACAAAAGTGGTTAATGCCACTGATTTTAAATGCTCCTGAGTTTGACTTTCCAATTCATCGCCCGTTTTTTGAACTCACGCCAGCACAGCAAGAATTACTTTGGACAGGAAATAAGTATTTCAAAGGGTTGGATTACTTCTTTAACTTTTTGGAAACCAAAAAACATAAAATCCAATTTCGAGTCATGATGGCTCGGTATCGTGGGCGAACCGTTTGTCCTGATTGTAAAGGTTCTCGGCTTCGGAAAGATGCGGGCTATGTGAAAATTGCTGGAAAATCCATCATTGATTTGGTGTTGATGCCATTGAAAGAGCTCTCCGTATTTTTTGATGAACTGGTACTTTCGGAACATGACGAACAAATTGCCCACCGTTTGTTATTAGAAATTCGCAACCGCTTGAGCTACATGCAAAAGGTCGGTTTGGGTTACCTCACCTTGAATCGCTTAACCAGTACACTTTCGGGAGGGGAATACCAACGCATTAAATTGGCGACATCGCTAGGCAGTGCCTTAGTGGGTTCCATGTATATTTTGGATGAACCGAGTATTGGGTTACACCCGCGTGATACCGAAAATTTAATTCAGGTGTTGCTTGAACTCCGAGATTTAGGGAACACCGTTGTGGTGGTAGAACATGAGGAAGAGGTCATGCGGGCGGCAGATCAAGTGATTGATATCGGTCCAGATGCAGGGGCTTGGGGAGGCGAGTTGATTTTCCAAGGAACGATAGCAGAAATGAATCAAGATGATACGAGCCATACGGTACGTTATTTAACGGGTAAGGAACAGGTAGAAATACCTGCTCAACGTAGAGCTTGGGATAGTTTTGTTGAAATTAAAGGCGCAAAGCAGCATAACCTGAAGAATGTAGATGTGAAGTTCCCACTTGAAGCCATTACGTGCATTACTGGTGTAAGTGGTTCAG
>JBMYQA010000417.1:0-4248 GCA_049600855.1 Flammeovirgaceae bacterium | reverse complement strand
CTAGCCTCAAAATTCTCTATTAACAAATGCCTCATTCTTTTTATTTACCTGCTTAAAATCTCACATTGTTTTTGCTATGGGATTGATAATCATTAGATTTAGGCAATAAGCCATTATTTGTACGCTATGCTCAATCTGCCAAACAGGTATCGCTATACATGGGAAAGCTTTCAGGGAAAACTCCGATGGAGTTTTGTCTTGATTGCAGGTCTGTTGTGTATTTTCTTTGGATTATTGGTGATGCGGATAGATTCTTCCATGAAGAAAAATCAGTATTTCTACAATACCATCACCCCAATTAAAGAACAAAGTTATATTTTAATTAATGCCGTTAATAAGGCCACTACCCATATTAATCGTTATGCCATTAATGGTTCTTTAGAAGATTATAAAGATGCCTTTTATGAAATCAATACCTCGGCAAGAAATGCTTCTGACTCTTTAGATCGCCTTCGCACTTACTTAAGTGAAGAAGATGATAACTTAAAAACCAATATAGAGAATATTAAGGATAGCTATAATGTATTGGCTGGTAACTTCGAGTTGCTTTCCTCTTTTGAGCAAGCAGACGAACAAAAAGGGCTGATTATGGGAACCATCCCAAGGGATTTAAGCTTTTTAGATCGTTACATTAGTGAGTTAGTCGATAATCGTATCCGTGACTTAGAGAAAGAAAATGAGTCAATAGTAGTTTGGGAACTCGAACTCATGATGACCAATGAACTCTCTATGGTATTCATTATTGCCTTAGTCTCCATCATCATTTTCATCACTGTTTTTACCATAAACTACTATTTAGTCAACCACTTTCTCTATCAAATTAATAAAATTTATGCATATGCCAGTGCGCTATCTATAGGACACCTTTCTCAAGCCTATGATAAACAGCCTGATGAATTTGGTATTGTGATCAATCAGCTCAATGAGTTAAATCAAGAGCTTCGAAATGTAAAAGCTTTTGCCCAAGATGTAGGTGAAGAAAAGTTCGATACCGAAGTAGAAGTATTCCACAATTCCGATGACTTGGGAGAAGCCTTAGGCGAAATGCGTAAAAGGCTAAGAGATATTCATGATAAAGAAGAGCTGCGTACGTGGCAACTGAATGGCATCAATAGCTTGGCTGAAGTCATCCGAACCAGTACACGAGAAATCGAATCTTTTTGCGATACCTTCCTGTTCCATTTAATTCAATATAGTCAGCTCAATCAAGGGGCCATCTATTTGTATGAAAAAAAGAAAAAGGTGTTGGAAATGAAGGCCTGTTTTGCTTTTGGCAGAAAGAAATACATCAATAAAGAAATTGAACTTGGGCATGGTGTAGTGGGGGAAGTATTTCGAGATGGCGATACAGTGGTGATGACAGATATTCCGCAAAATTACATCCGTATTAAAACAGGTTTGGGGGAATCTCCGCCAAAATCCTTAGCCGTAGTGCCCCTAAAATACCAAGAACAAAAGTTAGGCGTACTGGAGTTGGCTGCTTTTCACGATTATTCGGATACCGAAATTGAACTGTTTAAGCAAATTTCCGAAATCTTTACGGCAAACTTATTAAATGCCATTAATACGAATCGTACGGAGGACTTACTGAGAGAAGCGACTGAAGCCACACAAAAGCTGAATGCTCAAGAAGAAGAGCTGCGCCAGAATGCCGAGGAATTATTAGCCATGCGTGAAGGGCTCGAACGAAGAAATCAATTATTGGAAGAAGAACTGGAGCTATTTAAGGCATTAGTGAGAAATGATCATATTCCTACCGTACAAACGGATTTCCATGGTAATATTTTAACTTCTAGTGGCGCGTTCCTCCGACTATTAAAAGATGTAGAAGGCGACATTCATAATGTGAATATCTTAGATATTATGCCTTCACTCAAAACACTTTACGAAGATACAGATACCATCACTTCTAGTAATTACCTCCAAACCCATAAGCTACGATTAAAGTCTGGCGAATTTATGGATGTCAGAACTGCAGTCAATAGAGCAAAAGTTCATGGAATTACCCGTTTTTCCATTGGCATCCTCAATCATGTGGATTAAGCAGGATCATGAGCTATGCGTTTTTTCTTCATCATGAACCCATCGCTTGTCCAAACATGATGCGATGCCCGTCAATGGTTTGAATAGCAAACTCGCGTTGTCCCCACGGCTCGTCTGTAGGTTGCTTTCGAACTTCTACCCCTTTTTTCGTAAACTCTTCGAAAAGGACATCTACATTTTCAACCTCAATGTAGGCAAAATAGGAATGGTTTCGGGTTTCAAAAGCGGAACGATCGTCGGGGCATTCTCCCAGCATCACCATGAATTTCCCCCTATTTAAAAAATGCCAGCCTTCTCCAGCCCATGAGGTGGTGAAACCCAATTTCTCTTGGTAATAATTCGCTGATTTTTCTAAATCTTTTACTGCTAACACATAACGTGTTCCTGTAATCGTTGCATCTTTTCTCATGATGTAATTTACGTAAACCACTTGGAACTCACAGGACTTTTTATGTTAGTGGCACTAACCAACAACTATTCCACTACTCTATTAGCAGAATAGCTGTTTAGACCCTTCGCGATCACTTTCCAGATTTTACACGCGACACAATAGAAAGTCCTTAAAGGCTTCAAAAGAGTTTTTTAATGGAACAGCCACTTTTTCCTTATCTGTCAAGTCTGCTAATGCTGGCGGAATTTCCACTTTCCTTTCCAGGGTAGCTTCTACGACATCCAAGAATTTGGCAGGATGAGCCGTTTCTAAGAAAACACCATTGACCGATTCCTCCAAACCTGCCATAAAATCACGCAAGCCTAAGTAGCCAACAGCGCCATGAGGATCTAAAGTATACTGATGTTGTTCATAAACCACTTTCATGATAGCTGTAGTTTCTTCATCAGAATAACTGGATGCCGCCACTTTATGCAGAATCGCTTTAAATTCGTTATCAAACAATTCGGTTAATCGGTAAAAGTTACTTGGGTTTCCCACATCCATCGCATTAGAGAGGGTTCTGACCGATGGTTTTGGCACAAAATCACCACTTTGAACATAATCGGTAAACACGCGATTTGCATTCGTTGCGGCAACGAAATGGTACACAGGCAAGCCCATTCGCATCGCAATTAAGCCTCCACAAATGTTACCGAAGTTTCCACTGGGCACACAAAATACTACTGGCAGGTCGTTTTGCTTTTTAAGTTGTGCATAGGCCCAGAAATAATAAAATGATTGTGGAATTAAGCGGCTGATATTAATTGAGTTTGCCGAACTGAGCAGCAATTCATCGTTCAGTTCTTGATCGAGGAAGGCTGTCTTTACGAGATGTTGGCAATCATCAAAGGTACCATCGACTTCAATGGCTTGTACATTTTGCCCTAAGGTAGTCAATTGCTTTTCTTGAAGTTCACTGACTTTTCCTTTGGGGTATAAAATCGTAATTTGAATATTTTCTGCTCCTAGAAAACCTCTTCCTACTGCGCCTCCTGTATCTCCTGAAGTAGCTACCAAAATATGAAGTTTCCGAGCTTCGCCTTCCATAAAGTAAGACATTACACGCGCCATAAACCGTGCGCCAAAATCTTTAAACGCTAAGGTAGGACCATGAAATAACTCCAACGCATAAATACGATCGTGAATCGGGACAACAGGTGCCTCAAAGTTAACCGTTTCTTCCACAATCTGTCGCAGTTTTTTTGTTGGGATGGCATCCCCAATAAGGTTCTGTGCCACGTTAACGGAGATTTCTGCAAAACTCATCTGATCTATACGCTCAAAAAAGGATTGAGGTAGAGGATTTAGTTGATGAGGCATGAATAAACCATTATCGGAAGGCAAGCCTTTCAATACGGCTTCCTTAAAAGGTACACGCAATGACTTATTCTTTGTACTATAAAGTTCCATGTCCTATTACATTATATTAGCATGAGTTGATGGCATACTAACGCTATCCATAAAAAATGCATTCGCCTATGCGAATGAGGCCGAAAAACTAGTTATTCTTTTATCAAAACTAAAATTAGTCGACTACTTTTTCACGTAAATTGCAATAATTTACGCAATTGTTTAGTGAGCAATAGTGCACTTCCCCACCCTTTCTTAGAACCTGTTTTAAGTAGGCGAAAATAAGCACGTAAATTTGGGCTGCTCATTTTTTGGGGTAGAAGATGATCAAAAGAAGCCGCCAAAAGACACGGTTATTTTTTATTGACTAAGTGCTTGACCATAATTAATCGCATATTTTTTCTTCGTCTTTTTCACTACCA
>JBMYQA010000416.1:0-4284 GCA_049600855.1 Flammeovirgaceae bacterium | reverse complement strand
TACATTTTTTTGGTCAGCTACATATCTCCAGTATAGAAGGGCTAAGACAATTTGTTTTGGAAGATCGCCTGTCTTGATTAAGGGTCAGCTACGTGTTTCCATTATAGAAGGGTTAAGACTAATACCACCATGGCCATTCATTAGGATTGTCTAGGTCAGCTACATATTTCCAATATAGAGGGGTTAAGACTTTATCAGTAACACCAAGTATGTTAATCTTTTTAGCTCAGCTACATATCTCCAGTATAGAAGGGTTAAGACGAGTTCTCGATCAACTAGCACAAGCATCTTAACAGGTCAGCTACATGTCCCCTTCCAGGTCGGCCAGTATAGAAGGGTTAAGACTTAATCATTTCGATCTTTCGCATTGGATCAAACGGGTCAGCTACATATCCAGTATAAAAGGGTTGAGACCAAATTAATACACTCAATATCAATACATTTTTGGTTGATAACTTATCCAGTATAAAAGGATTCAGCTTCTACTTATGATTTACTCCTTCACGCAGTTGTTTTCATCAGTGGATACTGCTTAAATGAAAAAATCCAAGCGGATGCTTGAACTAGTGGATGAGTTTGGGCTTGCTGGCGCTTGTGGGGAGGCTGAGGCTAGGCTGCTTTTCGATGGATTTCTTTATGGAGTCATCATTTTATGCTAGAGCCTGAAGCCCATGACTAAAATGTCATCAATTTGTTTTTGCTCTGTCTCTTCCATCCAATCGTGTAAGTGCTGTTCTAACAGTATTTTTTGCTCAGCCATGGGCTTATCTTGGTGGCGTGCCAGCAAATCTTGGAATCCTCGGCTGGAGATTTTTTTGCAGGATGCTCCGCCAAACTGATCTTGATAACCGTCAGAAGCAAGGTAAATGGTCGTGGGTTGATCAAGCGCCAATTCATGCGTTTCATAGTCAATGTGCTCTCTTTTTACTGAGAGTCCACCCACAGATTTTTTGCTCCCTTTAATGATTTTTAATTCGCCTGCTTGCTGGTAATACAAGGAATTTTTAGCGCCTCCAAAGTAGAGTTTTTTGTTGGTTTGGTCGATGATGGCAATTGCCAAATCCATCCCATCGCGGTTTTTCGATTCTTTTTGCCTAAACGTTTCCGAAATGCTGCGATCTAAGGATGCTAAAATTTCCTTCGGATCCGTCAGCTGCTTTTCATTAATAATGGAATTTAATAAGCTGTAGCCCATCATCGAAGTAAATGCGCCTGGCACCCCATGACCCGTACAATCTGCCGCGACTAACACTAACTTTTTATCGGGCAACTCACTAAAAAAGTAGAAATCTCCCGAAACAATATCCTTGGGTTTGAATAAGATAAAGCTTTCAGGTAAATGCTGTTGAATCGTTTCCAGTTTCGGAAGAATACTGGACTGGATACGTTTCGCATAGTTGATGCTCGAAGTAAGTGTGCGATTACTCTGACTCAGTTCTTCATTGGCAAGGTGAAGCTGCGCGGCATTGTCCATCAGTTGCCGTTGTTGCTGCTCAATTTGGCTGTAATATTTCGCGTTTTCCAGCGCATTCGCTACATAGATGGCAAGGTTTCGGAAGATATCAATTTGGAAGTCATTATATGCCTGAGGTTCACGACTTTGGATGCTAATGACCCCTATGGCCTTCTTTTTAGCCGATAAAGGCATGTACACGCAGGATTTACTTGCTACTTTTCTTGCCACATTCGGTTTCTCAGCGACATATAAGCTGTATTCTTCGTCTAAATTGTGGATAATGATTTCTTCGGAATTTTTGAAACACCATGCAGAAAGTGAGGTTTTTGGATTTAATTTCAGTTCGTCTGTTATGATGGCTGTTTCATCGAGTTCCGCACCAAAAAACTTCATGGTATGCGTCTTTTGTTGATGAAGACCGACCACAAAAACATCTACACTCATCAATTTATGAATGTGGCGATAAACCTCTTTTACAATGAGGTTCACTTCGAGGTGGGCGCTCACCTTTTGCCCAATACGCGTTAAGAATTGAATGTTTTTGTAGTCTTCTTCTGTTTTGCGCTTTTGCCGTTCAATGAGTTCATATTTATCCGATAGCTCTTGATTTTTGATGATGATGCTTTCCGTTTTTTCCTCAAGCTGTGTGTTTACCGCAGAGAGGTTATTGGCTTGCATGAGAATTTCTTCTTTTTGTTGCAGAACTTCTGTAGTGTAAGTCTGTACTTTTTCGTGCAGGTAAATGAAGTCTTGAGTAATGCTTCCAATCTCATTTTTATGATGGTGATTTCCAACATTAAACGTTGATTTGAAATTGGTTTCAATACTTCGACGAATCGCTTTGGAGAGCTTGTTGATGGGTTTTCCAAGTGTTTGATACACGTAAATGGCTGAAAGTAAAGCGAGTATAACGAAGAAAATCGTTAAGGTGAAGGTGAGTTTGGAAACCTTACTTCGGGTTTGATGCATGGCTGCTGTCACGTCTTCCTCCAATAAGCTTAAATTATTACTAATGAACTCATTAGACTTGGAAAGCGCGGCTTTAATTCCCGTATTTTGACGAAAACCGATTTTTTCATCGAGTTTGACGATTTGTTGAAAAGTGGTGTGATATCCTGCCAAATGAACCATCAGGTTCGTCTTCTCCTCTGAGTTGGGTAATTTGCTAATGCTTTGGCGGAAACGTTCAATGGCTTTGGCTAATTTTTCAAGGTATTGTGGTTGTTTTCTCAAGAGGTAATCTTTTTCATGCCGCCGTATCATGAGCATTTGGGCCACATTAATCGTTAAATGTGTATTTTCGATATGATGTACATGTGCTCGCATTCGGCCAATTACTCCCCAATCTTTGAAGCCTTTTTCTAATGTCAGTTGTTTGAGTTGCTCAAAACGAACTTCAAGCTGTTGAACATCATCTAGCAATTGTTCAATGTTGATCTCAGTATGACCAAAGTTTTCTTGTAATGCAATCAGTTGTGTTTTGACCTGTTTGAGGTTTTCCTGATGTTTATCTACAATTTTACTATTACCCGTTTGATAAAATATGGGGTTGATGGTTTCAAATAAGGTAAAATCTTTTTCTAAACTTTTGGCCTCTTGTAATAACAAGGAAATTTTGGTGAGTTGCTTACTAATTTCATTGGTTTTATCTAAGCGATTTTCAACCCATAAGGAAGTGGCTCCCATACTAACAATGATGAGTAGAAAGATCGTAAAAACGGCAATAAGACGAAATTTAATACTGTGTTGTATGGGAAAATGGTTAGTCATGTTATAGCGTGTAAGCCCATATTAAATGTAAACAAAATATGAATAGGCATGAAATGTATGAATGGTGAATATGGGAAATTACGATAAATTTAAGCTTAATATATCTTAATGTACCGCATTTGTAGTACTTAAGCAATATATGGTTCTTTTTAATAGAATGATTTAGTTGCCTGTTTTAGTCCGATGTAGGTATGAAGTGAGTTGCTAAAAGTGCAATTCCCGCAAACGATGGAAATGATTTAACTTGTAACGTTTACTAGTGCTAAGACTTTAAAAGTGTATTTTAGGCTGGAACTTAATCTTTACATCATGAGAATAATCCTAGCTGTATTTTTTAGCCTTACCCTGTTTATCGCTTGTAATCGTCAAGCACAACCTGAAGATCAGGCTACAGAAACGGTACTCACTGTGGCGAGTGGAACGGTAAAACGCTTAGCTGATTTTGAATCAAAATATGTTACGAAGCGTAACGTGGATATTTGGTTGCCCGATGATTATTCTACCACTGAAAAATATGCCGTGCTCTACATGCATGATGGACAGCTTTTGTTTGATTCTACAGATACTTGGAATAAGCAGGAGTGGGGAGTAGATGAGGCGTTGTCAGCTTTATTACAGAACGGGGAAGTTCGTAAAACGATTGTGGTAGGGGTATGGAATATTTCTAAGGAAAGGCACGCGGATTATTTCCCACAAAAACCTTTTGAAAGTTTACCTAAGGAACTCCAAGATTCATTACTTCAGGCAAATCGAGGCCCTGACCAGCCGCTGTTCGGTACGGATGTACGCGCTGATCATTACTTGAAATTCCTTGTGGAAGAGCTAAAGCCTTATATTGATGCCAACTTTTCTACCTTGACGGAAGCTGAGCATACTTTTGTGGCAGGGTCGAGCATGGGCGGACTGATTTCGATGTATGCCATTTGTGAATACCCGGAGGTGTTTAGTGGCGCGGCTTGCATTTCAACGCATTGGCCAGGAACATTTACGGTGGAAAATAACCCCATTCCAGCAGCATTTAGGAGCTACCTGCAAGCAAATTTACCCGATCCAACTAC
>JBMYQA010000415.1:0-4342 GCA_049600855.1 Flammeovirgaceae bacterium | reverse complement strand
GTCGTGCGGTAGGCATACCCAGTAGATTGGGTTTTGGTGCCGTTAAGAACCATATTGGAACCGCCAAATTAGAAGCGGTTTTAGGTACCAATGTGTTGGCATTTCATGGCTATACGGAATTTTATTTGGAAGACAAATGGGTGAAGGCAACACCTGCTTTTAATCAGGCTTTATGTGATAAGTTAAATGTGGAAGCCTTGGATTTTGATGGAGAGCACGATTGTCTTTTTCAGCAGTTTGATAAGGCAAACGGACAATTTATGGAGTATATCGAAGATTATGGGCAGTTTGATGACATTCCATTGGATTTGTTCATTGAAACTATGAAAGCCTATTATCCACATTTGTTTGATCAAGCCGCCAAAGGAGAAAAATTTGAAATTGGAGAGTTAAAAGTTGCATTATAAATTCCCTTTACGGGGAGAAATAAAAGTATTAAAACCAGCTATTCTGGCTAATATGCAATACCTAACCTGAAGAAAGGAAAACCCATTCCTTTCTTCCTTTTAACGTAATATTTGTACACGTGAGTATTAATCCATGTGATGACTCAATACGTTGCATAACCTAACTTTATGTGAAAAATGGAAACACTAACAAAAGCAAAAACAGCCTTAAAAGGAGGCGAGTTTTTAATTAAAGACTCACAAGCAGCAGACGTATTCATTACCAAAGATTTTACGGAAAATGACCACATGATGCGTCAATCTGCAATTGACTTTGTAGAACAAGAAGTACTTCCTCGTATTGAAGAAATTGATGCTGCTAAAGACCTCAGCATTGTAAACGAACTCTTGAATAAGTGTGCGGAGTTAGGCTTTTTAGGAATTGGTGTTCCCGAAAGTTATGGCGGGTTTGATATTTCGTTTGCTTCAACCTTGTTCGTGGGCGAAGAGATGGGAAAAGCAGAATCCTTTGCCTTGTCTATTGGCGTACAAACAAGTATTGGAATTGCGCCAATTTTGTTTGCTGGTAGCGAAGCACAAAAGGCCAAATACCTTCCCAAACTCGTTACTGCTGAATTGAAAACCTGTTATTGCCTTACTGAACCCACTTCTGGTTCTGATGCAAATTCGGCAAGAACCCAAGCAGTACTTTCGGAAGATGGAACGCATTATGTGCTCAATGGGCAGAAAATGTGGATTACCAATGCAGGAATCGCAGATTTGTTTATCGTATTTGCCAAAATCGAAGACGATGCTAACCTCACGGCCTTTATTGTAGAAAAGGACTTTGGAGGGATTACGCTAGGTGCTGAAGAACGCAAACTGGGAATTAAAGGATCTTCTACGCGACAAGTGTTTTTTGAAGAGGTTAAAGTACCTGTAGAAAATCTCCTTGGAGAACGAAATAAAGGGTTTAAGCTTGCGCTAAATGTATTAAATACTGGGCGTATTAAGTTGGGAACCAGTGCATTAGGATGTTCAAAAGCAGCATTCGATTTAGCCGTGAATTATGCGAATCAGCGCAAGCAGTTTGGCCAAAGCATTTCAAGCTTTGGGGCAATCCAGCATAAATTAGGGGAGATGGCCGCGAGAATGTATGCTTTGGAAGCAGCTTGTTACCGCACGGGGCATCTCATTGACTTGGTGCATGATGAAATGGTTGAAAGTGGGATGGATATCGAAGAGGCCAAGTATAAATCAGTAGAAGAGTTTGCGATTGAATGTGCCATGCTTAAAATTCTTGGTTCTGAAACGCAAGATTTTGTAGTGGATGAAGGTGTGCAAATATATGGAGGAATGGGCTTTTCAGAAGAAGCGCCAATGGCTCGTTTGTACCGTAACTCTAGGATTAATCGGATCTTTGAAGGGACAAATGAGATTAATCGCATGCTCACCATCGACATGATGATGAAGAAGGCCATGCGCGGAAAGTTGGATTTGATGCAACCTGCAAAGGCAGTTGCCAAAGAGTTGACTTCTATTCCGAGTTTTGGCGCAACAGATCAAGGCTTATTTGCAGAAGAGCAAAAAGTATTGCAAAACCTAAAGAAAGTAGGCTTGATGGTTGCTGGTCGAGCAGCTCAAAAGCTGATGATGAAACTGGCAGAAGAGCAAGAAATTCTTATGAATTTAGCGGATATCTTAATCGAGATTTACGCCTTTGAGTCGGCTTTACTCCGAACCATTAGAAGAGTAGAAGACAGTAATGAAGTAGAAAATGCCTTACAAATTGAGCTAACCCGAATTTACATGCATCGCGCAGTAGAGCGCATTCAGCATGCGGCTAAAGAGGTGATTTGTGGTTTTGCAGAGGGTGATGAATTAAAAATGATGCTCATGGGCTTGAAACGTTTCACTAAAGTAGAGCCTTATAACTTAAAGGAAGCTAGACGAAAAGTAGCTTCTAAAGTAATTGAAAAGAATAAGTTCTGTTTTTAGGATATTCCTAAAATCGTATCTCATAGTAAAAAGGCATCTCTTTTTGGGATGTCTTTTTCTTTTTGATTCTTGCAACCGAGCACCTATATTCGACCGAATTGAAATCAATGAAAACATGGAATTGAAAGGAAAAACAGCAATTGTTACAGGAGCATCAAGGGGGATAGGGAAGGAAATCGCGCTAACTTTAGGTCGTCATGGGATGAATGTCGTGTTAGCGGCTCGGAGTGAAGCTGGATTAAAAATAGTTCAAGGTGAATTAAACGAAATGGGAGTCAAATCCTTAGTGGTACCGACTGATATTGCAGAAGAACGTGATGTAAATCGCTTATTTACTAGAGCTGTTGGGGCATTTAGTCAGATTGATGTGGTGATTAATAATGCTGGTTTGGGGGTGTTTAAACCAGTTGAGGAGATCAATGCCAGTGAATGGGATACAGTGATGCGTGTAAATGTTAGGGGAACCTTTTTGTTAACGAAAGCAGTTATTCCCTACATGAAAAAACGCAAACAAGGGGTAATTATCAACATTGCATCAGACGTGAGCAAGCGCACCTTTGCCAATGGTTCAGTGTATTGTGCAAGTAAGTACGCACAACATGCTTTTGCTGAATCGGTGCGAAAAGAAGTCGTGCAACAGGGCATTAAAGTGAGTAATATTTATCCAGGCACCGTAGATTCTTCTTTTGCCGATTCTGAACAAGGGGCAGATTACAAAAAGGATTGGTTGCAACCTTCAGATATTGCCAATGCGGTAGTATATGTGTTACAAGCTCCCAGCCATGTAGTCATTGATGAGATTATGTTGCATCCCGTAGTACAAGAGTGGTAGAGAAATCTTATGTCGTTCTTAGCTTTCATAAAATAATGCTAAGAACGACATGGATACACCAAATCACTGCGTATTTTCAAAATCGAAAGCCGTGAGGAACTTATCAAAAATCGCAGTGTTTTCATAAATTCCTGTAAACTGCTCGCCTTGTGGCCCAAAGGCAAATACGGGTACCATCACAGCCGTGTGATGAAGCGTGGAGAATGCGGCTTCAACTTCTCCCTTCTCCATATTCCCATCAATCAAAGAAAGTCCACCTGTTTCATGATCGGCAGTAACTACAACAAGGGTGTTTCCATCATTGGCAGCAAACTCTAAGGCTTTGCCAACGGCTTTATCAAAATCCAACATTTCATCAATAATGTACTGGATATCATTGGCATGACCACCCCAATCAATTTGTGAGCCTTCAACCACTAAAAAGAAACCGCTATCATTCTGACTCAACAAAGTGATGGCTTTTTCGGTAGCGATTGCTAACATATCTCCACGTCCTTCCGAAATTTTAGGCATGCCTTTATCGGCGAGTAAACCAACTAGTTTTGTGCTAGATGATGCTTGAACATCAGCCAACTGAAATTGTACATCGTATTGTTTATCTTTTAGCTCACCGATTAAATCGCGGTCATCTTCACGATCTGCAAAAAAGGTTTTGCCTCCGCCAATGAACACATCAATGTCGGTATTCAGAAAATCTTTGGCAATTTCATATTCCATTTTTCGAGAAGGCTGATGAGCAATAAATGAGGCTGGTGTAGCATGGGTAATGGAACTCGTAGCTATTAAGCCTGTAGAAAGGCCATTTTCTTCAGCCATTTCTAAGATCGTTTTTGTGGGAATGGTGTCTTTATCTACACCAATAGCACCATTATACGTCTTTTTACCAATCGAAAATGCGGTAGCACCTGCCGCCGAATCTGTGATATACGAACTGGATGAATAGGTTTTAGACAAGCCAATATGCTTGAAAAGCTCTAAATTGAGTTCGCCCTTATTTGCTGTTAAGCCAGCAGAGATTTGGTTGAGGCCCATTCCATCTCCAATTAAGAAGATGATATTTTTAGGTTTGGAACTGGTTGTGGTATATTCAATTCCCTCGGACTGCGTGTGTTGCCCTTTACCATAA
>JBMYQA010000414.1:0-4357 GCA_049600855.1 Flammeovirgaceae bacterium | reverse complement strand
TTAGGAAACTTTCGATCATGGATTCAAGGCTCAGAAGTCTTGAATAGCAGATTTAAGGGTTAAACCATCGGGTAGCGTAGGAAATACTGTTGTCCTATCAAAAAAAACACAAAGGTAGCTACAGCTTAGTCCAAAAAAATGGCGAGTCTCTTTATGAAGAGCTCGCCTTTATAGATTTCTTATTAAAATTTTAGCTTACTTTCTAACCATTTCCATCAATCCAGCTTCCACATGCCAATCTCTTGCTAATTTTAACATTGCCATAGCTTCCATTTCACTGATATAGCCTTTTTTATTGTTGGCATCCCAAACCATGTGCAAGTATTTTAATCGTTTATCTTCCTCTAAGCCCATCATGGTTTTTCCTAGATATTCCCGAGCACGATCAAAAGCGGAGTAATAATCTTCCGCTATAAACTCGTAGGCCCAGTCTAATTCCTCTTGAGCGTCAAGACTTTCGGCAGTTTCATCCAAAATATCTTGCTCATCTTCATCTAACCCGTGATAGTGGAATATCACTGCTTTTAGGAGTAAGAAAGCTTTTTTCTCTTCACTTGTCATGAGATGATTTACTTAAAAATGAGCTAGACAAATATATAAAAATATTGGAATGATTATTTATACTTTATAGACTATGCTACCAAAATTACATAAAAACCTGCTTTTATACTTCATCCAAACGGAGTTTTTGAGGTTCAATGCTAAAATAAAGATTTATAACCAGTTAGTATAAAGAATTAAGTGTGTTTTACAGCTACTTTATCCTTAAAATATTCCAGTGTTCTTTTTAAGCCTTCTGATCGAGATACCTGAGGTTCCCAACCTAGAATTTCTTTGGCTTTAGTAATATCAGGACATCTTTGCTTGGGGTCATCCTTAGGTAATTCTTTATTGATAATTTGGCTATTTGTATTGGTTAATTGAAGAATTTCCTCTGCAAACTCGCGAATTGAAATTTCGCTAGGGTTTCCAATATTCATGGGGAAATGATAATCACTTAACAATAAGCGGTAAATTCCTTCAATTAAGTCATCTACATAGCAAAATGAACGTGTTTGACTGCCATCGCCAAAAACGGTTAGGTTTTCCCCGCGCAATGCTTGCCCCATAAAGGCAGGCAAGGCTCTGCCATCATTTAGCCGCATGCGAGGCCCATAGGTGTTAAAGATACGAACAATTCGGGTTTCAAGTTGATGGTAATTGTGATAAGCCATCGTTATTGCTTCCTGAAACCGTTTGGCTTCATCATAAACACCTCTTGGGCCAACAGTATTCACATTTCCCCAATATTCTTCTTTTTGAGGATGCACATTAGGATCTCCATACACTTCAGAGGTAGAGGCAATGAGGATACGCGCATTTTTTGCTTTAGCCAAACCAAGTAAATTATGGGTACCCAACGAACCAACCTTTAACGTTTGAATCGGCATTTTAAGGTAGTCAATTGGACTAGCAGGAGAAGCAAAATGTAGGATGTAATCGAGATGACCAGATACATGAACAAATTTACTTACATCATGATGATAGAACTCAAAGTTGGCTAATTTGAAAAGATGTTCAATATTTTCTAAACTACCCGTAATGAGATTGTCCATAGCAATCACATGGAATCCTTCCTTGATGAAGCGATCACATAAGTGAGAGCCGAGAAAACCTGCCCCTCCAGTTATTAATACTTTTTTCATTGGTAAACTAAAGCAAGGTGTATGAACTAAATGAATACAGATAAGTTTATGGAACGCGCATGATCGCTTGGAAAATAGGCGAACCATAAACCATATAAAACCCTTTACTTTACAAAGTATTAAGCTAATACTCTGCTGTCAATTAAAGATCGTCCAATACTATTGTAATAAAAGCCTGCTTTATCCATATCTTCTAAGTGATATAAATTTCTACCGTCAAAAATGATCGGTTCCTTCAACAGCGATTTTATTTCATCAAAGTCAGGGCTTCTAAAAACACTCCATTCTGTCATAATTGCTAAGGCATCAGCGCCCTTGAGTGCCTCATATGAATCCGTAGTAAAAGAAACTTTATCGCCAAATAGCGCCTTCATATTCTCTATCGCCTCAGGATCAAAAGCAACCACTTTTGCTCCAGCATCGAGTAATGCATTAATGGTATAAATTGCAGGAGCTTCACGGATGTCATCTGTATTTGGCTTAAAGGATAATCCCCATACTGCTATGGTTTTTCCTTTCAGGCTTTCCCCATAATAAGCTTTTATTTTTTCAGCAATAATCAACTTCTGATTATCATTTACTTGCATTACTGAGTGTAAGATGTTGAAATTATAGTTGTTTTCAGTAGCTGTGCGGGCAAGTGCTTGTACATCCTTAGGGAAACAACTTCCTCCATAGCCTACACCAGGGAATAAAAATCGTTTGCCGATTCGTTTATCGCTACCAATGCCAATGCGAACATGATCGACATTTGCTCCTAATTGTTCACAGAGGTTTGCAATTTCATTCATGAAGGTAATGCGAGTAGCTAAATAAGAGTTAGCCGCATATTTAGTCATCTCGGCCGATCGTTCATCCATGAAATAAATGGGATTCCCTTGTCTTACAAAAGGCTCATACAGCTTATGCATGTGTTCTCTCGCCTTGTTTGATGATGTACCAATAACTACTCGGTCGGGTTTTAAGAAATCATCTACGGCCACTCCTTCTCTCAAGAACTCAGGATTAGAGACTACATCAAATGGAACGGTCGCATTTTTTGCAACAGCCGCTTGTACTTTTTCAGCAGTACCTACAGGTACGGTGCTCTTATCAATGATAATTTTATACTCGGTAATGATTTTTCCCAATTCTTCTGCTACACCTAATACGTAGGATAAGTCAGCAGAACCGTCTTCTCCGGGAGGGGTTGGAAGTGCTAAAAAGATAAAGGTAGCATTATCAACAGCACTTTTAAGATCTGTTGTAAATTTTAACCGACCAGCTTTGGTGTTGCGTTGAAATAGAATTTCTAAACCTGGTTCATAGATGGTGAGTTCTCCATTTTGAAGTTTTTCAACTTTTTGGCTGTTATTATCTACACAGATGACATGATTACCAGTTTCGGCAAAACAAGTGCCTGAAACTAACCCAACATATCCTGTACCCACAACTGCAATATTCATATGAAGTTTTTTTATTTACTGAACAAATTCTTGTTTGGAGTTTTTCTAGGAAATAACCTTAATATGAGGTAATTTAAAATTAACCCAAAAGCAAGGCAAATACCGAATAGGGTGGCTATACCTATTAAGTTCCCATATGCTTTTAATGCATAGGCTGCAAAAATAGCAATGAGGTTGAAACCACACAATATTAGTGTCGCTTGTGTATGAGAGTTGCTTAATCTAAGAATAAGGTGGTGAATGTGATTTTTATCGGGTGAAAATGGAGAGCGCTTTTGTAAGATGCGTAAGGTGAAAATGCGTAAAGTATCGAATAAAGGGTATACTAAAATGGAAGCGCCCATAGCTACTCCACTAGTGAACTTTAAATAATGCGCATCAGGTAATGTATCATTCATCTCTATAAATCGGATGGCAATAATTGAGGTGACAAAACCGATAAGCAAGGAACCCGTGTCGCCCATAAAAATATGGGCAGGGGTGTAATTGAATTTAAGAAAGGCTAATACACTACCTACTAATCCTACAATGATCAATACAAAGGAATAATCATTACTCAAATAAAACCAAATACCAAAAGTACTCATCACAATCACCGCAATAGAGCCTGCTAAGCCATTAATGCCATCAATTAAATTGAATGAGTTAGTAATGACAATGATGGTAAAAATGGATAATAGATACCCAAATAGGTCATTGATCTCATAAACCCCAAATATGCCATGCATAGAGGTCAGTCGGATATTGGCGAAGTGTACAACCGTATAGGCTGCAACGATTTGCCAAATTAGCTTATACAAGGCACTGAGTGGGAGCAGGTCATCTCGAATGCCCGTAAACACAACCATCAAGATGCCTACGTAGATAAAGCGTAATTCGATGATTTGCTCTAGGCTAGACCACATAAACATAGAGGTAATAAACCCAATAAAAATGGCAATCCCCCCTAATGAAGGTATGTGCCCTTTATGGATTTTTCGTCCTCCAGGTATATCTAGCAGCTTTTTTTTCTTTGAGATGGAGATAATTAAAGGAATTACCGAGAAGGTAATTAAAAAAGAAATTAAAAAAGCAGCAGGAATTACGCTATCCATTGATTCAGATTCTTTGTGTCATCTCTTTTTTAAATACCAATCTACAGTTTTTAAGATTCCTGTATCGAAGTTTTCATCAGGTAGCCACCCCAATTCTTGGCGAATTTTTGATGCATCTATGGCATACCTTCGA
>JBMYQA010000413.1:0-4363 GCA_049600855.1 Flammeovirgaceae bacterium | reverse complement strand
CACCGACACACGGATTTTCAGTCCGATGCTCTACCAACTGAGCTACATCACCAGCGCAATTGGGAATGCAAAAGTAGCAGTATGCAGCTTTATTGCAAATTTTTTTCTCATAAAAATAAAATTTATTTCTGCCAGCCCTTTTTCCCAAGTAAAGGTACAAAACTATAGTTGCCAAATGCTTCCTGTTCAAAGTGCTGATCGGCCTGTTTTGTAATGCGTAACATTTTTTGTGTGGTAGCATCTCCAACTGGAATGACTAAACATCCGCCAATAGCTAGCTGTTCGAGCAGGGTAGAAGGAACGGTTGGTGCGCCTGCGGTGACGAGTATTCTATCAAATGGTGCGTGTTCAGGCCACCCTAAAGAACCATCCCCAAGTTTGAAATTCCCTTGATAACCCATTCGCTTTAACAAAAACACCGCATCTTGATGGAGCTTCTGATTATATTCAATGGAATACAATTCAGCACCGAGCTCCAATAAAACACAACTTTGGTAACCTGAACCCGTGCCAATTTCCAACACTTTATCCTTGGGTTGAATGGCTAATAAACTACTCTGTACGGCTACAGTGTAAGGTTGGGAAATGGTTTGGCCTTGCCCAATCGAAAAAGGTTTGTCCTCATAAGCGTGTTCCAAAAAAGCATCATCAATAAAGAAATGACGGGGGATTTTAGCAATAGCTGCTAGAACTCCTTCATCCTGAATGCCTTTTTGTTTCAGACTTTCCACCAAGCGCATACGCATGCCAATGGTGCGATAATTATCTTCTAAATTCCAATTCAATCAAAATAAACTTATGGTGAAAACTCTTGAAATTAATGGCGGTTGATACTGAACTGGTTTAAACTTATCTGGATCATTTGATTGCAAATCATTGATTTCCATAACCAGCTTTTTCTCCAAAAGTAAAAGTCCATTACGCTTTTCGAAAAGGACTTTACTCTGAAAGACAGGCATTTACAATCAACTTCACCCAGGAAGTTTAAATCAGTTCACTGCTTCTTGATGCAAAACACTTGGTGTAATCGTAGCAAATAAAAATTATCATCAGTTAAATCGTTGCTCTCCTGAATAAAAACTTTCATTCACTCTAAAAAATCTGCAACTCACACCGCATTCATTTCGATTCACAGTGTTGCTTATTACAATTTCGCGCTGATTGAGTTAATAATGCAACTGATTGATTATTTCATACTTAAAACAATTAGCTATGCAAAAAACTCATTTTTTTAATCTAGCAAAAATTTTCACAATACTTTTAATTGTAATTACCTCATTTTCTTCCTGTGATGATGATTCTGTAGATCCTGTAGATACTTCAAATACCATTGCCGGACTAGTGATTTCATCGAGTCAATTTACATTATTGGAGACGGCAATTATTAATGTGAGTGCCAATACATCTACGGATCTAACTACTCTGTTTACATCGAGTACCGAATATACCGTATTTGCTCCAAATGATGCGGCATTTACTGCTGCAGGTTATGATGAAGCCTTTTTATCCAATGCAGCCAATGCTTCGGCTATATTGGATATTTTAGTATACCACGTAATTGAAGGAGAGGTAAAAGCAAGTGCTGTGCCCGCAGGACCAAATGCGAGTCAGGCTACACTATCAACGGGCAACAACATTTTCCTTACAGTTAACACACAAGGCGTTTTTGTAAACTCTAACAAGGTTATAACTGCCGATATTGATGCAGAAAATGGTGTAATCCATGAAATTGGAGCCGTATTAACAGTACCGAGTACGGATATTGTCGGAACAGCAGTCTCTGCTACAGGAACAGATTTTACGCTACTAGTAACGGCCATTGCTAATGCTTCTGCGAATACTGGAACAGATGTCGCAAGTGTACTTTCTGGAACTACAGCATACACGGTGTTTGCACCAACCACTCAAGCATTCATAGATGCCGGTTTTGATTATGAATTCTTGTCAAATTCAGCAAATGCTGCTGCTATTTTAGATATCTTATTATATCATGTAATTGCGGGTGAAGTAGTGGCTGATAACGTACCCGCAGGACCAAATGCAAGTCAGGAAACTTTATTAACCGATGCCAATATCTATTTAACGAATAATAACGATGGTGTTTTTGTAAATGCAAATCAAGTGATTGCTGCAAATGTAGATGCGAGCAATGGCGTGGTTCATGTGATTGGTGGGGTGTTGACTCCTCCTAGCGGTAATATTGTTGATCTGGTGAGCGGTGATACAGACTTAGAGTTGTTATTAACCGTGATTCAATATGTGGATGACAATACATCTGAAAACTTAGCGGGTACGCTATCAGACGCTTCAGGAACTTTTACCGTATTTGCCCCTTCTAATGCAGCTTTTATCGCAACGGTTGATGGTGCTGACGGTTCCACAGCAAATGGCGCTGTAGAAACGGCAGAATTAGACGAATTAGGTGCTACTACATTAGCTGCGATTTTAAAGACACATGTAGTAAGTGGGAGAACGTTTTCGAATGATCTGCAAAATGGCGGAACAATTACGCCTTTAAATAATGCAGAGAGCTTAGGTATAGACCTATCTAGTGGTGTAGTGATCTCTTCTGACGGAACAAGTACATCAAATGTCACAAAAGCCAATATTGTAGCCACAAATGGGGTAATTCATAAGATTGATGCTGTTTTATTGCCCTAATCTTAAAAACTTAACATTAAACTAGTTGATAACCACAAAATAGAAACCTCTGCTGGGTCTTGTACTCGGTAGAGGTTCTTTTAATTTCTGATGTGAACCTTTGGAGATGAAGATGTTAGCAAACAAATAGGTACATCAGTTAGTTAAAAAAATGAACTTAAAAATAATTGCTATGATGAAAAATTGATTAAACTCATTTTTGGGAATGAACGATAACAAAAACAACTGAGCTATACGATACCACAAAAAAGACGCACTAAAGTAGAAGATTACCAAACGTTCAAAAAGTATGAATATCCTTATTATAGAGAGTTCACAAGAGAGTTCCTTGCAAATCCAACAAATTCTTCATCAACTCCGAGCCACTTATAAGATCAGTAGCATCGCTTGTTTATTTTCTATTCGAGAGGCAAGGGATTGGTTCCAAACCAATCATTTTCCCGATTTGATTTTAGCCAATACGCAGTTAAATGATGGAACTACAATTAACTTGTTTTTGGAGATTCAACTCAATCTAAACACGCCCATTATTTTTATCACAGAACATAGTAGGGATGTATTACAGGCTTTTAAATTTAATGTAATTGATTACATCCTAAAACCCTATCAACTCTTGGATTTGCGAAATTCATTTCAAAAGTTAGCCCAATTGTATCCGTTTAACAGAAGTGAAACCATAGAAATCAATTCCCAGCTGTATAAAGATCGCTTTTTGATTCGATTAGGAAATCGCATGATTTTACAAAAAGCCGCAGAAATTGCGTACTTCTATGCAGATAATAAAACCGTATTTTCTGTGAATACTTCTGGTGAAAAATCGATTATCAACTATAACCTTACTGAATTAGAAAAGATATTGAATCCACGTATCTTTTTCCGCTTAAATCGAAAGTATATCATCAATATCTCGTCCATCAAAGAGATTAAAGTACAAAGTAATTACAACATGCGTGTGATGTTGCATCCCATGCAACGCGTGAATATTAGCAGAGCGCGCATCAATGAATTTAAAACTTGGGCTGGTGCCTAGTGGCAATTGACTCACTTTTTGTAATTCAGCTTGTCTTTTTTGTATAAATACCAATAAATCAGGCTGATTCCAATAATTAAAATAATGGAAATAAATTGAGAGTGAGTGACATAACCTTCAATAACAAATCCTCTTTTCATATCTCCTCGAAAAATCTCTATGATCGATCGGCCAATGCTATATAACACAATATAGAACAGGAAGAGTTGCCCATCGAACTTTTGATGCTTTTTGACAAGGAGTAGCGTGATTAAAATGCTGCCAATCAGTATAATGCTGTAAATTTGTGTTGGATGAAGTGGTGTGTTTAACGGTTTAGCTAAGCAGCCTGGATCGGTGAAGATGATTGAGAAAGGGCCATCATAAGGCAAACCATGACAACATCCTGCTCCGAAGCAGCCCATGCGACCAAAAATGTGAACAATACACACCGTAATGGCTATTAAATCCATCATTTGTAAGGCTGGGATTTTATGCTTTCGGATAAACCAAATCACAATTGGGATATCAAATAAGAGGGAACCATAAAACACAAAGCCGCCTCCAATTTTTTTGATCATGTTAGCTGGCGTGCCAAAATAATAACTGGGATTTTCTAAGTAGAAAAGCAGCTTACCGCCTATAAATCCCCCAATGACCAAGTAAATGAATAGATTCTGTGATTGGTCAGCA
>JBMYQA010000412.1:0-4388 GCA_049600855.1 Flammeovirgaceae bacterium | reverse complement strand
ATTGAATGAAATCACCTCTACAAAGGCACAACAACAATACCAATCTAAAAATTCCTGATTGCCTTCATTCAGAAAACTAATTATTTTGCTGATTAGCAGGTCTAATCGTAACTTAGGCTTCCTCAACTAATCCATCACATGCTTCAATCTATTATTCATTATTTCAAAGATTGCTATGTAGCAGATCAGCGCGATTTAACCCTATGGAGTATTTTTGATAAAAAAGTAGAAGCACTTCATCTCATAGAAGGTGAAGAAGAACTCGTTAATGGAGCATTACCAAAACAATTTATACCTGATGAAATAGCACAAAAATGGCTTTCTACACTGCAAGTATATAGTAAAGAAAAGCAGCTTTATTATTTCTCATTCCTAATAACGGGAAACACAGGCGTAGATTTAGTCGGCAGAAAGCAAATTTGCGCTCCTTTGGTGTATTATCCTGCTCAATTGATGCAAGAAGAAGAAAATTATTTCTTGAGTATTGATTTCGCTAAAAGGCAACTGAACTATCCACTCATCGCCTTATTAACCACGTCTGAGCAAAAGGACAACGATTATTTAGAAACGATCTTCTCAAACCTTCCCAAACATGAAATTACGTTTGAAGATTGTGTGATGATTGAAGCAGCATTAAAACCTTACCTCACACAAGTCAATTGGGATGAATTATACCTCTACCCGCGTTTAGCCGACAAAACCAAGTTAAAAGCATTTCAACGCAAACAACAGCTTCATTTACTTCCAAGTGGTGCTGTGGGAATTGTAGCGGGTTCACGACAAACCAGAGGCGTACTGAATGAATTAAATGAGCTTGCAGCGGCTAAACAAGAGTTTTCGGAACCGCTACAGCAGTTATTTCAAACGCCTAAACCTATTGAACCTAACACACCTCAACGTTTAAATTATGTGCCTGCGGTCTTGAGTGAGTCGCAATACACCGCCTTAGACAATGCGCAAAAGTACCCACTCAGCATGATTGTAGGTCCGCCGGGCACGGGTAAATCGTATACCATTGCTGCAATGGCCGTTGACTGTTTTAGTCGCGGACAAACGGTGCTCATCGCTTCTAAAATGGATCATGCGGTAGATGTGATTGCCAAAAAAGTTGAGCAACAACTGAATATCGAAGGACTTGTAGTCCGTGCAGGCAGAAAGAATCATTTAGCGAGTCTGAAAAAGGAAATTAAGCTGATCTTAACGGGCAATCGAAGAAAAGTGATCGGAGCAAAACTAAAGCAACAGCTCGAAAGTTTAGCCACACAAACCAAAGAAATCAATGACTCAGCTCAACAAATGGCTCAACAATTTGAGGCACGCGTAGCCTCAGAAATCGAGCGGTCAGGTGTGTTGTATAAGGAAGAGGAGGCATCGTGGTTCCTTACCAAGTGGTTTAACGACTACAAGAAAAAGAGAATCCGTAATCGAATACAGCAAGAGGATAAACTTTGGCAAGTGCTTCACGCTGTAGAAGCCTATGCAGCACAACGCCATCAAGTCATTAGTGATTACCTCAAAGTTACCAATCAATACAACGCTTGGCGAAATGCGTATACACCAGGTAATCGGGTACATCTCAATCAATTTTTGAAAGCACTGAGAGCACGAACTGGCGTGAAACAAGAAGCCCTCTTTAATGAAACAAATTTCGATATTATTCTGCATACCTTTCCCATTTGGCTCGTGAATTTGGCCGATTTGTACGATGTATTGCCCTTGCAAAAAGAATTATTTGATGTAGCTATCATCGATGAAGCCACCCAATGTGATATTGCCTCTTGCCTCCCATTCATGCAACGCGCCAAACGGGTAGTGGTTGTGGGCGATCCACATCAATTAAGGCATGTATCTTTCTTATCAAAAGCTCGAGAACGCATTTTAATTAAAAAAAATGGATTAGCTGAATCTAACGTAGATTGGCTAGATTATCGGGCAAAAAGCATCTTAGATTTGGTAGATGAACAAATCGCCCAACAGTCCAGCATCACCTTTTTGGATGAGCATTTCCGAAGTCTACCCGACATCATCGCCTATAGCAATCAAGCCTTTTACGCCAATGAGCTTCATGTGATGAGTCAAAATCCTATTAATGCTAAAAAACAAGCTGTAGAATTGATTGACTGTGCAGGCACTCGCTCAAGCAAAGGAATTAATAAAGAAGAAGCAGACTTCATTTTCGAGAAGTTGGATCAACTCATTCAGGAAGAACAATTAATTGGAGTAGACGTTTGCCATAAGCTGGGCATTCTTTCTCCATTCCGAGATCAGGTAGACTACCTGAGTAAACGATTGATCCAAAATGTAGCTCCTGAAGCGATCATCAAACATGAAATACAGGTAGGCACTGCACATTCTTTTCAAGGAGAAGAGCGTGATATCATGTTTATTTCTTTTGTAGTAGACAGTAAATCCCCTAGCGGTTCCTTTATGCATATTAATAAACCTGATGTCTTTAACGTATCAATCACGAGAGCACGGATAAAACAATACGTATTACTCTCAACTCCTATTGATCGGTTGAAACAAGGAACTCATTTGCACAACTTCATTACTCTAATCCGCCAATATCAGCAGGAACAGGCTACTCAAGCGGAGCCTGTTTTAGTATATGATGACTTTCTGAAAGCGGTAATTGCTGCCTTAAAAGCGGAGGGAATTACGTGTTACCCAAATTACCCACTTGCAGGACTTTCTGTTGATTTAGTTGCCGAGAAAGGAAAGCACATACTAGGTATCGATTTGATCGGTTGGTCGGAAACACTAGGACATGCTTTTTCCTTAGAACGCTACCAAATTATCAACCGAGCAGGTTTAAAGATCATACCCCTACCCTACACGCTATGGCGTGAGCAACAAGCGAATTGCCTAAAGGTGATTTTGGAGGAATTTAAATAATAATAGAACAGCTCTTTATCTTAATACACAAACTACTTCTACCTCTATATCGTACCCCACCATAAATTTTCCCGTATCCATCCCGACATGATATTCCTTTCGATCAATGGTCAATTTACCTGTAAGTGTGGTTTCCCCATTATTCTCCGAAACTGTAAAGGGAAATGTCACTTCCTTAGTAACATCTTTGATGGTCAAATTTCCTTTGACCGTATATGCATCACCATCTTTTGTAATACTTGAAGAGCTAAATTGAATGGTAGGGTAGGTTTCTACTTCAAAAAAATCAGGATTGCGGAGGTGCTTATCGCGCGCTTTATTGTTGGTATTGATGGTATTCACCGCATAACTAACTTGAAACTTGGAATTGGATAGATCATTCTCATCAAATTGAATCATGCCTTTCATACCCGAAATTGTTCCGTCCACGGTACGAATCCCCATATTGCTTACCGAAAAGTTAATTTTAGATTTTTCGGTATCAATAGTTTGCGCAGCAAGAAAAGATGAATACAACAATAGTGTAAAGAGAAAAATGAGTTGCTTTTTCATGACGAATGGTGTTTAGTGGACTACATAACGGCAAATACATTGCCAGTCATTATACCTATACATTCCACTTTCATATTCAGTTGCCTGCGTAATGTGTGCCATTTATCACCCTCAATCCCGCACTTTCATCAACTCTTGTAATGCATCTATGTACTGCAGTTTATTGAACACAAAAATTCCTAACTTCTTATATCGCCATGTTTTTGCGCGTTGTAGCTGCATAAAGTTGCACCACACCACATGTCGCCTGTACACTCGAATTTCAGCAGAGAATGCCCAATTTTCAGATTTACCAGTCTCTTTATCTACTAAAAGAATGCTTCGATTCTTCGGGGCAGTGTAATTTATTGCTGTGTTTCCAATTAAATGTTCAGAGGGAGATAACGCCAATTCAAAGGGCAAGCCGATGTAATCCTTTGCCTGAATTCCTACCTCTTCTTTTTTGGCAAAAGGCCTTTCAGTCTGCTTTACCAAATCGATCAAATCTCGATCATCAATCAAAACTTTCAAGCGCTTACCAAGTCTATGGTCTTGCGCTACTGTTGATTGAAATTTGATGTGTTGAACAGGACCTTTTAATATCCTTTTTCGCCAACGATCATTCAACGGAATATTAGGAGAAGTGCCTAACATTCCCAAATCTATCCGCAGTTTTTTCAACTCAGGTTCGATTGGCTCTTTTTTATCGGGCAGTAGCAATAAAATGAAATAAGAAATTAGCGGCAGAAAGGTACCAATCGCAAACCATAGCCAAAAACTACGCCCTCTGGAGTGTGCATAATAGGCTCCAATTGTTGGAATGGCTAAAAATGCCATGAATATGAAGAATACTAAATCTGCCAACATATCTTTACATTCTTATTTAGAAGTTATTTACGATACAAGTTGAACTTGTCTAACATTAATTTATTTCGGTTCCAAAAGGTTAAGAAACCCTCACT
>JBMYQA010000411.1:0-4397 GCA_049600855.1 Flammeovirgaceae bacterium | reverse complement strand
AGGTCTAAAATTGAGTATTGATCCTGACTTATTGCAACGATCCTTAGTCTTTACTGATGATTTTCCCTCATATAAGGCAGTATTCCCAAAAGGACAACTTGAACAAAATGGTAAAAAACAAACGACTAAAATGGAACGATTCAACAATACGATTAGACAACGATGTAGTAGATTAGTGAGATTAGCCCTCTCATTCTCGAAAAAATGGGAAAATCACTATCTAGCTATCAAGTATTTCATTGTCAATTACAATTTTGAGATTTTGGCAAAAATGCCATCCTTATAAAAAGAACACTACCTATTATTGATAGACTTAAGTTCTTAAGAAAATACAATTATCAAACTAACTAATTTACTTTATATGATCTTATAACTCATTTAATTATACAACTATGAAAAATGTTTTTTCCTTCATTTTGTTTGTAGTGGTGGTAGGTGCACACCCCGCTTACGTATATCGAGATGCAATCACACATAAACTTGAAGACACATTTTCTGATCGTGCTGATCACGTATTAAATGCAAATGTGCCAGAAACGGAAGTGATCGCTACCTTTAAAAATGACAATTATGGTGAAATTACACTTTTAGCGGGTAATGAACCCAAGTATGGATTTCGTCATATTCTCGCTAGACACACAAAAAAGTATTTTGTGAACTATAACGATAAAAATGAGCACTCATTGTTTAGCGATGAAGTATCTGGCACAGATTTAATTTATGGGATAAAAGATTTTTATGAGAATTGTGTTGATATTGATATTTATAACAGAAGAGAAGGAGTAAATCATGTATTTGTTGGATTTACAGAATTAGATGGGAAAAGAATAAAATGCCTTCTTGCTGTACGTCAAGACAACATGCAAATAGTGACGTTTTACCCATTCAATAAGAAAACTGAATCAGATTTAATCGATGACGAAAGAAAAAGATATCATTATGATTAATCATTTATGTAATACAAATTCTCAACGACCAAACTTCGTATAAATCAATATCCCTGCAATCACTACTCCACAAAATATCCAGCTATAAATAGCTTCTTGCTGATTGGCTAGGTGTTGGCGTTCTGCGTCCGTTGAGTTGGGATGGTTGTATAGTGTGATGGCGGTGCCATTAGCGTCAACTTTTCGGATTCTGGGAATGATATCGTTGACTCCTGGGGCAATGCTTGATTCTAAAATGTACAGTTCGCCATTCCTTTCATCAATTCCGTGTGGTGCCCAAGGCCCATCGGATTGATAAAAAACGGTTTTATCACCCTGAGGATTTACTTTCAATACTTGTCGATTTCCAAAATAGGCAATAAAGACATTTCCACCTTCATCTACCGCTAAATCGAATAAGATATTTGCACCACAAAAAGGCAAATACTCAGGATCTTCTACTCGCAAATTAGTCGCAAGCTTCTGATAATTTCCCTCTCGATCAATCTTTGAAAGGCTTGATTTTTCCAATACATAGATACTTTGATTAGGCCCCCATGCTAAATCGTCAATGCGCTCAAAGGTTTCCTCCGCTAAAACAGGGGTAATCACTCCCAAATGATCTTGCTGAAATAATTGATTTTCTTTTGCAAAAAGGATCGTGAATTCATCCATGGGAAGAAACGCTTGCACAACAAAGGATCGCGTATCTGTACCGATCAGTTGTTGAGTCCAAGTGGTTTCTTCACGCTTCATCCACGTGCGGCTGGTGTGATTGGGTTCACTCCCATACCGTTCTGCCGCTACTAATTGCCTATTGGGTAATCTTGCAATGACAAAATCACTAGGCGATTGCTTAGACGTTAGCCCCGATGCAATAGAATCTTGCTGTACCACATACCAAATTGACGCATAATGTGCATCTCCTAGAATGGGATTGGTAAAGGCAAAATGGATTTTTCCCTGCTCATCCACCTCCAACCCACCCCAAGGATGTGCCGTCAGCATCCATGGAAAAAATATTAGATAAATCCATATAAATCGTTGCATGCACTTGTTCATGTGTTTAATGGCATTTGAATCGCAATTCTTAGAGACTGTTTGAACTTTTGCTTTCAACTAAACAAAAGGTTCAAACAGCTTCTTAAAGATAGCAAAATAATCTGCCTTGAAT
Source organism: Flammeovirgaceae bacterium (assembly GCA_049600855.1). Lineage (GTDB taxonomy): Bacteria > Bacteroidota > Bacteroidia > Cytophagales > Flammeovirgaceae > JBMYQA01. Next base: position 2,297 of record JBMYQA010000411.1, on the reverse strand, counting down.
GACAAATGATTCCTAAGAACCTGTTTTAAACAATAATTTTAGGTAAAATCACTACCCAAAGTGCCATGGAATTGAAAAGGGTATGATATATAATCCCCACATTTGTATTTGCTGTTTTTTGGATGGCATACGATAGAAACAAACAACCTGGAAGTAACTTGATAATGTCCCAGAAGTGAAAAATGTGAAAGAAGGCCCACAGGGTACCATGTACTAGCCAAGTATACTTTCCATGCCTCAGCTGTTGTCGAGGAAAAATGTATCCTCTCCACCACAATTCTTCCCCCAAAATATTGAAACACATAAATACCAAGTGCAATAGAATAATCCAATAATTGCCTGCATACTCAAATCCTGCATAGGTATCAACAAACATGCTGAGGTAAACCGTGTCATCTAGCCAAGGGATTTCAGGTAGTAACTCCATGGTAAAACTCAAACCCAAATAGGTACTCAAGCTTACGATAAAGCACGCAATACTCCACGCCCACATTTTTTTATTCATGGGCTTTAGGCGAAACCTCGCTTTCAAATCTCGCCAAGCATAGCCGTCTTTTCTTAAACCAATCATGGCTGCTACTAGCAATAAGGCAAAGCATCCTACGGAAATTAACCAGTTTACAAATAGCGGTACACCACGCTCATACAGGAAAGGCATTAACACGTAAATACTCAGCCCAAACACCAATGAAGGAATCCCAAATAAGAGTAGTGCATGTCGTAATTTTAATGGCTTAAGTGCCCTTGAAGTTTGATTCGAAATGTTCATTGTTCTGAAATTTTGTTTGCCACAAAAGAAGGTTTTAGCACTATGAAAAAAGTACGCATACACGTATTCGAACCTTTTAAGGCATTAAACAAACTCTTTTTCAGCCTTATCGAACCTTTTATTTGCCCATTTGCCTTCGGAAAGCAGAGGGGGTTTGACCTGTATATTTTTTGAAAGCCGTATTAAAGGATGATTTTGAATTGAATCCAATCTCAAACATAATTTCGGAAATGCTTTTCTTTAGTTCCCCTGTTTGAATGAGCATAGTTTTGGCTTCTTCAATTCTTCGTTTATTAATCAACTCATAAAAATTAGTACCTAATCCTTTATTAATAGCCGTTGAAATTTGCCGACTAGAATACGGAAGTTGATCAGCCAATTTACTGATTGTCAGTGTAGCATCGGTAAACAAGCGCTCTTTGCTTAATAACGCATGAACGCGCTCAATAATTGGAGTCAAATCTTCTACCATCGCTCCTTCTTGTTGCTGATTCAATTGTTGAAAATCTATTAACTCCTGGCGTTCCAAAATCTTGAGTAACATCACATTCAAATACGCTAAGGTAGTTAAGCCAACCAATTGATACATGACTTCAAATATGACTGCCACTTCCCAAAAGTTTTTAAGTAGATTTAAAAGTACCAAAACCGAAAAGCCAATCACCAAGTTTAACAACCAATTCAAATTCACTTTTTCAATGCTTGAAAAGTAATTTTTAAGTTGCTTTCGATAGGTAAATAATTGTTTGAAGCTCAAACTGAGGTAAATCAGTATTTGAATAAACCCACCAACAACAATGAGGCGAATTTCCCAAGCTTGCGCTTCACTTGGTTGAATTAAAAACTGTAACTGATCCTGAGCGGACAATGTGTAGAAGCGCAGTATACTCCAAATGGTCACTAGGCTGAAAGGTATGCTGTGGAGTGCTAAATTCGCCCAAGAAATGATCATTTGTTTGGTTCGAGCACAAACATAGAGGTACAGTAATGGACCAGCCAACAAAGGCATTCCGTTAAACAGAAAAGCCAAATTAGGATAATTGAGCACCAATTTGCTGGAAAAAAAGAAGGTATTGAGGTAATCAAGCGAAATGGTTAATACAAAACCACCTAACCATAAGGTGTGATGCGGTGCATCTTTGGCTTTGTAGCTTAAGAAGAAGAAAATAAACAAGCCCTGGTATACCACCAGCAGGTCGATGATATCTAAAAAGTGGAGTTCCATGAACTGCAAACTTAAAGATAGTCCATCGCTATTCTTTTGGTTTCTCTTCCTTTTTTTTCACCTCCACAAATTCTCCATCTTTAATTTGATAGCGTTTTTCTCCAATATCAATTAACTCGCCTTCCGTGAGCTTCATTAAGTTTTCTAAATCTTCTTCAATGGTATGGATGGAGCCTTTGTTTCTGCGGGCAATATCGAGGTAAATGGGATTAACACCATGCTTTGTTCCACACAAAATGATTTTCATGGGATGTTTAATCTTCTTAGTCAATGCGATATCTCGTGGTGCTGCTCCATTATCGG
>JBMYQA010000410.1:0-4411 GCA_049600855.1 Flammeovirgaceae bacterium | reverse complement strand
AGAGCATGTTTTTTTGTAATGATAGTGCTTTTGCGATGCCCACACCCCAAGCGCCTCGTGCTCCACCTCCAGAAATGACTAATGCACTGTGTGGGTCTAATTGAATTTTTTTGTTTGTCATAAGTAGTTAATAATCAGATTGTAACTAGTTTGCATATTCGTTAACCCAAAATACGGGCTAAACCTTAAAAAGTCAATAGTGTTTATCACGAATGGTTTGTTATCGAAAAAATCACTAGATTTTTTCGGTTGTTGAATCATCAAAAAGTGTGGAATCCTTTATGGCTTTAAACTTTTTGATGATTCAAGAGACGGAAAAAGATGTGACATTTTTGCATCATAAACCATTCGTGATAAACACTAATGATTGTTTAACATTACTACTTTTGTACAACCGTGGTTTTCTGAATATATTGCGCTAAGGCTGTTGCAAAATGAGTGTGTGCATTGCCATTGGGGTGCGTATCGAAAGGCAAGTTATTAAATTGTACATCTAATAAATCTACAGAAATATTCAACGTGGGGATGCCTTGCTGCTGGCAATAGAATAACAGTTCTTCGGTACGATGATTTTGTGTAATGCCTGTCACCAAAAGCTTGATGTGATGTTGGGTACAGAGTTGGTGGATTTCTTTAAATAATAAATTGGTCCATTCTTCTTTTTTAAATCGACTAATCGACCATTTATCTGCAATGGTTTGTAACAGATTAATTAAAGCGGAATGCTCTCGGCCTATCCAATTTTGATAGATGTGGTCCCAACGATCCCAACAAAAAGTAAGCTGGTTGTTTTGCCATTTTACATAAGGAAAACGCAGTTGTTGATACCGAACATGCATACTGCTATCGGCATTGGCAAAACCATTCTTTAAATCTTTCCGATACATGGGGGTGAGCACATTACGATCATCGTGAAATGAGGCGTAATTGATAATCACTAGGTCAGGTTGATTACCAGCCTGAATTGCCGCTTGAATGGCATGATAGCTTTGCACATTTCCATAACCAAGTACGGCATGATTTTCTACAGAAATAGTGGGTTTTAATCGTTCTTGGAGTTGATAAGCTACCGTTAAACTATCTGCTATCCCGAATCCATAGGTGTAAGAGCAGCCATGAAGTTGAATGGTATACTCGGACTGACTAGGCCTGTTGGTCATGCGTTGACCTTGTTTATTGTGAGTCGTTTTAAAGTGAAGTCCCTTGTTAATGGTAACGGTATACGTTCCTGAGTTTAATCTAAAACCATAAATGGAATCGGGAAATACACAGGCTTGAGGCTCCGAATGAATGCTAAAAGGATAAAAGTGATACGGTTCATACAGCAATAGTCGAAGGAGTATTTCCAGCATAATCACTGTGACAACACTTACATACAAGAAGTAGCCTAGTGCTTTAAAGCTGATCAGCTTATTGTTTTGAATACCTGTTTTCAAAGAAATGAACTTATGTGATTGAAATAGCCTAGCACACAAAGATACGATTTCCTTCAACGATCACTCAACTCCACTTGAAGCTGAAACTTCCCTGCATCAACACCTTTGGCACCAGCAACACCAATCAAGATTTTGTAAGGATTATTGATTGCCATAAATTCAATACTGTGGGGTCCCGCATCCTTATTCAAATTGGGCTTGCCTACATAACGTTCATAACTGGCCTCACAACTGACGCACCTGCGGATATTGGGAGGAAGCGATTTGCCATCATAGCCACTCATGCCATAGATATTAATGCGCTTTCCATCTACCGAAGTAACCGTCACTTTAACCTTCGAATACCGTGGCAAATCAACTACATAAAATACATGGTTACCCCTGAATTCCTCAAATCGGGTGGCGGGGAAGCAGGCCATATTGCTGGTTGCTGCCCAATCTAAAGGGAAATGTTTGCCCTCAGCCAGATCGCCTTGATAAGCCAATGTTTTTCCCTTTACGGGTTGAAGGCGATACACTTTAGCAGGTGCCGTGTCATCATATTTTTCTGCTACCTTGGTTTCCATTTTTATGCGTAAAGTAAATGAACCCTTCACACCAGCCGGTCCAGAAACGCCAATAAGTACGTGGTAAGGATTTTTAATAGCGTTGAGCTCAACCGTACGGGTATGATCTTGAGTTTTTCCACGTTTTTTGTAATCCCATTGATGTTCAGCTTCGCAGCTGACGCAGCTTTTTAAATGGGGTGGAATCGTGTAGTCATTGGTGCCGATTTGGTAAGCGTACAGACTGAGGTTTTCAGATTGATTGTCGGGGATAACAGTAATTTCCATGATGGAGTAGGGGAGGATAGCCGTGCCAATGAGCACATGTTTGCCTCTAAATTTAGCATGTTGAGTGGCTGGAAAACAAGCCGTAGAACTTCTGGAGGCCCAATGCAAATCCTGAATCTCCATTCCAGCAGCAAAATCATACCGAACTTCTACCGTTTGGTTGGGTTTGGACTCAACAGTATTTACGGAAGCAGGCCATTGGGCGTAGGTAACAGTTGCACAAAACCAAAAGCATAAGACAAAAAGTATAGATTTCATAAGCAGTAAGTTCTAATGAAGTTCCATGTTGGCAGTTGGTATGTGGCTATGGGTTTATTTAAAATAATACATTATGGTTAGATATTTGGCGACTATTGCCATAAAATTTTAGATCAAAAGCAAAAAACAGTACAATTCTTGCCCTAAGTAACAATAAAAAAATAAGTTGTACATTTCTATTGTTTCTTTTGAAGTTACTCTTCGTTAAAAAAACTTGACTTAGCGGAGGAACGCCTGGCTCGGCCAACCGCTCCGATGCTAAGACTGCGTTTTTTTTCCCGGCGGGGAACCGCTTGATTAACTTCAAAATAATCTGCTACAAATGCGCAACTTATTTTTCCATCGTTACTAACTTCGTTGGTTCATTCAGGAAATCATTTATGAAGATGCGATATAGTCTGTTGTTTACCATTGCCTTTTTTAGCTGTTTCTGGCTAAATGCGCAAGATCATATTGTAAAGCTTAACATTACCAGCCCCCTAGTTTCTACCATCACGGTCGCTTATTCACATCCCATTTTGGATGAAAAAACGAGTGTGCAAGGTACGGTTTCCATTACTTACGGATACGAAACAGAAGGACAAAATATAACAGGATGGGCCATTGGAGCAGATTATCGAAAATACTTGTGGATGATTGGCAAACAAAACGGCATTTATTGCAGTCCCTTTCTGCGCTACCAACGGCTCACCCTTCAACAAATTACTGGAACCATTCAACGCAATGCGAGTATTTTAACTGCTGGTGCAGTGCTTGGGAGACAGTGGGTGTTTTCAAATCGTTTTGTGCTCGATGGCTTTATTGGCCCAAGCTTGAATACCGCATCGCTAAAACCATCTGCCGAGAGCTTAAAAATGGAGCGTTTAAGAGGCTTGAGAATACGAGCTGGCTTTGCAGTTGGTTTATTGTTTTAAGTACCTTACCATTTTAATTCCTCATCACTCCAATCTTAATATTCAGCGAGTTCGAAATTAAAATCACTTATTTTAGAAGTTGTCTAACGTTAACTTCTTTTAGCTATAAAAGTGAAAAGAACGCTCACACTACATTATTTCTTTCTTGAATTAACGCTGCTAGTTCTGCGAAAAAATGCTTTGATTGAGCATCTTTTTCGCAGAAAACAATTAATATTAGACAACTTCTTAGCCAAGCTCTAATTCTTTGTTTAGCTTTGTGTTCTTAAGCTAATAAACACTGAATCAATTGGAAACTACCTACATCGCCAAAACCCTTTTTGGTTTAGAAGAAGTTTTGGAACAAGAACTTCAAGATTTGGGAGCTAAAAACTTAGTTCGCCATAATCGTGCTGTCAATTTTGATGGCGATATGGAGATGATGTATAAGGCAAATTTGAGGCTGCGCACTGCCGTAAGGATTCTGAAACCCATCCATACCTTTGAAGCTAAGAATGAGCAAGAGCTGTACGATGGCATCAAAGAAATCAACTGGAACCAGTACATCATGACAGAAGGTAAATTTGCCATCGATAGCGTGGTGAATTCCAGTTATTTTAATCACAGTAGGTATGTCGCATTAAAAAGTAAAGATGCGATTGTGGACCAATTTCGGGATGCGTTTGGCATCCGACCTTCGGTACATGTTTCCGAGCCAGATGTACGCATTAATATTCATGTGTATGAACATGAAGTGACGGTATCTTTAGATAGTTCGGGAGAGACCTTACACAAAAGAGGTTACCGCTTAGAGAAAAATGTGGCTCCCTTAAATGAGGTGTTGGCTGCAGGACTAATTCTACTTTCAGGCTGGGATAAAAAGAGCAATTTCGTGGATTTTATGTGTGGTTCAGGCACCATTATCATTGAAGCGGCTCTTTATGCTTGTAACATTGCGCCAGGCAAATTGAGAAAGGAATTTGGCTTTATG
>JBMYQA010000409.1:0-4439 GCA_049600855.1 Flammeovirgaceae bacterium | reverse complement strand
GTAGGAACCCAATGGGACTCATCAACAGTTTTTGGATGAGTCGAGCTTGGTGCGTTTCTGGAAAGAGGCCGCCATTTAATAAGCAAACGGATTGGATCGTGAAGGCGGTTTTTCCCGCATGAAATCGCGCTAATAACTCCTGAGTAACCGTATCGCCATAGTCATGTGCGAGGATGTGACAAGCATTGATGCCTAGCAGATTTAACAATTCCTCATGAATATCCGCTTGATCTAAGATCGAGTAGGAGTAGGAACGTGGTTTGTCGGAAAAACCAAAGCCGATCATATCTAAGGCAATCACGCGGTAGTTTTGCGTTAATGTTGACCAAATTTTCCACCAATCCCAAGAGGCAGTAGGAAAACCGTGAATCAACAGCAGTACTTCACCTTGTCCTGCTGATTTGTAAAAAATGGAATGACCTTGATGTTTAAAATAAGCTCCCGATGCTTTCCAGGCTTCAAGTGTTGCGCGATGTGTTTTTTGTTCCATAGTATGACATGCGTTGCTTTCTCGCTATAATATAACTTGGAATATGCAAATGATCACGAACTCACCCAACATCCTACAAATTGCTTCCCAATAAATTGGCATAATCAATATTGCTATTTTATCTTTCGGATCAGTCTAATTGAGCTAGCATGACCGAGCAAAACCTTGAACAAGCATTTTCAACTTTTTTTGATGAGAAATTTGATAAAATTTTCTTTTCCCTCTATAAGCGTTACCTCAAAAATGAATCAAGTTCGCATGAAGAAGTTGAAGCGCATGGCGAACTGCGAATTGTAACCAGCGAACAAACATTAGATACAGAACAAATTCGCGATTTTGTAGAAGAAGCGTTTACTCGATTTTATTACAAAAAACTGCACACTGGAGAGATTGAAGCCGCGAAATGGGAAAGTTATGTGTACCGCATAGCGAACAATCTGATCATGGATTTTTTCCGAAAAGAAAAAAAAACTCGAAAATCTGTGAACTCCCCCGAAAAAGCCCGTCCATCAGACAAGAACTTGTTATTGAGTGTTGCTGAAATCTTAGAGATGCAACACATCAAACAGTTTTTGGAGCTCAAAAGCGATGAAGAATTGGAACAAAGCGGGCAGCTGGCGCTTACTTTCCTTTCAAACTTGGTAACGTATAGCATTGGTTTTATTCCCAATCAAAAACACATTGCCAGTTTATTGCTCCAAGATGAAAACTATGAGCACATCAGCTTTAAAGAGGCCAAAGAGCGACTCAATACCAGATCAGTAAGTGAATGGTATACAAGAGGTAAACAAGCCGTCATGAATCACATTACTCAAGCTTTATCCGAAAAAGTGGAAGATTGGGTAATTGAAAGTCGGAATGCTGGAAATATTGCTGAATGGAAGTTCTTGAAAAACTTATTGAAGCAGGAAGGGTTGGAAGTAGCAAAGTTGGAAGTGCAATATAAACAGCTATTTGGGAAGGACTTAGAGGAACGTTTTGCGATTCAGGTAAGCAGTTTTACGCCGCCACTTTATGAGCTTTTCATCTTGTTTAACGAAAAAAAGTATGCACATCGAAAATTATTCTTTCAAGCATACAAAAATGAGCTAGATGTTTCGGATAAAAAACTGAAACACATTTTAAATAAGCAGCTAAAGTTGCCAATTGATTTGGTGAGAAGATTTTTTAGTAGGCATTTAGCGCTCATCAACTCGGCACTGCAAGTATTTGTGATTGCCGACTGTTTAAAACAAAAGGAATTCATTGGTAAAGGGAATGAAATAAATCAGTAGAAATGGAAGCGAAAGAAATCAAAAAATTGTTAGTGCAACTTGCTAAAGGTGAGCAGATTGCCAATGTTGAACAAGCTCGTTTCATTCAAGAAAAACTTGAGCAAGATGCTGATTTAAGGGCTTTATTAGCAGATTATGAAGCATTACACCTTAAAAATGAATTACACTTACTCGATGCTTCAAAATCAATGAAGCGGATTAAGAATCAAGCCCTAATTGAACAACTGAAAGAGGAAGGTGCGGATGTGGAAAGTAAACGCAATGCTGCGATGAAATTAGTGACAGATCAAGATTTTAGAAATCGCTATGAGCAGGCTTTCCCTAAGGAAACGCAAGAGACTCCTACGCTACCATTGAGGAGAATGGCAAAATATACCCTACGCATCGCAGCAACACTTACCTTATTGATCGTTGCTTGGTGGTTTACGGGACAAGCGTTAGTATACAATCAAGCGCTAGAAGCTTATGAAGATTTTGCCAATGCACAACATGCAGTTGGAGGTGTCGAACTTGGAGCCGAAAATCAATTAACAGGAACGGTCTGTCAGATTTTGGAAAAATTTGATCACGCTGTCGAAAATAAAGATTTCATCTACATTCCAGATGGAGGCGTACGTGTGACCGAGTCGGGCAGTAAGTTTGGTGTTAAATACTATGTAATCAGTGAAAACGAATGTGAGGTGACGGTATTAGTAAAAACAGACGCCAACTTACCAGAAGTAGGAGAGCGCGTATCCTTTGATGCACGCGCATTTGAAGTGAGTGCATTGGGTATGTCGTTACGGGTGTTAGTAGAAGAACAACGACATATTGTGTATTAGAATATTGTCTAAAAAATGTCTTAAATACTGATAGAGGTGATCTTCTTTGAAGGTTACCTCTTTTTTATCATCTATTTTAAACTCCAATTATGGAGATATACCGAACATCATTTAGCTTTGCAGGCCAATAATTAGAATAAACCAAGAAACACCACTATGGCCAATATTCAACATGTGTTTGACAGTTTTGAGAAGCTAAAAGTACTCATTATCGGTGATGTAATGATTGACTCTTACATTTGGGGAAAAGTGAATCGGATTTCACCAGAAGCCCCCGTTCCCATCGTCAATGTACAAACACGTGAAAAAAGGTTAGGTGGTGCAGCGAATGTTGCGCTAAATGTGAAAGCATTAGGTGCGCATCCCATTTTGTGTAGTGTGGTAGGAGATGATAGCGAAAGTCAAACCTTGAATGAGCTGATTAGCGATCAGTTTATTACGGGAAAAGGAATTATTAAGAGTGCGGAGCGAGTGACTACCATCAAGCATCGTGTTTTAGCGGGTTCTCAACACATGATGCGGATTGATTCGGAAATCGATACTCCCATTTCTAAACATGATGCCGAGCGCCTCATCGAAAAAGCTACAACACTTATGGATGGGGTACATGTGATCATTTTTGAGGATTACGATAAAGGTGTACTCACCAATGAAGTCATTTCTGAAATCATACACCAAGCAAAAAAACGAGGAATTCCCACGGTAGTTGATCCTAAGAAACGTAACTTTTTAGCTTACGAAGGATGTTCTTTGTTCAAACCTAATCTGAAAGAGCTCAAGGAAGGGTTAAAGATTGACATGCGTAATAAAGTGGAAGAAGTAAAGTTTGCAGTGCGTCAACTGCGAAATGTCATGAATGTAGATGCTGCACTCATTACCCTATCAGAGAATGGCGTATACATTACCGATTATATGGACGAACACCACATTCCAGCTCATAAGCGAGAAATTTCGGATGTTTCTGGGGCAGGAGATACCGTGGTGAGCATCGCAGCGCTGTGTTTAGCTGCTGGTTTATCGTTACCCCAAGTAGCAGGAATCGCCAATCTAGGAGGCGGGCTAGTCTGCGAGCATTTAGGCGTAGTACCCATAGAGAAAGATCGCTTGCTTGAGGAAGCGATGAAACACTATGAGGATCGTTAGCTGTCAATGAATTATAATTTATTTAAGCTAGGAAGCTTAAAATGATGGGGTAGAGGTTGGGAAACCTCTACCAGCTTAGATATGATGCTCATTGGGTTTTCTTTCTAACTTGCTTGCTCGTTGAGGTTTCCTAACCTCAACTATATCATGTAAGTTTCTAAACTTACATAAAGATGCTCATGTTAATCAAAGTTTATTAACTTTGATTCTAAAGTACAAAAACAAAACACACAAAAATGATTAGAAATGAGATTGAAGAAGGAAAACTCTATTTCCTGACACTAACTGTAGTAGATTGGATTGATGTTTTTACCCGCCCAGCGTATAAATTAATCATCGTTGATTCGTTGAAGTTTTGCCAAAAGCGCAAAGGACTTTTATTGTATGCTTGGTGTTTGATGAGTAATCATCTGCATTTAATTGCATCAACAAAAGAAAATATTCATTTAGCAAACTTATTGAGAGATTTCAAGCAATTTACAGCAAAGAGAATTTTAAAGGCAATTGAGGAAGAGCTAGAAAGCCGCAAAGATTGGATGCTGTATCAGTTTGCATATCATGCAAAATATAGAACTTCTAATAAAAAATATAAATTTTGGAGGATTGATACTTTATTTTCTACAAATAAACTAATTAATGTGAATATAATTGAAGAGGGTGGTTGGCACTTTAGTAAAGTTAAGAATGAAAGAGATATTTTTAATACTTTAA